>JAQVIX010000014.1 GCA_028695495.1 Candidatus Cloacimonadota bacterium | reverse complement strand
AGCCCATGCAATACGCCGCTGCGTTCATAGCGGTAAACCGTACCCAGCTCTGCCAGGCGGATGGGAAGCTCGCGATAGCTATGGTGATTTGCATTGTAAATGCTCAAGTGAAAAGGGCAATTCATGGGTTTGATATAATAATCCTGCCCTTCCACATCCATCTTGGCATACATATTTTCGCTGTAAAAGCCTAAATGCCCGCTGGTATCCCACAGCTTGCTACGCCCCACATGCGGGGTATAAATCAATTTGTAGCCATGTTTGATGTGCTCTTCTTTCCAAAAGTTTTCAATCAAATGCCGTATCATAGCGCCATTGGGATGCCACAGCACCAGACCCGGTCCCACCTCGTCGTTGATGGAAAAGAGGTCTAAATCTTTGCCTAACTTACGATGATCCCGCTTCGCCGCTTCTTCCAAAAAGCTCAAGTATTCGTTTAACTCTTTATTGGAGGGGAAGCTGATGCCATAGATGCGCTTCAACATCTTATTCTTTTCATCGCCGCGCCAATAAGCACCGGAAGTTTTCAAAAGTTTTACCGCTTTCAGCTTGCCGGTGGAGGGGATATGCGGGCCGCGGCAAAGGTCGATAAAATCCCCTTGAGTGTAAGAGCTTATCACCTCATCGTCGGGGATTTCGTCCAGGATTTCCAGCTTGTAATTCTCGCCCATTTGTCCAAAGATTTGGATGGCTTCGGCTTTGCTCAGTTCTTTGCGATAGTAAGGTAAATCCTGGGCAATCAGTTCTTTCATACGCTCTTCTATGCGCAATAAATCCTCGTCCGTAAAGGCTTCGTCTTTATCAAAATCGTAATAAAAACCCTGTTCAATGGCGGGGCCAATGGTCACCTGCACCTTGGGGAAAAGCTGTGTCACCGCCTGCGCCATCAAATGCGCTGTGCTATGCCAATATAGCTCGCGCCCTTTCTCGGTTTTGAAGGTGTGAATCAATAGCTCGGCGTCGCTATCGATCACCGTGCTCAGGTCTTTCATTACTCCATTTATTTCTGCCGCCAAAGCTGCGTCACCTAAGCGGGGGCTAATATCATTGGCTATCTGAAGCGCAGATACCGGCGCCGGATATTCCTTTTTCGTTCCATCCGGAAGGCTTATTATTATAGACATAATATCTCCAAAATTATCAATGTATTTCCACCTTTTTGATGTGCCACTATCTTGTCAAGCTTGAAACCGAGGTTTTTGTTTAGGAATGATATAGCTGTGTATGAGTTTCGTTTTGGTGAATATTCTTTTATCCGCCATCCCTTCCCCTTCTTTTATGCGCAAAATCCGCGGATCTTGCGCATAAAAGAAGGG
Organism: Candidatus Cloacimonadota bacterium; assembly: GCA_028695495.1. Classification (GTDB taxonomy): domain Bacteria; phylum Cloacimonadota; class Cloacimonadia; order Cloacimonadales; family Cloacimonadaceae; genus UBA5456. Next base: position 39,045 of record JAQVIX010000014.1, on the reverse strand, counting down.
GAAGGGATGGGGTTTTATTGCATTTTGTGTTTTGAAAACGTGTGTGTTATATAAAATGGCGAGGCTGTCCAGTAATATACAAACAACACAATATCAAGAAATGTCCACACCTGAAATGTAGGGGTTCAATGCATTGAACCCGCCGAGAATTACACGCAACAGGTAAGCATTACGGATTATGTATCAATTTATTACGGTGTGTGCTGCGCACACGCTTTATTAAAAGCGGGCGCAAAACCTTGCGCCCCTACATTCTCGTTTTGCTTGATATCGTGCTTGGTTTTGGCATTTCGGGGCAGCCCAAGAACGTTAGCAATGGCATAATTTGAGTCCATTATTTACACATTGAAGATGCGATTGAAATGAAACATGAAAAGAACGCGATAAAAACGAATATTCATCCCAGATTTGAGGTATTCAATCCGCATATCCATATTACATACTACACACGCCTTACAAAGCCCTTCCCCATTAGCCGCCCTCGCAATGCCCTCGCCTCGACCGGTATTTTGCGGGTAGAGGCGAGGGCATTGCGAGGGCAACAAACGTGTTACGCTGCGCAAGCGCGGGCTTCGCTAAGCTCCGCAGGTTTCAGGAAGACAGGTCTCAGTTGTCAGGTTTAATCGGTATTGCTCACTTTGCTCACAATAGCTAATTTAAAGCTGGCGCTTGCTTTGGAGTTATAAAGTTTGGTTTTGGCATATCGAGACAGGTACAAAATCGGTTTGAACATCAAATTTCGTGTATTTCATAAACGTAACTACCCAAAAATGCCCCTTCCCTGAAAACTCTGGAAAAGGGGCTGGAGCTTTCATTATTTACCCTGCTATCGCTAAAATCTACTTTATCTTAAGCAACCTCAAGGAATTAAATATCACCAAAAGACTCACACCCACATCGGCGATAATGGCTTCCCACAGCCCGGAAATACCGCTTACACCCAGCACCATTACCAGGATTTTGATACCCAACGCCAGCCCGATATTTTGCCACACGATGCGATGGGTATGCCGCGAGATTTCAAAGGCTTTTTGAAGCTGCTCGGCTTTGTCATTTAGCAAGATGATATCCCCGCTTTCGATGGTGGCTTGGGCACCGATACCGCCCATGGCGATGCCAATATCGGCGCGAGCCAGCACTGGCGCATCGTTCAGCCCATCGCCCACAAAGCAGGTGGTGCCGGGGCTTTCTGCCATGATTTTTTCCAATACATCCAGTTTATCCTGAGGCAAGAGTTCGGCATAAAAGGCGTCTAAACCCAGATCTTCTGCCACAGCCTGGGCTTTGGCACGGCGGTCTCCGGAAAGCATAATCTGGCGCTTTACTCCATAATCTTTTAGGGTGCCAAGCACTTCCGGCATCAAAGGCTTAATCTCATCGCTGAATAGCGCCACGCCCTGATACAGGGCATTGATGCTAAGATGCACCGCGCTAAAAGCGCCTGCATCGATGAGATTTAGATAGCCTAATTCGTTAAAAAAAGCTTCGCTGCCAGCGGTGTAGTCGTTCCCAGCATAGCGGATGGTGATGCCTTTGCCGGGGATTTCCGTAAAAGACTCTACTTTCTCTGTATCAAAGGGCAAATCCAGCTCTTTTTTTACCGCCAGGGCATAAGGATGATTTGAAGTATATTCACAGATGAAAAGCCCGGCTTCAAACTCCACGGCGCTTATATCTCCCACAGTGATAATCTTTTCCAGGCGTAAATCGCCGGTGGTAAGGGTGCCTGTTTTATCGAAAACCAAGGTTTGGATTTTGCGCAGATGGTCTAAAAAACTGCTCCCCTTGAATATGATACCCCGCTTGGCAGCAATGCCGATGCCGATATAGTATGACAAGGGGATGGAGATTACCAGCGCGCAGGGACAGCTTACGATGAGGAAAACCAAGGCGCGCTTGAACCATAAAGCGGCGGGATAGCCTAAGAGGCTGGGAACGAGAAATACCAAAAAAGCCAGCGCCACCACCGCCGGAGTGTAATAACGCGCAAAGCGGGTGATAAAGCGCTCTTGCTGCGATTTGCGCGCACCGGCACTTTCGATAAGCTGCGTAATGCGGCTTACCATGCTTTCCGCCTCGGTTTTCTGCACTTCCATTTCCAAAAGTCCGCTATTATTCAAAGTTCCGGCATAGATATAATCCCCCTCGCTTACCGCTAAGGGCGCGGATTCACCGCTAATGCTGGAGGCATCCAGGCTGCTTTCACCTTTGAGGATAATGCCATCTACCGGAATGCGCTCGCCGGCATAAATCAGGATAGTGTCATGCAGCTTAAGTTCGCTAAGCCTTATCTCCTCGATTTCGCCATTTTCCACTTTGCGATGCGCTTTTTCGGGCTTTAGGCTCAGGAGGCTGTTTACAGATTTGCGGCTGCCTGCCAGCGCCCGGCTTTCTAAATATTGCCCTAATTCATACAGCGCCATCACCGCGATTGCCTCGGAATATTCGCCCAAATACAAGGCGCCAATGCTGGCAATACTCATCAGAAAATGTTCTGCCAAAAGCTGACGCGTAAATACTTCCTTTGCCGCATCGCGTAGCACGCGCCCGGATACTAAAAGATAAGATGCTATTCCCAAAATGCTTTTGACAAGGGTAGAAACTGGCAGTAAAAAGCTGATGAGATATAAAATAAGTCCAGCGAAGATGATGTATGAGTATTTACCGCCCACATCGTGCACGTGGTCGTGCTCGCCCGGCTCGTGAATGCTTACCCCCGGCTCGATGCGTGAGGCGATATTGTTCAGGCGTTCCAATACCTCGGCGCTCTCGTCTTTATACTCTACTATCAGGCGTTTATTCATAAAATCCAGATTCACCTCGCTTACTTCGGCGAGATTGGCAATGCTGGCTTCAATCTTGGCGCTGCATCCGGCGCAATCCAAATTGTGTATTTCATATTCTTTGATAATCATCTATTCTCCTGCAAATGCGTGAGTGCGAGTTCAAAAAGCCCTTCAATATGCTGATCGTCCAGCGAGTAATAGACCACGGTGCCTTCCTTGCGGTATTTTACAATTCTATTTAAGCGCAAGGTCTTGAGCTGATGCGATACCGCAGAAGCCTGCATGCCCGCCAAAGATGCCAAATCTGCCACACAGAGTTCGGCTTTGGAAAGGTAGTAAAGGAGCTTGAGCCGCGAAAAATCGCCAAATACCTTGAAGAAGTTTGCCATGTCTTCGATGGTAGCAGCGGCGGGCAAGCCCTGCTTAATCTCGTCTATCTCTTTGGCAGAGATCATTTTGCAATTACATTGTGTGGACATTGTATCTCCCTTATATGAATATCTGTTCATATACTAAGTAATAGGGAGAAAAAAGCAAGTTATTTATGGCTGCGCAGCGCTCGTCGCGAATGTACTGGCGTAGGTTTTATGCGCCAGAAGCTAACCAGAAATGCTAAAACATGCCCGATATCTAAGGAAACTGGAGTGTAGGGGCGCAAAGCGCACACCGTAATAAATTGACACACAATCCATAATGATTAGCTGTTGCGTGTATATTTCGGCGGATTCAATCATCATTCATTGCGCAGCGAAGCGAAGCAGAATCTTCCAAGGGTTTTGAAGCGCAGCGATAAACCCTTGCTAATTTTGCATTTTACACTCTACATTCTACATTTAGCGAAGCGATTCAGGCTTTCTTCCACGCCAATAATCTGAAAGGTGCTGGGCAGATCGGGACCGTGGCTTTCGCCTAAAAGCGCCAGGCGTAGCGGTGTATAGAAATGTTTGCCTTTGATGCCCAATTGATTGATACCATCTTTAGCCATAGCGTTCACTGCTTCGGCGTCATTGATATCGGTAGTGGGTAGATGTTCGGCAAAGTATTTCAGCACCTTTTGGGCTGCTTCCGTGCCTAATAGCTCTATCTCTGCATCCCCCAGGGCTTTGGGGTTCAGGAAAGGCTGGGCATATTCCGCCAATGCAGGCAACACTTGTACGCGCTCGCGTCCGGCGGCTACTATTGCCATGTATTGTTTTTCATCCCTTAGGGGAACTCCTTCAAAATAAGGCTTTGCACGTTCGGCAATGGTTTCCAAGGGCAGGCTGCGCAAATAGTGACCGTTCATCCAATCCAGCTTCGTGAGGTCAAACACTGCTCCGGCTTTGCTCACGCGCTCCAAACTAAAGACTTGGCACAGTTCTTCTAAAGTGTAAAGCTCTTTGTCATCCGCTTCGTGCCAGCCCAAAAGTGCCACGAAATTGATGAGCGCTTCCTTGAGATAGCCTTTTTTGAGATAGCTTTCTACCGAGACGTCGTTCATGCGTTTGCTGAGTTTGCTGCGGTCGGTATTGAGTATCAGGGGCAAATGCACCCATTTCGGTGCGTCCCAGCCCAGGCACCGATACAGCCAGATGTGTTTGGGCGTGCTGGAAAGCCATTCTTCGCCGCGAATTACGTGGGAGATTTGCATATAATGGTCATCCACCACGGCAGCGAGATGGTAGGTGGGGAAGCCGTCGGATTTGATAATTACCTGGTCGTCGGATTGGGCGGCATCCATTTCCACCTTGCCGCGGATAATGTCTTCAAAGGCAAAGCGATAATCATCCGGCATTTTCAGACGGATTACGTGAGGAGTACCGGCAGCAAGCTTCTCATTTATCTCGGTGGGGGAGAGCTGCACACAGCGGCGGTCGTATTTTACAAACTCCCCTTTTGCTTGCTGTTCTTCACGCATTTGATTCAGGGTTTCTGAGCTGCAAAAACAGCGATAAGCATGCCCTTTATCAAGAAGTTCATTTGCATGCTGGTGGTAAAGCGGTAGTCTTTCAGACTGGATATAGGGTGCATAATCTCCGCCCACTATGGGGCTTTCGTCAAAATCTATGCCCAGGACTTGCAATGTTTCAATCAGGTCTTCTACGGCTCCCTTCACTTCGCGGGATTTATCCGTATCTTCAATACGCAGAATGCACTTGCCGCCATAGCTACGCGCAAAAAGGAAATCGTATAAAGCGGTTCTAAGACCGCCAATATGCAGGTATCCGGTGGGGCTGGGGGCAAAACGTACACGAATAGGCGTCATTCAATCTTCTCCAAAAAATATTCTTTTATACTGGGTTAATTCAAGTTTTACAATGCGATAGTGCGGGTGATATTCCGCATGATATTCAGGGGAGTGGGAGGGCAGGCTGCCTTTATCTATATAGCTTTGGGCAAGAGTCCACTCAGCTTCGCTGGCTCTTAGTGATTCCTTAAAAAGAGGTAGATACCTTTTCCAGAGTATCTTAGAGATTTCTGCCGGGTTTTCCACTACTTCACAGGAGGCAAGCATCCATTCGGCAAAAGCGCTAATCGCTGCATTATGGTCTTCCAGATTGCGTTTTGTGCCAAAGATGTTCAGGCTAATGCGTGCGTATTTCCTGCCAATCTTTTGCACTAAGGGCAGATAGTCGTGTTCCATATACCAGATTTCGCGGGAAATCGCCTGCATCAGACTATCCTTGTCTTTGACAACATGAAAGGGACCAAAAGACGCCTGATACATTACCTTAAAGAGATCTACCGGATTCAGCCAGGGATGAAAGTAAAGCTCGCTGGCAATGATCTCAAGGATCTGTTCTTTGCCCAGATCATAGCGCGTCATACTGGAGGATTCCTTTTTTGATTACGGCTTTCACTTTGCGTTGGGAGTAGGGGGGAGGGTCAAAAAGATTGTAGTTCAATACGCTAAAATCTGCCTGCAAACCGCTGCGAATAGCGCCAAATTGCGCTTCATCGTGCGAGAGCCAGGCGGCATTTTCGGTGTATATCTTTATCGCCTGTTCGGGGCTAAGACGTTCAGCGGGGTTATTATGATTTAAGAGTGCATCCAAGGAGAGATTGATATTTAGCGGGGTGATATACCAATCCGAAGAGCCGCAAACGCGGATGCCGCGACTAAGCATGCTGGCAAAGCGGTTCATCTTACGGCTGCGCTCGATACCCAATACACTGGCATAAAAGCCGCTATCGCCGCCCCAATAGAGGTCAAAGGCGGGCTGCATTACGGGTACGGCGCTGGAAGCTTTAATGTGGTTGATCAGATCATCATCCGTCATTTCGCAATGGATTAGCATATGCCGCAGGTCTTTGAAATCCGTATTTGCCAGCTCGCTATAGATGTCGTTTATCTGCGCAATGGCTCTATCGCCAATGCAGTGCACGCCCACCTGCATATTGTAGCGGTGCGCCATATAGATGAAATTGCGCCAAAAACTATCGCTTTGATAGAGGTGCCCGCGCATAGGCATGCCTTTGTAAGGTTCGTAAACCGCTGCGGTATAGCTGCCAATGGAACCATCTGCCAGGATGCAGCCGCCGATGCGATCTGCCCCCACTTCCAAAGCGGCTTCGATATTGAAGCTTTGGGCATAGAGGATATAATCTATAGGAAAGCTACTTAAGTGTTTCTTGAGCAAGGCATAATGCCCAATGCTGTCATTCGCATCGCCCACCATGGTATGGATGGTGGTAAAGCCGCCTTTTAGGGCAATCTGGGCAGCTGCACGGTAGTTGGCGAGAATGCTTTCGGCATCCAGGCTCTTATGAAACCAATGCACGGTAAGGTCATTTTCCAGGGCTTTGAATACTTCACCTTCGCAGCGGATTTTGATTCCGGCATTTTCCAGATTGTTGCAGGCGAAACTATTGATCATGCAGGAATGCCCGTCCATACGGCGCAGGATGAGATTCTTATCCGGAATTACGCTATCCAGTTCAGCGCGGGTGGGGAAACGCTTTTCTTTGAGCTTTAGCTCATCGAAGTTCCAGGCAAATAGATGCTCCTTTACGCCTGGGCGTGCGATGGTAATAAGGTCTAATACATCCTGAATACTAAGCGCTTCGCTGAGATCCAACATCAGGGAATACAGCCCGCCTTCAAAGCTATGGGTATGGGTATCGATAAAGCCGGGGTAAACCCAGTGCTCTTTTAGGTCAATGAGTTCGTAGTTATTCAGATCGGCTGGCAATTCTCGCAGGAGTGCGCGGATAGTGCCATCCTGTACCAAAATCGCCTTAATGTCGGGGTCAAATGCGCCCCCGATATAGAAATGCCCGTTGTGGATCAGTATCATCTTACAGTTCCTTGATCGTAGATCTGCAAAGTGTATAAAAACGGTGGATGGGAAAGCCCATAACGTTAAAGTAGCAACCTTGAATGCCTTGGATAAACTGGCTACCGTGCCCTTGAATACCATAAGCGCCGGCTTTGTCCATCGGTTCGCCGGTAGCGATATATGCCTGGATTTCGGCTTCACTTAAAGGGGCAAAAGTGACCACACTGCGCTCAGAAGCGCTATATGCCTTGCCCTGATGATACAGGCAAATGCCGGTAATTACCTCATGTGTATTCCCGCTTAAACGCCTGAGATACTCTCTTGCCTTTTCGACGCTTTCTGGCTTGCCTAAAAGCTCACCATCCAGATGCACGATGGTATCTGCGCCGATAATGATATCCGCATCTGGACGCAGCTGGGCAACGCTTTGGGCTTTATGCAAAGCGTGGCTAATGACCTGCTTTTCAACAGCTTCGCCATTGGCTTTTTCGATAATCTGGCTGGCTTGCGTTTCAAAGCGAATATTTAGCATTTTTAAGAGATATTCGCGGCGAGGTGATGCCGAAGCCAGCACAATCTTGTATGGCTCAAGTAGTTTATATAACATTCTTTAATTCCTTTGAACCAAATTGGATAGCTCCCCTTTTACGTCAACTCTTTTCTGAGAATGAAAAATAATGCTTGCCTTAAAAATTGGTATTTGAAATCCTTGCACCAAAGAACAAAAATATACATCCGGGAGGATTAAAAATGGAACGCGTTCATATATTTAACGCAGGACCCGCGGTGTTGCCCGAAGAAGTTCTTCGCGAAGCACAAGCGGATTTATTCAATTACAAAGGCATGGGCCTTTCGGTGATGGAAATGAGCCATCGCAGCAAAGAGTATCAGGCAATTATCGACGAAACCGAAGCCACGCTGAAGCGTATTTACGGCTTGGGCGATGAGCATCAGGTGCTCTTTTTGCAAGGCGGCGCCAGCATGCAATTCCTTATGGTGCCGATGAACTTTGCCCATGAAGGTAAGGTGGCAAACTTCATCAATACTGGCGTATGGAGCAAGAAAGCCATCGCCGAAGCCAAGAAGATAGGCAAAGCCCTACACGTAGCAGCCAGCAGCGAAGACAAGAACTTCAGCTACATCCCCAAAGGCTACGAGCTTTCGGACAACCCCGCCTATCTGCATATTACCAATAACAACACCATCTACGGTACCGAATGGCACTATGATCCCGAAGTACCCGCCGGTGTGCCTTTAATCGCAGATATGAGCTCAAACTTTGTAAGCAAACCCATTGATATCGACAAATACTCCTTTATCTATGCCGGTGCGCAGAAAAACGTGGGTCCCGCCGGTGCCGTTGTGGTAATAGCGAAGAAGGATTTCCTCGATACCGCTGCCAGTGGCTTGCCCTCGATGCTGGATTACAAGGTTCACACCAAAGCCGGTTCCATGTACAACACCCCTCCTTGCTGGACTATCTACATGATTGGTCTGGTACTGAAATGGGTGGAAGAAATGGGCGGTTTGGAGAAGATCGCCACCAATAACCAGGTGAAAGCCAAGTATATCTACGATGCCATCGACCAATCCAACGGTTTCTACAAAGGCACCGTGGAGCCTGAAGCACGTTCTCTGATGAACGTCACCTTCAGAATGGCTACCGAAGAGCTGGAAGCTAGCTTTATTAGCGAAGCCAAGAAAGTTGGCATGATCGGCCTGAAAGGCCATCGCGATGTAGGCGGCTGCCGTGCCAGTATCTATAATTCCCTGCCGCTGCCCGCTGCCAAAGCACTGGGCGAATTCATGATAGAATTCATGAAGAAAAACGGCTAATAATTAAAGCAAGCTGCCCTTCAAGGTATCATCCAGCTTTGAAGGGCACTTGTCTTTTAATATCAGAGTAATATATATGAGCATTCTTTCTCTCATGATGCAGGGCGGCATATTGATGTATGTGCTGCTGCTACTTTCCATTGCAGTATTGGCAATAGTGATAGAGAAATACCGGCAGCTTGCTATAGTAAAGAAAGCCAATAGCCCGGTATTGGAAATACTGAATCTGAAGCTAAATAGCACGGCGCTTTTGGAAAAGCTAAATGAAGGGCACGCCGCCAGCCCGATTGCACAGGTGCTCATGAAAGTGCTGGCACACGATACCAAAGACAAGGAGCTTATTACCCAAAGCCTGGAATCCGCTGCGAATTACGAGCTGCATAAACTGGAAAAAGGTATGGGCTGGCTTAGCACCTTTTCCGCCATTGCGCCCTTGATTGGCTTTTTGGGAACTGTGCTCGGTATGGTGCGTGTGTTTATGAATATCCAGCATCAAAGCAGCGCCGGTATCGATATCAACATCCTGGCAGGCGGAATCTGGGAAGCCATGCTTACCACCATTGGCGGGCTTATCGTGGGCATTATCGCCATTGTGTTTTACAACGACATCATCACCCGCTTGGAAAACATCTTGCACGATATGCAGGATAGCGCCAGCCAGTTCTTGGTGCAATACTACAAAGAATCATGAAAATCCGCCTTTCCAAACAGAAGATAAGCAGCACCATGCTCATTTCAATGACGGACGTAATCTTTCTACTTTTGGTATTTCTGCTTATTACCTCAAATTTTGCCAGCCAAACCGGTATGCCTATCAAACTGCCCGGCTCGCGAAATTCCGAGCGCCAAACCCTGCAAAGCATAAACATAAAATACTTTAAAGATGGGCGGGTGTTTTACAACGAAATGCAATGCAATCTGGCAGAAATGGCAGAATTGCTAAAAGATGATTTTGTGGATACCGGTACCGTGGTACGCATTTCAGCAGAAAGCGATTTACCCCTGCAAAGCCTGATTCATTTGATGGATTTGGTGCGCGGCGCCGGTTTTGAAAAGATCTTTGTAGCTACCGAGGTGGAAAAACCGTGATGCCCTTAAAGTGGAATAGAAAAAGCGCTTATGCTATTTCCATAGCTATCCATATCCTGATCCTCTCAATTCTGGCTTTCTTGTATTATCAACCCGCAAAGACCCTGCACTGGCATCAATTTGAATGGATGAGCACGGAAGCTCCGGAACCGCCAGCGCAAATCTCGGCTCAGGAAGCAAGTGGGGGAGATGCACAAAGCGAACAGGCTATAAAGCCATTGCAGGGGAGTTCAAAAGCAAGATCCAATCCACAAGTAGCAGCCCTTAGCAGTCCCTTGATTGAGAGTCCCGTAATCGATACACCCTCATCCTACGCGATAGCCCCACCGGGTACCAAACGCGGCGAATATAATGGAGCCTTGAGTGCCTTGGGAGATTTAGCGCAGGGGGGCAGACCCGGCAGCGGATACAATGCCTCTTTAGTTTCCGGAGCGGCAGAAGCCTATATCATTAGCCAAACTGCGCCTACGATAAACCCCATTATGGATGATGAGATTTTAATCGATTTCCAGCTTTCGGAATCCGGTAGAGTACAAATGAATAGCGTGCAGGTGCAAAGCTATAAAGCTGCCGTACATTGGGATGCCATCCGCAAGGAAATGCCGAACTGGCGTTTTGGCTTCAAAGGCGTATATAAAGCAGAACGCGTGTATCGCATCCGCGTGGTATTCAGAGTGAAATGACCGGTCTTCAGAATCACGAACTTCCGCAAATCATGGGTATCCTGAATCTTACACAGGATTCCTTTTCCGATGGCGGTTTGTGGTTTGAAAAGGATAAAGCAATTGCCCAGGGTATTGCCATGCACCAGGCAGGGGCTGGCATCATCGATATCGGAGCAGAATCCACACGTCCCGGCGCCAAAGCCATCGCTGCAGAAACCGAGTGGCAGCGGATTGAACCTGTATTAAGCGAACTCAAACGCCAAATACCAGATTGCCGTATTTCCATTGATACCCAAAAAGCAAACGTAGCCGAAAAAGCCATTCAAGCCGGTGCAGATATTATCAATGATATTTCCGCATTGGAATATGAGCCTGATATGGTAAAAGTAGTAGCCAGGTATCCGCATATCGAAGTAATCTTGATGCACATACAGGGCAGACCAGAAAACATGCAAGATAATCCCCAATATATAGATGTAGTAGCAGAAGTAAAGGAATATCTTACTAAACGCCTGCAATATGCTGAAGCGCAAGGCATAAACTCAAATCGTATCTATCTCGATCCGGGTATCGGCTTCGGTAAGAATCTGGAGCATAACCTCCTGCTATTGGCGAATCTACAGGTGTATCGCGGCTACAATTTAGTATTAGGGGCATCGCGCAAGAGCTTTATCAATCGCATTACGCCTTCTGCAGCAGATGAGCGCATTGGCGGCAGTTTGGCAGCTACATATTTTGCCCTACAAGCGGGGGCAAAGATTATCCGAGTTCACAAGGTACAAGAGCATCAGCAATTTATCAAGGTATTTAACGCCATAAACGCATATAGGAGGCAAGAGCAGTGAGTTTTTTAATCCCCCGTTTTAAAGATATTATCGATATCCTCATCATTAGCATACTTATCTATCAAACCCTGCTCATTGTGCGAAAATCCGGTGGCTATCAGGTGCTCTGGGGCTTGCTATCGCTATTGGCACTTTACTTTTTGGCGAGTATGTTTGAGCTTAAAGTACTGTCCTCACTACTTAGCGGCATACGCACCTATTGGCTGATGGCTATCGTGATCCTCTTTCAGCCGGAACTTAGGGCGATTCTCTCCCGTTTCAATTTGGCGCGGGAGTTTCAAAGCGCATTTAACCGCAATGAACAGCAGTCCGTTTATACCCCCTTAATCGATGCCATCTCCTCCATGAGTTTTCGCAAAATAGGTGCTTTGGTGGTAATCGAAACCAAACGCCGGCTTCCCGCAGAATATATTCAAACCGGCGAGCCTATCGATTCCGCCATCTCCATGCGTTTGATCATGGCTATATTCAATCTCAAGAGCGTATTGCACGATGGCGCTATCGTAATTCGCGGCAATCGCATCACCGCCGACAAAGTGGTTTTACCGCTTTCCAAAAATCCGGAATATGTGCACACGGTGGGAACGCGCCACCTGGCAGGAGTGGGTATTAGCGAACGCACAGACGCCATTAGCATCATCGTTTCGGAGCAAACGGGTCAAATCTCCATTGCTCAGGAAGGGGTGCTAAAGAGCAACGTAGCCTTTGAAGAAATGATGCAGATTATTAGCGATGCCAGCAAATAAAGCACTTATCATTGGGATTACCGGCAATATTGGCACGGGTAAAAGTACCTTTTGCAGGATCTTGGAAAACAAAGGGTATAACGTGTTTTATGCAGATAAAATTGCGCATAATCATCTGCTGGAGCTAAAAGATATGTGGGTAAAACGCTGGGGGGAAGGCGTTTTGGAAAATGGCGAAGTGAAAAGAGAGAAAATCTCCGAAATCGTTTTTAATAATCCTATAGAGCTGAAATGGCTTAATTCTCAAATCCATCCCCGCGTTTTGCAAGACATGCAGGATTTGGCAGATAACTACCCCAAGAAGTATCTTTTTCTGGAAATCCCTCTGCTCTATGAAGCGGGCTTGCTGGAATGTGTAGATCAGATCGTTTTAGTGCTTGCCAATACAGAGGAAATCATCGAGCGGGTAATGAAAAGGGATGGCAGCAAAAGGGAAGACATTCTAAAGCGTTTAGAAAAGCAAATACCGGATAGCAAAAAAATATTATTGGCGGACTATATGGTGTTTAATAGCGGAGAGCTTGAAGAGATGGAGTGGGCTGCCGATGACCTCTTGCGCCGGCTGAAGAAGCTTAAGCCAGAGCCTAAAAAACCTTTCTATCCACAATCATAGCTTGTATTTATACAGCTTGATGTCTTCACGCTTACCTTTTAATTCTTCACAGCGGTAATACTCAAACTTCGCGTAGTTCTCCTCACTCAATCTGGATAAAGTCGCTTCAGAGATCAATAGCTTATCCGAAGGGGCTACTTTTTCCACACGTGCAGCAGTATTTACGGCATCTCCTATTACAGTGAGGTCTTTGCGGTCGATGGTACCGATATCCCCCTGCAATACCAATCCACTATTGATGCCAATGCGGATGCTGAGCGGCATTTCCCCGTGTTCAATGCGCTGTTTATTGAGTTCCGGGATACCGGTTTGCAAGATTTTTTCGGCGCTACGAATGGCATCATTTGCATCGTTGAAGGTAGCCATGATGGCATCACCGATAAACTTATCGATATCGCCATAGCATTCACGGGTAATTACATCGCAAATGCCAAAAAGATCGTTTAGCAGCTTTACCACCGCCTGGGGACTGTTCTTTTCGGAAAAGCCTGTGAAATTCACCACATCCAGATACAGGATGCTTAAATCCAATATACGGGGCTTGGCGCCGGTGTTATCACCCTGAACGCGGTCTAATACATTGCTGTAGGTAGTGGATGAAACATATTTGCGGATGATGCTATTGAACTTTTCCTGCATAATGCGGTAATCTTCCTGATGGCTAATATCGCGAAAAACCTCGATGGCTGCTACTGCCTGACCTTCATTATCATACACCAGCGAGATATGAGTTTCCACGGGGAAGCGTTTGCCTGCCTTGGTTTTGGGATATACTTTGGCGCTGCTGCTGCAATTGCAGGAAAAGCTTTTTACGATGGGGCAGTAGGAACGGCAGAGGAGAACGCCATTTTCATCGATGTGGTTCAGGATATCATCTTTGCAGCTTTTACCAATTACTTCTTGTGCGCTGTAGCCGGTCATTTCTTCCGCAGCTTTATTCCAAAACAGAATCTGGCGCTGGGGATTTACTACGTAAACTCCATCGTAAAGCGAATTAAGAGCCATCGCTAATTGCGATTTCGGGTTTTGTAAGTCGATTAAAAACTGCATCTTGTCTCCTTGAGTTCTCACTTGGAATATGGTTATAAGTTTAAGCCAGCTTTTGAAAAGATATTTATCCTGTCAAGCAAAAACCATAAAAAGTGAAGCTTTTATGATGAATACTAATTCCTTCGTAACTCGTTATTATCCCGTTAGTTCCCCATTGGATGGACGGGGAACCCACGGGGAAGGAGTGTAAACATAAGCTAAATATATGGATACAAAGAGGTTCTTGTTCAAACTTGATTAGGTAAGAACGCATCAATTACCCAGGGTTTATCTTGCCAAAAACTCGCAAGCTCATTTTGTGAGGCGAACACCCTGGGCTACCTAATGTACATAAATATGCGTATATGAATCCGACATTTATATCTCCTTTGGGCACAATATAATCGGGTGGCAGGAGTTTCACAACGAAAAAACAGTTCACAATCAGTGATTTGCAGTTTTGAGTGATCTCGATAGTAGAAAAATGTCAACATCTATGCGTTTTTATTTTTAATATTTTAACGAAAATGCTTGACAATTTTCATTTGGTCTTGAAGCTGGTGTCTGATATTAATAATATGAGGATACCAACATGAAGAATCAACTATTTCTCTTAGCCTTAGCTTTTTTAATGCTTTATCTTAGCACAAGCTTGTATGGTAATGCAGAAAGCGGTATCAAAGTTAGGTATGAAGAGCGTAAGCCTTTCAAAATTATGGGCTTGGATATTATGAGCAGCAGCGATAGCGAAAACTATGCTCAGCTTTTTACAGATTTTGTGGCAAGAATGAGTGAGATTGAAAATCGGGTAAGCGATGATATCTATGGCTTATCCTTTCCTGGCAAAGATTTTGATGCCAAAACCATGGAAGGCTCTAATTATCTTGTGGGCATGGCAGTATCAGACGCCACGCAGATTCCCAAGGGTATGATTTTGCGCGAAACTCCTGGCGGCAATTTTGCTATCTTTGAACACAAGGGTTTAGCTCAAACTTTGGGCGAAACTTATGGCTATATTTTTGGTAAATGGATTTTTAGCTCTGGTATGAAGCCTACTGGTTATGAGATGTTTGAAGTATATGGCAAGGATTATGCTCCAGATAACCCCGATTCCATTATCGAAATATGGGTTCCGGTATTCAAGTATAAATAGCTTTTCATAGTGCAGTCCTCAGGGGCGCCAATGCCCGCTTTTAACAAAGCGTGCGCGCAGCGCACACCGTAATAAATTGATACTGAGTCTGTAATGATTAGCTGTTGCGTGTAGATATCGGCGGGTTCAAGGCATTGAACCCCCACATTTCAGGTGTGGACACTTCTTGTTGTTGTATTGTTTGTGTATTACTGGACAGCCTCGGCATTTCAGGATGGTAAATGGATTACCCACTTTATTTGAAAGTGAGCCTTTTTTTATCAATTCTTTGCCACCAATTTGTGGAAGCATAAATTGGTTATTGTATGTGCCATTTTTGCAGAGTAATCCCAAAGTTTTCAATTCTATGCGCATCACTGCCGTAAACAATCTTTGTGCCGCCCATTTTTTGAAAAAGCTCCAGATAATAAGGTTCTGGCAAACAGCGCTGATAGGGTTTATATAACGAACTGAAATTGATTTCCAGGGCAATCCCCTTTTGTATCATAACCCGAAAAATCTCGCGGATGAGGGACTCATGTTCCCGTTCATCCGGCGGGGTATTGTAATAGCGTTTAAAAACCCCCAAATGTGCCAGAACGTCTATATTGCAAGTGCTTACCAGCTCCAGATTCTGCTCGTAATAATCCCTTACTTGTGCCGGATTTAGCTCGCAGGGCATGGGTATGGCTACGTTTATCTGGTCGCTTAAAAAATGCACCGAGCCTAATATTGGGTAGAGATCATAGCCTTGGATGATGGTATCGGCATATTCTTTTACGTGGTGATAATCACCTAATTCAATGCCTTTGTGCAGTGTAATCTCCTGAAATTCCAGGCGCAAGGCATCGATATAAGCGTTATATTTGCGCAAAGAGGGCAATCCATAGAGCTTTACTTCCTGCGGCAATAAATCCAGGTGTTCGGTAATGGCTATCTCCTGATAACCCAATTCAATAGCGCGCTGTAGCAATTCTTTGCCTTTGATGCGGCTATCGTAGCTAAACTCGGTATGGATGTGAAAATCGTGCTTTATCATGCCAGGATCGCCGCTCCCAGGGCACCGGTAATCTCTGGTTCAAAGGGTACTGCCAATTCTATTTGCATTAGCTGTGCGAGGTATTTCTTAAGTTCGGGGCTTTTGGCTACTCCGCCGGTAAAGACGGCTGGAGGCATTATCTCCAAACCTGCCATCTGGGCATAGATGCGTTTGGCGATGCTTTCAAATACCGCTTTGGCAATGTCTTCCGCCGGATTAGCTTCTGCCAAAAGACCAATGATTTCGGATTCGGCAAAAACCACGCAGGTAGAGTTTAGGTTTAGCTTCTGTGTTGCGTTTGCAGCAAGCAGGGAAAGCTCTTCCAATTCGCAATCCAGTTTCAGCGCAGTCATCTCCAAAAAGCGTCCGGTACCCGCCGCACATTTGTCGTTCATTACAAAATCCTTCACGGCACCGCCAGCTTCCAAAACGATGATCTTGGAATCCTGCCCGCCAATATCTACAATAGTACGGCAATCCGGAAAAAGCTGATGGCAGCCTGCTGCGTGGCAGGTGATTTCGCTTAACACCTTATCCGCAGCGCGGTATAGCTTTCTGCCATAGCCGGTGGCGCAGGAGCGGCTAATACGGCTGAGGTCAAGGCTTTGTGCGGCTGCTTCCAGGAGCTTTTCCACCGCTTGAATCACCTTTACCTCGGTGCTTCTATAGCCTTCAAGGGCGATTTCCTTGTTTTGGGTATCCCAGATAACTATTTTGGTATTGCGGGAACCGATATCTATGCCGAGTGAATACATAACTTATACCATTATATGAGTATATTGATTATCTTTGCCCAGGTATTTATGGGCTATCTCTTGAAGGTCATCAAGGCGGATTTGACGGATTCGCGCTTCGCGGGAAAGGTAATAATCAAGCTCATAGCCCAGCGCCAAAAGGCTCGCTATCGATGCCGCGCGGAAGGAAGTGCTCTCGGAATCAAAGCGGTTAAGAGCAATCAGATAATTCTGCGCATTGCTCAGCTCTGTGGCGCTAATGCCATCTGTATATACATCTTGCAAGATGGCTTGGCTGCACTTTAGGCAAGCTTGGTAATCTGCCGGATCACAAAAGGCGTAAGCATACCAAAAGCCGAGTTTATCGATGGATGAGAAATCGAAGCCGGTTTGATAGGCAAAACCGTATTTCTCGCGCAGAATGCTGTAAAAACGGGAGCTGAGATCGCCGCCCAAAACCTGAGCTAAGATGTGGAAGGAGGTATTTTCCTGTCTATTTTCGGCAGGGCTGGCAAAGCCGCCAATATGGATAATGCTTTGCTCTTTATGCTTGTATTGGCGCTGATACTTCAGCGTTTGCGCTGCGAAAGAGAGCGTTTCTGAAGGGGCGGGTATCTGGGTTTCATTACAGGAAAAAAGAGCTTCGCAAAGCTCCTTAATCTGCAACGGGTCATAAGAACCCACGATGCTTAAGGAAAAATCTCGCCCTAAATGCCACAGAGAATGCCATTGGACGCAACACTCCAAGCTTAGTTGCTTGATTTCATCCGGATAGCCGGTGGCTCTAATCAGGTTATTGCGTTTGCCAAAGAGCAGGTCAAACCAACGGTAATAGGCATAAGAGGCAGGGTGTTCTTTTTCGCGCTGGATGCTATCCAAACTGGCGCTTTTGAGCATGCGGAAATATTTGGCGTTAAACACAGGCTGAGTAAGGATTTCCTGCAAAATGCCCAAGGCTTCAGGGAGATCGGCATTTTGGCATTTACCGCGAAAGATGGTACTATCCAAATGGTGTTGCACGCGAATATTGAAGCCTTTGCTGCGCGAAATCTCCATCAATACCTGATGGCTGTGCCTTTCGGTGCCATACAGCAAAAGGGAAGATGTAAAGTAGTTTTGCCCGGCGATCTTTTCGTTTAATTGCGAGAGCGAACTCGCCAGCGCAAATCCGCTGATTGGGCGACGCGGGATGTGATTGTAGATTACCTTCATCCCGCCGGGCAAGCGGAAGAGATAGTATTCCTGTTTGCAGTTATTATCCGCTATTGCAGGGCTGTGAGGGCTGGGGTATGGGAGATCGCTTTCGGTCTCAGGTAGGGGAGAGGGAAGGCTGCCCTCTATCGCCAGCTCTGGAGCTTGGTAATTTAGGCCGTTTAAGCCTTGGTAATACAATGCCAAATACTTTTGGTTCCAATGCTTTCTGAGGGCATTTATGATGGCGCTGTTATCCGTTTGTTCTACAATATCTTTGTAGCGGTAAATGCGGCTAAGGTCTTTATTAAATACTTCCACAGCAATCAGATTGGCTTTGTGTTCCACACCATCAAAGCTATATAGCCAACTGTGGATCATGTCCTTTTTTACCAATTTTAGGGCAGAGGAAGGCACGCCACTATTTAGAAGCGTCTGATAATGCTTGAAAAAGATATCCAATATCTTGGCGCCATACCGCGCCTGGGTGGGCGCCATGAGAATTACGCTGATGCCAGAAAGCTGTCCGCTAATGGAACTTACCTTTACAAAAGAACAGAGTTTGCGCTCTTCCACCAGCTCCTTGTGCAAGAGCGAAGCTTTACCTATCGCCAAATAGCGGATCGCTGCATGCAGGGCTTCGCTATCCGGATGTAGTTCGTTCAATTCTGGCAGGGCAATAGCAATTAGTTTCGAGCCATTCTTTTCGTATTTGTTTATTCTAAAGCTATTTGGATATGTATGTAATTGCTTTGTTTCAGCAGCTATCCGCCGGGGCTGCCATTTGCCAAAGTATTGCTCAAGTAGCTCTTGCAGTTCTTTTGGCTCAAAATCTCCGGAAGCTATTATAAAGGCATTATCCGGTCTGTAATGCTTTTTGTAGAAAGCTTTTAGTTTATTATGAGTTGCCTGTTTCAGGCTTTTTTCATTGCCCAAAACGGGGTGTGAGAGAGGGCTTTTCGGGAAATAGCTCTCCTGAATCGCTTCAATAAAGTTCATTTCCGGATCGCTTTTGTACTGATAGATTTCCTCGATGATGATGTCCCGTTCGGTTTCCACGTCTTCTTCGCTAAAAGATGCGTGGATCGCCATTTGCGAGAGTATTTTAAGCGCTTCTCTTAGCCTTTCTTTGGGCAGCATTATATAGAAGCAGCTGGTATCAAAATCCGTAAAGGCATTTAGCGCAAGCCCCAAACTGCCGGCAATCTCGCTAATCTGGTTATCCGGATATTCCTGGGTGGCTTTAAAAACCAAATGCTCCAGATAGTGAGCATAGCCATATTCGGCTGCCGCTTCTATCGCGGAACCGCTTTGGATATAAAGCTGTAGGCAGATGATGGGGTTGGCAGAATCCCGATGGCCGTAAATCTGCATGCCATTGGGCAAGCGTTTTTCATCCACCCGGATCTGGCTAATCTGGGAATAGTTCATCTATGGGGGCGCGAGATCATGGCATAAGCATTATGCAAATGAATGGATTCAGCGTTTTCGGATTCCACATAGAAGCTCTTGATGCGATTATCCGCTTCCAGGATAAGGGTGATTTCGCGAACGATATCTTCCACGAATTTGGGGTTGTTATATGCCTTTTCGGTTACGTATTTTTCATCAACGCGTTTGAGCAGAGAATAGACCTCGCAAGAGGCAACGCTTTCGGCAATATCGATAAGCTCTTCCAGCCATACAAAGCCTTCGTAGCTTATCCGGATGAAGATAAAACTGCGCTGGTTGTGTGCGCCATATTCCGAGATCTCTTTGGAACAGGGGCAAAGCGTGGTAACGGGCACTTTTACGCCTATTTGCAATTCGTAGTCTTCTTTGAGAGAGGCGGAAAAACTGGCATCGTAAGCCATGATGGATTCAATACCGGAAACTGGCGCTTGCTTTTTGATAAAGTATGGGAAATTGATATCGATATAAGCTGCTTCGGCTTTGAGAGATTGCTTTAGTTCTTTGAGGAAATCCTCCAAACTGCCGATCAATGCCTCGGTATGGTAATGGTGCAAAATCTCGATAAAGCGGCTCATGTGGGTGCCGCGCAGGTGATGCGGAAGCTCTACATAGATATCAAGCTCGCCCACACTGTGCTGTGTACCCTGGATGCGGTCTTCTACCAAAATGGGGTAGTGCAAACCTTTTACGCCCACTTTGTCGATGGCGATATTGCGGCTATCTTTTTCGCTTTGTAAATCTGGGATACTCATAGTTCTTCTTTTAGCTCAAGTGCTTGCATGCCGGCGGATTTGAGGGATTTGATCTCGCCTTCCGCTTCATAGTAGATTACGCAGTTTATATTGGGATCTGCTGCTACGTAGTCCATGGCTTGCTCCGGCGGCATCAGGAATAGAGCAGTGGAAAGCCCATCTGCCCAGGCGGGGGAATCGCAGATAAAGGTAACAGAATATACCGCTTCCACCGGGTAACCAGTATGGGCATTGATAATATGGTGATAGCGCTTGCCTTCCAGCTCGAAATATTGCTGATAATCGCCGCTGGTGCTTACTGCTAAGTTTTGCAAACGGAAATGGGCGATAGTGGCGTCTGGCTTGCGGGGATGGGTAATGTAGATGATGGGCGGAACTTTGTCGCCAAAGAGGGTGATCGAGCTGCGGGAATCCACATAGCCGCGGGTAAAACCCTTATCCTGCATCTGTTTCTGCGCTTTTTCAAAGATATAGCCTTTGGCAATGGCGCCCAGGCTTAGCTGCATTCCTTTGGGTTTGTAGAGCTTTTCCTGATCATATTTCAGCTTATCAAAGCCTACAAATTGCAGCTTTTCCTGGATGAGCTTGGCGTCTGGCAATTCTGGATTCTCGCTTTGGAAATCCCAGAGCTCCCATACAGGCTTGATGGTAATATCAAAAGCGCCATCAGTAAGTTTATAAAGCGAATCTGCAATTACCAGCATGTCATAGAGTTCGGGCTGCATATCAAACTCTTCTTCATCTGAATTGTTGATTCTTGAGATGTAGCTATCTTCAGCGAACTCGTTGTAGTTCTTTTCAAATTCGGCAATCAATTCAAAGATATTGGCAATACGGGCGCTGAGGTTCTTATTTGCTGAGGAGCCGGAAATCTCTACAATGGCGTCCAAGAGGTAACGGCTTTGGGTATCGCTATATTCTCTGGTGATGTATTTGTATGCGCCATAGCCTATTACCAGCACCAGAATGATTAAAGAGACAATCTCTTTTTTGCTCATTATTTAATCCTGTAATCCAGAAGTTCGTATTCAATCAGTTTGTGGGTATAATCGCGAATGGCAAAATAGCTAAGCGGCAGGCTGAAAAGCAGCGGGAAGATGGCAAGAGTAAACGCAACAAGGTTTAATACCGTCAAAACGAGTGCCAAAAGATAGATATTCCAGCGCAGATCGCCCAAATGCCGATAGCTAAGCCCGATGGCCTTAAGCGGGGATACTTGTTTGTATTCCATAATCACCACAGCAGGTAGGATTATCGCCAGCCAATAGTTGATAAGCACCAACCATACCAAACGCAGGATGGGATCGCTGGCAAAGCCGGGCAAGCCAAAACACACCACGTTAAAGAGCACCAGAAAGAAGGCATTGATCAAAGTAAACAGAAGGTATCTGCCATAAGGCTTGAAATAGGCAGCAAATCCATCCAGCTTTAGCGCGTAGTCTTTGTTTGTGCTTATCTTGCTAAATGGCAGTAAAAGCATTGGCAAAAAGATAGCATACACTATATTCTTTACAATCAGGTTTAGCAAATGGGTGATATCATTACTGCTTTCAAGGCTTAAAACAAAGTGCAGGATGAAGAATATCGCCACAATGGGCACTACGCCCAGGATGATAGCGATACTGGCAGCGGGCACATATTCTGTCCATTTACCTTTTAGCGTCCGGTAGCTTTGTTGCAAACTGGCGAGTGCTGAAAGCTCGTTCTTTACCACCGGGCTTTGAGTTCCGCATGCCATGCACCAGATATCGTGCACGGCAAGCGGGGCATTACATTTATTACAACGCATATTGTTCATATTCCTTTAGCATTTAGACCAGCCGCAAGCGGGGCATTTGAGGCAACCTTCAAGGTGTTCGATGCTGCTGCCGCAATCTGGACAGAGGGCGATAAAGCTGCGGTTGCCGCTTTCGGGTTCTGGGTTATCTTCCGGCGCTGCTGCCTGTATTTTCAGGCTCTTAATCTCCTGTCCGCTCTGCATGCTGAGGAATTGCTCCAAAGCCTGACCCACGGCATCGCCACAAGAGGTAATCATCTTGCCTTTGTGCCACATGGGGGATTGGCAGCGGATGCCTTTGAGTTGGCGGATAATGGATTCTATCTTGATGCGGGAGCGCATTGCCAAAGAGGAAAGCCGGGCAATAGCTTCCAACTGCGCAGAGGCACAACCGCCTACTTTACCCATGGTTACAAATACTTCGCAAGCGCCAATGTTATCGGTATTTATCGTTACATACATGTGTCCGCAACCGGTTTCCAGGCGTTGGGTGGTGCCGGCAGTAACCTCTGGTCTCTGCCGCGGTGCTACCTTCTTTGCGGGGCTGGCTTCGGAAGCAGTTTCCGTGCTTTTACCCACTGAGAGCACCTGATTTTGGCGGCTGCCATCACGATATACCGTTAAACCTTTGCAGCCAAGCTGATAGGCAAGTTCATACGCCATATAGATGTCTTCAACGCTGGCGCTGTTTTGGAAGTTAATCGTTTTGCTCACCGCATTATCCGTATATTTCTGGAAAGCCGCCTGCATGCGGATATGCCATTCGGGGCTGATGTCATGCGCTGTCTGATACACCGCCACAAGCTCTTCCGGCATCTCGGTAAAGTGGCTGATGCTGCCATTGTTGCTTAGCTCTTCCAAAAGCTCGTGGGTAAGCATTCCCCATTCTTCCAGCGCTGCTTCAAACCATTTATTTACGTAAAGCAATTTCTCGCCATCCATTACGTTTTTTACATACACCAGTGAGAATTGCGGTTCTATCCCACTGGAGGTATCGGCTATCATGGATATGGTGCCAGTGGGGGCAATGGTGGTAACGGTGGCGTTGCGTATGCCTTTTTGCTGAATCTGCTTGATGAGGGCATCCCAATCGCAGTGTTTGGTATCCCGCTTAAGTTCGCCGGTATCGTATATACTGCCTTTGAAGTTCGGGAAACTGCCTTTTATCTCGGCTAATTCCATACTGCGCTTTTTGGCTTCGTAATCGATGGTTTCCATTACCTGAGCGGCTAAATCCACCGCATCAAAACTGGCGTAAGGAATCTTTAGCTGGTATAGCATATCTGCCCAGCCCATAACGCCTAAACCTATCTTGCGGTTGCTTTTTGCCATCTCATCAATCTGCGGCAGGGGATAGCGGGATTGGTCTATTACCGCATCCAAAAAGTCTATACTATCGCGCACCACTTCGTTCAGAAGCTGCCAATTTACTGCATTATCATCCACCATGGCGGCAAGATTGATGGAGCCTAAGTTGCAAGCTTCATTTGGCAAAAGGGGCTGCTCGCCACAGGGGTTTGTGGATTCAATATCGCCCAAAAGCGGAGTGGGATTGGCGTCATTGATCCTATCCAAAAAGATGATGCCAGGCTCGCCGCTATGATGCGCCATCTCCACGATCAGTTCAAAGACCTGGCGCGCATTGAGTTTATCCACTACCTGCTGATTGTAGGGCGAGATCAAGTCATAATCCGTATCTTCTGCCACAGCTTGCATAAAGCGCTCGGTAAGCCCCACGCTCAGGTTAAAATTGGTAAGCTCATTAGTGTCCTTTTTACTGGTAATAAAATCCAGAATCTGAGGGTGATCCACGTTCAATATCGCCATATTGGCGCCGCGGCGGGTTCCGCCTTGTTTTACGGCGTCGGTAGCGGCATTGAAGACCTTGAGAAAGGAGATGGGCCCGCTGGATACGCCATTGGTAGAGCGCACGCGGCTATTTGCCTCACGCAAACGGCTGAACGAGAAGCCGGTACCGCCACCGCTTTTATGGATGAGTGCGGCATTTTTGATGCTTTCAAAGATGCTTTCCATGCTATCTTCGATGGGGAGCACAAAGCAGGCAGAAAGCTGCTGCAAATCCCCGCCGGCATTCATCAAGGTAGGCGAATTGGGCAGGAAATAGCCGCTATCCAAAAGCCTGTAGAACTTCTGGTATTCCGCTTCATCGCCAGCACTAATGTTCTCTGCTACACGATGAATAAGGGCATCCCAATCCTCGATGCTATTGCCTGCTTCATCCTTCATGAAATAGCGCTTTTCCAGCACAACCAGGGCATTTTCGCTAAGATGCATAGTGTTGCCCTTATTTTGCGGGTAAAGCGAGGATATCGCGGGCTTGCTCCGGGGTGGCGATGGGGCGGCCAATTTCTGTGGCAATACGAGCCAAGCGGGCTACCAATTGCGCATTGGAATCTGCCACAACGCCTTTGTGGTAATAGATGTTATCTTCAAAGCCACAGCGCACGTGTCCGCCGGCGATCATTGCCACCAGCGAGGTGGGGATATGCCATCTGCCAATTCCGGCAACCGCCCAGGTAGCTGTTGGGATTTCTTCTTTCAAATGCTCTGCCATATAAAGCAGGTTTTTGGGCTTGCCGCTCATGCCGCCGGGAACGCCCAATACAAACTGAATATGCAGCGGGGTATGGGTAATCACGCCCTTTTTCACCAACCGGGCTACCACGTCGATCATACCGCTTTCATATACTTCCACTTCCGGCACCACGCCGTATTCCTTGAAGGCTTCTGCCAGGCGCACGATGTCGTTTGGATGATTGATAAAGATATCGTCGCCAAAGTTTAGGGTGCCGGCATTGAGCGTGCCCATATCCGGCTTTAGCGCCAGGGGTGCCAAACGCTTTTCAAAGGCTTCGCCCACGGCTCCACCGGTGCTTATCTGGATGATTACTTCCGGTACAGCGGTGCGGATAGCTTCGATGGACTCTTTGAAGCGCTCCATACGCTGGGTGGGGCTGCCATCGTCTTCACGAACGTGCAGGTGGATTACGCGGGCTCCAGCTTCAAAACAAGCTTTGGCTTCGGCTGCCTGCTCCTGGGGGGTAATGGGTAGATTGGGCTGATCTTTACGGGTGGTTTCGGCACCGGTAATAGCTGCGGTTAAAATAATGGGTTTCATGTTGTTCCTCTTTTATATCTTATTATTATTTAATCTATAAACCAGCTTTCATAAAGCTTTACACGTTTTAAGTTTTGTATATCTCGCTGTAGGATGCGCAAGGCAAGAGCGCTAAACTTCTCTTCACTATCGCTTACATAAAAGTGATCGGCACCAGGCTTTGTGCTTTCGGGTTGCTCCAGTATTTCACCCAAGTGCAGGGCAATTGCCTCGGCGCTATCTACAAGCTTTACTTCATCTCCCAAAACCTGGGATATGGTTTGGCTCAAAAGCGGATAGTGCGTACAGCCCAATACCAGGGTATCGATCCCCTTATCCATAAGCTCCTGCAGATAGGTTTTGGCAATCTCGAAGGCAATGGGATGGTCTTGCCAGCCTTCTTCCACAATGGGCACAAAAAGCGGGCAGGCTTTGGAATATACCTTTGCTTCCGGCATCAGGAGTTTGATTGCTTCATCGTACGCGGCACTGCGCACGGTAGCTTCGGTGCCGATTACCCCGATTTTGCCATTGCGGGTGTTTTTAACGGCAGTTTCACTACCAGGGGCGATTACCCCGATAATGGGCAGCGGCGTAAGGCTATGAAGCGCATCCAAAGCCAGGGCAGAAGAGGTGTTGCAGGCTACCACGATGGTCTTTACCCTCTGCTGAATCAAAAAGCGGGCATTTTGTACCGAATAGTCGATAATCGTGCGGCGGGATTTGGGACCGTAAGGCACCCGCGCCGTATCGCCAAAATAGATGAGGTCTTCGGCGGGAAAAGCCTGGCGGATCGCCTTGTAAACCGTAAGACCGCCCACCCCGGAATCGAATATACCTATTGCTTTTTTCATCGTTTTCTGCCTTTTTTCTGTGCTTT
Organism: Candidatus Cloacimonadota bacterium; assembly: GCA_028695495.1. Taxonomy (GTDB): domain Bacteria; phylum Cloacimonadota; class Cloacimonadia; order Cloacimonadales; family Cloacimonadaceae; genus UBA5456. Next base: position 13,102 of record JAQVIX010000014.1, on the reverse strand, counting down.
ACTGGCAAGTTTTTTGGAACGGCTTTTACCGTCAACCTTATTTCTTGATTTACGGATTTCCGCTGGCTTGCGGATGGCTCTGTAAGGAGTATGAGCATCCGGCTCCTCTTCCAATTCCAGATAAATATCATCCCGGATATCCCGCACCTTTACTTTCAGGGTATCCATCAGCATCAAAGAGCTGCCGCTGGCGTTATTTACATAGCGCATTTCGCTTTCCCGATAGTCCCATCTGCCAGAAGGAAATTGCTCTTTCAGCAGAACAGCGGAGATGGGTATTTCGTTTAAGCGAACAATCAAGCCCCGCGCGGTGGTGGAAATAATCATGCCGGTGAAGCTTTCAGCTACTTTATTCTTCATGTAAATACGACTAAACAATCGTTCTATATCCCGCTCTGCAGAATCTGCATTAAGTTCTTGCTCGGAAGCTACTGCTGACCAACGTAATAGCTGTTGGCTGCTTATGCTCTCTTTACTGGATTTTAGCAGATGGATTTTGGCTAAATGGTGGATACTGAGATCGCATAAACGGCGGATGGGACTGGTAAAATGGGTGTAATCATTAAGAGCCAAACCGAAGTGGGGGATATGCCTTACGGAATACTTTGCCTTTTTCATGCTGCGTAGGATCAAGCGGTCAAATACCTTATGATAATCCGGGCTGGGCAGGCTGCTGAGCAGCGCCTGAATGCTGAGATTGAGATTTGCTTTGGGGATATAGCCAATGCCATAGAAGCTTAGTAAATCTATGAGCCTATCAAGTTTACGCTGCTCTGGCTCCTCATGAATGCGGTACATGGAAGCAGGCGCTTTCTTGGATAAGGCGTTGGCTAAATACTCATTTGCCACTAACATGAAGTTCTCAATCAATTTATGGCTTTCGGTTTCGAGGGATAAATCCAGGCGGTGAACAAACCCCTCCTCATCGTAAATGTATTCTATTTCTGGCAAGTCGAAGAAAATATAGCCGGCAGCCTTGCGTTTTGCCGTGAGCAAGCGCGAAAGCAAGCGCGCCTGGTTCAAAGCTTCGGCTAATTCGGTAGAGATACCCTTAGCTTTGCCCTCAAAATACTCATCTACTTCTTCATAAGCCAGGCGGATATTGGAGCGGATTACGCTTTCATAGAGTTTTTGCCTAAGTATCTGCCCCTGGGTATCAAACTGTGTATAAAGGCTTAAGCAGAGTTTATCCTCATCAGGACGCAAGCTACAGATTTGGTTAGAAAGCTTTTGCGGCAACATAGGGATGACTAATTTGGGGAAATAAAAGCTGTTTCCGCGCTTTACGGCTTCGGCAAAGCATTTACTCTTTAGCGGTACATAGTGCGCCAGGTCCGCAATATGCACCCAAAGCTCAAAGCCCTGGCTATTGACCTTAATCGAAATAGCATCGTCAAAATCCTTAGCCGAGATGGGATCGATAGTAAAGGTAAATAAAGCGCGTAAATCCTTGCGGCAAGCAATTTCCTCTGGCGGTGGAGTGGGGGAGAGAGGCTCCAATTCTGCCAAAACCTCATCCGGAAACTCCAAGGGCAAGTTATACTCGCGTATCAGTGCCATCATCTCTGCCTGCGGATCGCCTGAAGGTCCTAAGACTTCGACGATCTTGCCGGATGGCCTTTTGGAAAAAGCGGGCTGCCCCCAATCCGAAACCTCCAAGATTAGCTTTTCTTTGGGTTTAGCAGCAGCTAAATCCGTAACCTCAAACCAGGTATAGAGTTTGGGATTGGAAGGCAAGAAGATATAGCGATCTCCGGTTTTACTTATCTCTCCGGCAATATAAGGATTGGCACGCTCCAGGATTTTGCTCACTTTAGCGCGCTCTTTACCTTCACGATGGTCGGTAATCGTAAAGCTTACTTTATCTCGGTGAAAGGCGTTTAGAGTATCTTCGGCATCTACAAAGTAATCCTTTTCGGGTGTACGGATAAAGGCGAAAGACATATTGCGTGAGAGGGGAGTAGCATCGAAGATGCCTTCGGGTGTATTGCTGTTTGCCGCACTTTTTACCGGCTTTTTGGCTTCGGCTTTGGGCTTTGGCATTCTCTTTCGGATATAATTACGCCCTTCTTTTACAATCTCTCCCTCTAAACATAATTGAGAGAGCGCTTTACTGGTTTGGAACTTATCTTTCCCAGTAATACCCAATATAGAGCATATCTCGTTGTATGATAGTCCCTTAACCTTATTGGTATCCAATGCACTTAAGATAGCGTTATTTAACTTATTGCTATCCGTGGCTTTATTAGTATTCTTTGCCAATTTTATCCCCTAATATTTCTATGAGTTTAGGCACTTCTTCCTGCGTTTTACTAAAGCGCAAGCTCTGTCCCCGGAAGGGGTCTAAACGCCGGGGTACCCTGAATGTAGAAAGCATTACACCCAGTTTATCTCGGTAAAAGCAGCCAAACTGGGAGTAAGGACGTTTTACTTTGATAAAAGCATAATGGATAACTATCTCATTATCAAAGAGTTCATATTCAGTTTGAATGAAATAGGGGAGAAGGTTGCCAAATACCAAGGTCAAACCACCAAAGTAAAAGAGCGGCATATTCCACTCTACAATGGTGATTTTAAAGAGGATAACTGAGAGCATGCAAAGAAACAGCACCAAAAAGATGGAGTGATACACGCGCTCGGCAAAGGGCCAGGATTTCCAGCTTAAGATAGGTTCACGAGACATTTTGTACTATCTCCCGGCATTTCTCGATCTCTTCTTTGATGATCAGGATATCTTTGAAAGTATTGGCAGTAGAGAATTTCGAGCCTAATGTATTGGCTTCGCGCTGCATTTCCTGGGTGATGAAATTAAGGGTTTTACCCATATCCTCTTTATCTTCTTCCAAGCATTGCCAGAAGTATTTAATATGCGAGTGCAAACGGGTTATTTCTTCTTGTATATCGTATCTATCTACATAGAGGGCAAGCTCTTGCATTAGGCGCTGTTCCAGGCTTTCTGCATTGTACTTCCGCATAATCTCGGTTATTCTGATATGCATGGTTTCATAGAGATTTTGCTTAAAAGGCGGTATCTCTTTTACAATAGCATTTAAGGCATTGGTCACCTTATTCATAGATTCTTTTAGTTCAGCAGCAATGCCTTCTGCCTCTTGTTCCATAGTTTTAACCGTCTCATCAAGCGCATTATGCAGGCATTCATTCAGCACTTCTTGCAGAATCTTATCTTCAATAAGGTTGTTGCTGGCTTCTATTACCCCAGGCTCTGCCAAGAGAAAATCCAGCGCAATGCAAGATTCCAAGCCCAATTCCGCCTGCGCTTGTTTAACTATATCATAATACTTCAATAGTTTACCTTTATTTAGCACCAAACGCGGTTCCCGGAAATCCTTTAGACTAAGGCGTAATTCCACGGTTCCGCGCCGGATATAGGTGGGAAGCACCTTACGTATCTGATATTCAAAATAGTTAAGCTCACGGGGTAAATAGAGCTTCAAATCCAGATAGCGTCCGTTGATACTCTTTATTTCTATATCGCATTCTATATCATTTTTAATCTGATGGCATTTGCCAAATCCAGTCATGCTTTTCATTTAATTCTCCAACAAGAACTTAGGGGTAGGGTAGAGGCGTATCTCGAAGCGGCACAAATGCTTGCCTTTTGCAGGCAAGTTTACATAACATGTCTTAAGATAATGCACCTGCACCTCACTCACAAATTAGGGTGCCTGATGTGGCATCCAATACTTTGGCATATTGCAGGCTACCGATCAGGCTCGCATCCCCGCTTAAAACTGCAATCTTAAAATCGCGGGTCTTGCCACTCACCTGCGCTTTACTTTTCTTACTAAAATCTTCCACGAATACTTCCACTGTCTTTCCAATCTCGGCGCGGAACTTCTTTAAGGTAATCTCGCGTTGCAAATCTATCATACGCTGCAACCTTTCCAAACGCACGGACTCCGGAAGCTGTTCAGCGGATGTCGCCGCCAGAGTTCCGCTACGCTCGCTATATTTGAAGCAAAAGGCATAATCATACTCAATCTCACGCATAGCGTTTAAAGTAGCTTCAAATTGCGCTTCGCTTTCGCCTGGGAAGCCGGCAATGAGATCTGTAGTAATGGCAATATCCGGAACCTGCTGGCGCAAGCTAATAATGCGTTCTAAATAATGCTGATAGCTGTAGCCACGGTTCATCTTTTTAAGGATTTCCGGATCGCCGCTTTGCAGGGGCAAATGGATGTGTTCGCATACTTTATCGCAATCCCGCATTACCTTGATCAGCTCATCTGAGAGGTCTTTGGGATGGGAGGTTATGAAACGCAGGCGGTAATAACCCTTGATATCGTTCAAACGCCGCAGCAATTCAGGGAAGCTTAAACCATTATAGTTATAGGAATTAACGTTTTGACCGAGTAGAGTAATATCCTTAATACCTTGCCCGATAGCGATTTGCATATCTTGCAGGATGTCTTCATAAGGGCGGCTGCGTTCGCGTCCCCGCACGTACGGCACAATGCAATAGCTACAGAAGTTATTGCAACCGCGCATGATAGTAACGAAGCCCAGGTGTTTATTACTATGTACCGGTTGCAATTCCCGATACACTTCCTTAGTATCAAAATCCAGCGCATAGTGTGCCTCACCCGCCAGGATAGAGGGCAATTGCCGGTAATTATCCACCCCCACCACATAGTCGATGCCGGTATCTGTTTCCAGGAGCCTCTTCCCTATCCGCTGCGCCATGCAACCCAAAAGCACAATCTTGAACTTTGGTTTTGCTTTCTTGCGGTGCTTTTCATTGGATATACGCCCCAAAACCCGCTCTTCGGCATGTTCGCGCACCGAGCAGGTATTAAAGAGCAATACATCGGCAGAGTCGATATCCGCAGCAGCGTCATGACCTGCAGTATTCAGAATGGACGCCACCAGCTCGCTATCGGATACATTCATCTGGCAACCATAAGTTTCTATATAATATTTCAATTAAACATCCTTAGATATAGCAGTTCGCACTGCCTGGATTTGTTTGAGCAGGTGTCCCAAAGTATCCAGAGAAATAGTTTGGGAAGCATCGCAAATGCTGGTACAGGGGTTAATAGCCGCTTCCAGCATGAGTCCATTCGCTCCCGCCGCCACAGCAGCTAACGCCAAAGCCGGCACTAAGTCTCTATCTCCGGAAGCATGCGATGGATCGATATAAACCGGCAAGCCACACTTCCTTTGCATTACCGGAAGAGCAGATATATCCAGAGTATAGCGGGTTTCGCGTTCAAAACTGCGGATACCGCGTTCGCAGAGAACTAGATCCTTCTTGCCATATTGCAATAGATACTCTGCCGCAGCCTGCCATTCGGAATATGTAGCGGCTATCCCGCGCTTGAGAATTACCGGATTTGGCACCTGCGCCAAAGCCTCCAAAAGCGGGTAATTGTGCATATTACGGGTTCCCACCACCAATACATCTAAATGGCGGGACATATCTTCTACCTTATCTACTTGGGTGCATTCGGATACACTAATGAGATCAAGCTCTTTTGCCACCTGGGAAAGATGCAATACTCCGGCATCTCCCAGCCCCCGGAAGGAGTGCAGGGAAGTGCGCAATTTATATGCTCCGCCGCGCAGCATTCTGATACCCATCTGCTTTAGTTCCAAAGCAGTGGCATAGAGGCTTTCGTAGCTCTCGATGGAGCAGGGACCGGCGATGATATTAAAGCCGTGCCAATCTATTTCGCGTTTTGTATCTTGCATATCCAATCGATATTCCGTCATTTGAAACCATTATTTCTTTTGAGCCAAATCTGTCCAGTATTAGTATTAAAAAGTCTGTTGCCAGAAGCATGGTATAAAGCCGGAAAGCCGCCGGATTGCTTTCGGATTTATTTGCTTCAGCCTCTTTACCAAGCCTTTCCCGCAGCTTAGTAAGCTCCTGAATACTTAGCAGCATCGCCCCCAGATTCCACAATTCCCACCAGGTTTTACCCGTAGCTATTTTGGCTAAGATTGTAGCGGTAAGCCCCACGGTGATGATACGTTCAAAGCCCTGTTCGGCAATGCTTTCCACCGCTTCTTGCATAAGGCACTGCGGCTCCTGGCTTTGCGCCAGGCTTACCAAACCGATCTCGCAGGATTGCCCGTGAAAAGCGCCTGTCTCCGCCCGCCAAACCAGCTCTGTACTGCTTCCACCGATATCGATTACCAAGGCTTTAAGCCCTTTAGCCAAATGAGAAGATGCTGCATACCAGGCATAACGCATTTCGGCTTTACTACTGATAATCTTCGCTTCCAGCTTCCAGGCAGAAGAAAGTTTATCCAAAAGCTCCGGCGCATTAAGCGCCCGTCGCATGATACCCGTTGCCAAAAGCCGCTTTTCAGAAGGGATTTGCGCATCGGATACCAGCAGTTTACGCAGGGCAGCAATATCATCCAATTGATTAAAACTCAGCAGATTGTCCCGGGTATTCAGCGCCAAAGAAGTGGTGATCCACACCCGGTGTAAGAGCTTTCTTTTATCCTGATCAAAGATACAGTAATTTAGGTTATTAGACCCCATATCAAATACGCTAAGTAGCTTTGCTTTAGGGTGTTTAAGCTGCAAATAGTCCCGCAGGATAAGCCCGGCAATCTGTTCATTTGCCGCCTCTTCCCCACTCCCCCTTTCCGGTTTATTGGCAAATAAATCGCGCCATTCCTGTTCATTCTCCGGCAGTTTGCTAATCTCCCTTAAGTTTGCGTAGCCCTGTACACCCTCGATTAAAACCCGCTCTTCGGGATAGTTTCGCCGCGGGATGTAATATGCCGGCACTCCTGCCTGGCGGATTTCCGCAAAGGTGCTGTATCCTGGTTTGCAAAGCACAAGGCTTGCCTGTTGCATAAGCGCACTAAAATCTGCATCACGTGGAATTAAACGATGATTAGACGCCTGCACCGAACTATTGATGGAAAGGACTTCGCCTTCCCAGGCAGCGCAGATTTGCGGGAAATCCACACTCATCTCCCCCTCTCCACCAAACATAATGAGCAGGATGTTTTTATGCAGAATCTTTGTATCTGCCTGTGAACTCCGCACTAAAATACCACAGCTTTCAGGATTGCGAAATCCCGGCACGCTGAGGGCAGTTCCCAAAGCCGGTAAATAGCATTTATCCAGCCGGCGATAAAGCCCGTAAATGGTATTAATAATGAGTTTTAAATCCGGATCATCTTTGAATAATTCACCATAGATAAAAACCCAATCGAAATTGCTGATTCCAAAAGCGGGGATTTGGGCATAGCCAGCCGCTTCGATGATGAAATACGGAATATCCGCAATTACCAAATCTATCTTGTTTTTTCGTAGCCAGATCGCTTCCTGATGCACCAGATCTTCGCGCCGGCTGAAAAGCCCCAGCAGCATCTCTTTGGTAGCTACCAAATCCGCCACTAAGTTTTCCTGATGTTTTACCCCGCCATCCAGGCTGCATTTGCGATATGTATAGCATTCGGGGTCAAGATTTTGAAAGAGGAAATCCGGACGATCGGTACAGATAAAGGTATTTATACCAAAATCATTTAACGCCTGCGCCAGAGCAGCCATTCGCGTGGCGTGTCCATAGCCATGATTCGATATATATATTGCAAAACGGTACATTATGCGCCTCTTAGTGTAGGATGAACTTCGTGCGTTCTTCCTGAGTTTTAATCTCACACAACAGCTTATTGGGCATACAGATAATGGGCATATTCTGCACATAACCAAGCTTTACGCAGCGTTTATCCGGACAATCGGCGTATAGCATGCGCACCTTAGTACCGGAGAGTTCCAAGGTATTATGACTATCGATCTCAATCTCCCGATCCGGTTTAAGCGCATATATGCCAATGAGTTCATTATCTTTATACACATAGAGTTTCCTATCACTTTTATCCTGCTTAAAATGCGAATATGAAAAAACAACTGCCAGCATGCAAAACAGTATTAAAAGTACATCGCTAATGGTGATGCGGCTAAAGATACGCTTTTTCATGCTTTAAGCGAATACCCCGTAAATAGTATGTCCACATTTTGGGCATTTATTATCATCCACCAAAAAGCTTCTGCCGCCCTCATAGCTGCGTTCTATAACGAGCGCATCGCAAACCGGGCAATAAGTTTGCATATAGTTTTGCGTGCGTAAGTTTCCGCCATACACAAAATTCAAATGTTCTTTGGCAATATTAATAGCGCGTTCGATAGCCGCCTGACTGGTAGCGGGAAGGCTCATTCTAAAAGCGGGATGATAAGCAGAAATATGCAGCGGGATATCCGGGCTAAGCTCGCTGATAAATCCTGCCAGGGCAGATATTTCAGCATCGGCATTATTCAAACCCTCAATGAGTAGCAGAGTAATCTCTAAATGTTTGCCAGCTTCATAAGCGAAGCGGATATTATCCAAAACCGGAGCTAATCTCCCCTTACATTGCTCTTTATAAAAATCGTTATTCATGGCTTTGAGATCGATATTTAGCGCAGAAATATAAGGCAGTAAATCCTGAAAAGGCTCGATATTCAGGAAAGCATTTGTAACCAATACTATCGCCAATTCGGGATTAAACTCAGCAGTTTCCTTGATATATTCATACCAGGTAAGCGGCTCGCTATAGGTAAAAGCCAGCTGCGGATGCTGCGGCGTACAAAACAATGCTAATTCATTGAGACTAAACTCATCTAAAAACTTAGTGGGAGCGTCCAAGATGGAGATACGGTAATTCTGGCAAAAATTGCAGAGCAGGTTGCAGCTATTGGGTCCCAAAGATAGGATTTGCGTACCAGGAAAGTAATGATACAAAGGCTTTTTCTCGATATTATCCTCAGCAATCGCCACGCATTTACGGTAATTTGTAGCAAACAGAGTGCCGTCGATATTGCTACGACTGCGGCAAAAGCCCCTCTGCCCCACTTTGAGCTGGCAATTATGCGGACATAAATGGCAGATAAGCTCTTTATGTTCCAGCTTTTCATAATATAATGCTTCGTATGGTTCTAAATACATTTTTCTATCTCCATCAAATGGAGCGAAAGCGCAGCGGCATTTTCCGTCAAGACCTTTTTAGCATTCTCCCCCATTTTCTGGCGTAATGCGGGGTTTAGATACAGTTTGATGATGTCCCCTGCCAGCGTATCTGAACCTGAGATCAAAATAGCCTCGCGTTGCAAGAGACTACGAACGGAATCCTTACATGAACTGTAGTCCCCGCCCATGATAATCGCTTTTTGGTAAAATGCTGGTTCGAGCGGATTATGCCCACCAAAATCGCCAAAACTGCCGCCGACAATGCTGAGATCGGAAATGGCATAGATTGCATTGAGTCTCCCTAAGACGTCTATTAAGAGAATATCTGGTGCTGCTCCTGCCTTACGCTGGCTATAAAGCTGATAGTTAAGGTCTTTTAGTAGTTCTTTCACTTCGCAAATGCGCTTGGGATGGCGCGGTGCGATAATAAGCTTTAGCTCCGGAATCTTGCGTTGCAATTCTGGCAAAACCTTAAGCAAGAGCGCTTCTTCTTTGGGGCGGGAACTACCCCATACCAGAATGAAATCATTTTTTGCATATCCCAGATCAGCTCTTTGTTTTTCACTTTCTATTATCGGCAGTTCCAAGGCGTATTTGAGGTTTCCCAGGTTCTTAATAGGTAAATCGAAAATACGGGAAAAACGCCCGACATCCGCTTGACTTTGCGCCATGATTCCCTTTACGGAATTGGATACAATACTTAAAAGTCCCTTGATGGGCAGGTAGGCTTTCAGGCTTTTTTCCGAGATGCGGGCATTTATAAAAAGAACAGGAATCTCTGCATTTTGGGCAGCATAAAGCATATTTGGCCATATTTCGGTTTCGGCAATGAGGATGAGTTTAGGCTTAAGTTGCTTTAGATATTGCTGTTTGAGATGCAAAATATCAAAGGGAGCTAAGCGAACCTGAAGCTGCGGAAAAAGCTCCTGTGCACGTTTTTTGCCGGTAACCGTAATGGTATTTATCGCAACACTATGCCCCTCCGCAAGCAGGCGTTTTATCAAGGCGCACAAAGCATTTATTTCGCCCAAAGATGCGGCGTGGATAAGGATATCCGCTGTTTGGCTGCGGGCATTAAGCGCTTCTGTATAGTTCTTGCCTTTCAAAAATATCCATAAGAGCGGATATGCGCAAAAATATACGAGCTCGCATAGGAGCTGGTAGAATCTAAGTAGTAGCCAGTTTAACATTTTCATAGTATCAAAAGAAAAAGGACGCCACGAAGGACGTCCTTAAATGGCGGGAGCGACGAGACTCGAACTCGCGGCCTTCTGCGTGACAGGCAGACGTTCTAACCAAACTGAACTACGCCCCCAGCGTTGCTCAACATGAATAAGTAAGAGCAGTGTCTATAAAGGGGCTTTTTTTGTCAAGAGGAATGTTTAATATATTCTTGATTTGCGTGGGAAATAGCTTGGCAATATCCATTGTTTTAATGAGATAGCGAACTGAATGTTTTGCATACAGAGCAGGATATATTGCTATAAATGCGCCTCAGCCTTGCTCTTTGGTCGATGTGTTTTCCAATGTGATCTTACCCTTCAATGGCAAGACAGGCAGGTAAGCGGATCTGGTGCTTCTTAGCCGTAAAATCAGCAGAGACAGGGAATACACTCGTAACTTGTTATTTACCCGTTGCTTGCACGGACAATGGACGGGGAAGGGACGGGAAAGGGTAGAATGTATAGTGATAAATGTATAATTATCAGAGTTTTTATCGATTTAGAAGCTCAGAATAGATGGGAGCTTAACATATTTGGCTGCCGAGCGGAGAAGATGTCCAGAAATACGCAAACAACACAATATCAAGAAATGTCCACACCTGATATGTAGGGGTTCAAGGCATTGAACCAGCCGAAATTTACACGCAACAGCTAATCATTACGTACTCAATATCAATTTATTACGGTGTGCGCTAGCGCACGCTTTGTTAAAAGCGGGCTTTGGCGCCCTGCGCCCCTACATTCTCGTTTTGCCTGATATCGTGTTTGGTTTTGGCATTACTGGACAGCCTCTCTGCTCGGTGGACATGCTCTAAATAGCTGATAGATATGGCATTTAGGGGCATTCCGCCTTAATGAATGCCGCAATAATAAATGCCCGGATATTACTTGTTATTCTGTTATTTTTCGTTTCTGGATAGCCTCAAGCGCGCTTAGTGATCTCAAATAGCATGAGTCCGGCACATTATTTTGGCAATGCCTGAGAAAACCCTCAAGAATACCCCTAAAACAATGCTAATTCCATTACAAAAAGAGTCAACTTATTTCAAGATGAGCAAGCCCCAAAAAGACTAAAAAAAGTTCTTGACACAGAGACAAGCACGAAATAATAGTAACTTTATAAATGAAGACCAAAATCTCTTTATTATGGGATTCATTTAATATAGTGATAATGCACGACGATTAGAAATCTTAAGGTTCTAAAGCTTTCATTTAGCTCGACCGGAAGGAATGGCTGAAAACAAGAGCTTTACAGGTGCTTGAGAAGACTAAGCTAATTAATTGTGAATAAGATATGAGGAGATAACATGATGAATAATGATACCAGAATGAAAAGGAATCTACACAAAAGCTTAAGACCCAAGCAAAAAGATCAAAGGCAGTAGCCATGAAAACGAGATTGATTTGTATTATGGCGTTGCTGATATTTGCAAGCCTTTTGTTTGCCAGAGCAGACCCATTTAATGCTAAAAATGGTAGTTCCAAGCATGAAATTGTTGATTCGCTGTTGGCAGTTGACCGGCTCACCGGGTCGATTTATTATCAAAATAACTACATTACAGTAGATGCAAATTGGCAGGAAGGTCTTACATATATTGGAGATGTTTACAGTTGGGGCTGGATGGTGTACTTTGCCAGCATTGGCTATCTTTCCTTTGAATTGCCAAGCATTCCCGAAGGTTATAAAATTAAATCGGCAAATATTATGATATATATAGGGGATATGAGGGGGAACTCCGGTTCTGGTATTTATCCGGTTTTTAATTATGGGGATGCTGTAGTAAATCCAGCGGGGATATTAGAACACATTGATTATGGTAGTATTTTTAACTCCAATGATGTGATTCCAGATTCGGTATATGCTTCTTATACTTTCTTTACTCATGAGACCCTGATGCCACCAACTTGGGTGACTTATGATGTTACCGAATGCCTTTTGATGGACTATGCTGCAAATAGGTCGCTTACCCAATATCGTATCTATTTGGATGGCTTCTCCGATTGGGATAACAGGGAAGATTACGTCGTATATGAATCATATAGTCATCCTCTGTTACCGCAATCTCCCAAAATTGTTTATACTCTTACAGACGGAGAATCCAATTCTGATCCTTCGATACCTCAAGCCCAGTTTGCCATTTCCAGCTATCCTAATCCATTTTCAGACAAAAGCACAATCACAGTTAAGTTACCTGAATCGGGGCAATGCAAGCTCACTATCTATAACATCAAGGGGCAAAGGATCAGAACTCACAATATTTCTGCCAAGACTGCGGGCGATCACGATTTCCAATGGGATGCAAAAGATGACAAGGGAAACCAGCTAAGTGGCGGTATCTATTTTGTTGTACTGGAAAAAGGTAACTACAAGGCAAGCAGTAAAATCTTGTATCTGAGATAAATAATATATGAGGAGAGAACATGATGAATAATGATACCAGAATGAAAAGGAATCTACACAAAAGCTTAAGACCCAAGCTAAAATATCAAAGGCAGGAACCATGAAAACGAGATTGATTTGTATTATGGCGTTGCTGATATTTGCAAGCCTTTTATTTGCCGTAGCAGACTCATTTACTGCTAAAAATGGTAGCACCAAACATGAAATCGTGGATTCGCTATTGGCAGTAGACCGGCTCACCGGGTCGATTTATTATCAAAATAACTACACTACAGTAGATGCAAATTGGCAGGAAAGCGAGACATATATTGGAGATGTTTACAATTGGGGCTGGATGGTGTACTTTGCCAGCATTGGATATCTTTCCTTTGAATTGCCAAGCATTCCCGAAGGTTATAAAATTAAATCGGCAAATATTATGATATATATAGGGGATATGAGGGGGAACTCCGGTTCTGGTATTTATCCGGTTTTTAATTATGGGG
>JAQVIX010000013.1 GCA_028695495.1 Candidatus Cloacimonadota bacterium | reverse complement strand
TGGCACTCTTTACGATGGAGGCAGCTTGCAGCTTTTTGCCAATGCTTCGGGCACTATCTCCATTTTCAATGCGCACAATGCGTTCGGTGCTTTCGCGAGGGCTTAGCAGCATTAAGAGCAGGTGGCAAATTCCGCCAATGCTGCCAAAGATGATGATCAGGATTATTACTCTAAAAGGAGTGCGTTCCAATAGTTTCATGTATTGCCTATATATATCAGCCGGAGGTGGCTCGTCTTAATGCTTATTTTCCAGATAGTTCTTAAGGATTATTGCCGCAGCCATGGCATCTACCAGTTGCCGCGCTTCCTGCCAGCTTTTGCCCATCATTTTTAGCTCCGCTTCCGCTTCCTGCGAGCTATAGCGCTCGTCCCATTTGGTAATGGGCAGGCTGAGGGCATCTTGCAAGCTTTGGATAAAGTCCAGAGTTTCCAGGGTCTTAGGGGTGTTTGTGCCATCGATGGCATAAGGTACGCCTACCAGGATTTCGCTTACCACGTATTCCGTGCAAAGCTTCCTTATTTCGGCTAAAACGCCATCCAAACCACTATTGGGCAGGGTGATAAAGGGTTTGGCAAAAATCTGCATGGGGTCGCTGAAGGCAATTCCAATGCGCTTTTCGCCATAGTCCAAAGCCATGATTCTGCCGCTCATAAAAGCGATTCGTCCCTCCAGATGCGGATATACCATCTGCCGCCTTCCTGTACCAGGTAAAAACGGGCTACTCCGCTGGCGATATAGCTGCTATTGGTATCGTGGTAAACAACGCTGAGATTGAAAAAGCAGGGGATTACCAGCCAATCTTCTCTGCCATCGGCGGGGTCTTTTTCCCAAAGCTCTTGGGGGGGAATCTGGAGCTTGATCTCGATTTTATCCGGAGAGGGATAAAGCCCGTCGCTGGAGCCGCCTTCAAACATATTCTTATGCAGCTCAATCTCTTCGTCGTAGCCCCACCAGGAGTCTTTGATGCCATCTCCATCCATATCGATGCCGATGCTGTTATATTCGCTTTGCAAAAGTTCAAAGCGGTATTCCGGATGCAAAAGGCTCTTGAATATTTTGGTATTCTTTTCGCTGTAGGCTTTTACCAGGTTTTGCAAAAGCTCGATGGGATCGCGATTGTAAACCTCATTGCTGGAGCGGTCCCACATCCTTGGGCGGAAGGGGTTTTCGCAGCTTGCCACCAAAAGCAGGAGCAGGCAGAGGGGGAGCAGCTTAGCTATTTTCATATTTCAATCTCCCCCAGGTGCGGGCGTTGCCAGCGCTGCTACTGCGGTAATCCTTCCATTTATACAGATACCAGCGGTCGTAAGCCCTTAGAAAGTGTAGCTCTGTATGTCCTTCGGCCAGATCTATCTCCCGCGCCGAGGTTTGGGTTTTGGCTTTGATATTGTAGGCGCGGTATAGCTTGGCTTCATTGGCGCCTTGTTCATCCGGAGTGTCCAAAGGCTGAAAGTCTATCTTGATGCTATCGTAGCGCCCGTGCAGATTGAAGAGCATATCTTGCTCTTGCTGGCGCTCCCACTGGGCGGGGGTGCTGAAATCCGTAATATCCTGAGTGGCAAAATAGAATTGGTAATTCTCGTGGAAAATACGGCTGTAATTTACAGAATTGCGGGAATCCTGATATGCGTAAAGCAGGTTTTGCAGGGCAAGCTCCACCGTTGAGGCAGGCTCGTTCCAGGCTGCCGCATCGGAAGGCTGGCTGGGTTCTCTCAAAGTAAAGAGCTCGCAGCCGCTCAGGGCGATTAGCATAAGCATAATTATCAGGATATTTCTCATGAATACATTTTAGAAAGGGCGCTATATATGTCAAGCACAATGCTTCGCTGCGCTCAGTAGGTGTTAGGTGATAGGTATTAGGTGTTAGGCGCTGCGCGGGTTTGATAGCTACTCTCTATGTTGTTCATGTCTTTAGAACAATCCAATTACCCGAAATTAGTACTAAAAATAGAAATGCTTTACACCGCGCGCAGCGCCTGCCACCTGCCACCTGCAAGCTGCCACCTCGAAGTATTTGACAAAATCTCTGTATCTGATTACTTGCCTACAAAGAACACACTGAGGTTAAACAATGGATTTTCTTAAGCTTCTTTCCAGTCGGCATAGCGTAAGGGATTTTCTGCCGGATGCGGTGCCGCCAGAAGTACTATCGGAGATTTTGGAAGCGGGGCGCATTGCTCCCAGCTCGCAAAATCGGCAACCCTGGCGCTATATCGTGTTTAGAAACCGCGAGCGCATCAGGGAATTGGCCCAAAAGACGGGCTTGATCGGGCTTTCCAATTTCTTTATCAAGGAAGCGCCGCTGGTAATCATCGCTTGCGCCGAAATGAAGAAAAACCTGCGGGTAAATAAGCAGGATTATTATTTGGTGGATACCGCCATCTCCTTTCATCAGATGATCTTGTGTGCGCATAGCCACGGGCTGGGCACTTGCTGGATGGCGGCTTTTTCCCAGAAAACTCTGGCGAAATATCTCGAAATCCCCAAAAGCTGGCGCATTGTGGCGCTTAGCCCCTTTGGCTATCCCAAGGGCGAGAAAAAGCTCTATACCAAAGCTTTATCCTTCTTTGGCGGAGGTGGTGAACGCCTGGCTTTGGAGGATATTGTAATCTATAAGGATTAGCGGGGAGATAAAAAACGAAGCCACGGTAAGAGGAACCATGGCTTCGGTTTTGTGTGTTGCTGAGGAGGGATTATTTTTTCCCGCGATGATACATGCGGGATTTATGGTCTTGTTTAGAGTTCTTATGGGGAAATCTGCGGGCGCCGCGGGCATTCTGCCAGTGCATGCCTTGCCCCATCATCATGCCTATATTTCCCATCATCATGCCGGCATTTTGCTTCCAGATTTCCTTTTGTTCCTGGGTAAGCTCTTTTAGCATATCTGCCATCAGATCGATGCGGGCATTTTTAAGCTGCAATTCTTTGTCTGAAATCTGTTTATTCAGCTCTTTGGCGCGCTTCAGGTTTTCGGCTTTGATCGCTTCGGTGCGGTCGAGATTCAGGTTCTTAATCTCAGCGCTAAGGCTGTTATCTCGCTTCTGATATTGCGCTTTGGCGGCAGCAAACTTCTGCATTTGGGCATCAGTAAGCTTCATCTTTTCAATGCAGCTTTGCATGGGGTGCATTTTGGCTTCGGGATTAGCCGTTCGGGTAGCGCCTTCTGCTCTTTGTGCGGGTAGAATCCCGAAAAGCAGGGCGAGCATCAGGGTGGTTACGATTATCTTTTTCATGTGGATTTCTCCTGGATTGTCTAAAGTAGTTATTTCGGTTTTTGATGTGTTCAATTCTTTTGCCAAAGTATTCATCTGCTTCTTCGGCAGTCATTTGTTCGCGATAATTCACAAGTCTTTTGCCCAGATATCTTTCCAGATTGTTTTGGGCTACCAGGCTGGAATCGATGATACTTTCGATTATTGTTTCATCGAGAGTCTCTTTCTGCAATTCTTCCATCAGCCTTAGCTTGCTATTATCGAAGTCTTTACGGTATTGGATTATTTCCGAAGACCATTCTTCACGCATGATATGTTCTGGCATTTTGGGGAAATCCCGCTGGAAATTGCGTTCACGGGGCGGGTGCTTGGGATGCAGGGCTTTGAACCATACAAGGCTGCCCACCACCGCCAGATTAAACGCCAGCGATACCATCAATAGCATATAAAGCAATCGCTTAGTAATCATAAGATACCACCATCAGGCTGTTTTCGCCAAAATAAAGCTGAGCTTCGGTTTCGGCAATAGCATTATCTTCCACTTCCGAAAGATCAAAACCTTTGAGGCCTACAAAGGTTCCGGCGCCGATACTAAGGAGGAGGGATAATGCGGCTGTGGCAAGCGAGAGCCTGAATCTGCTTTGCTCGTAGCGACGGGATTTTACCGGCAGAGCATTCATGATTTTGTGATGCAGAAATGCGGGATATTCAGGCTGGGGCAGGCTGCTAAGGGCATGCTGCAATTCCTGATATTCCTTCTGCAAGGCTCGGCAAGAAGAACAACGGCTAAGGTGCTTTTGCAGCCTAAGTGCTTTCTTTGCCGGCAGTTCGTTATCAAGCTGGCGATTGATGTAGCGTTCAGCAGTATGGCATCTCATCGTTCTTCTCCTTGTTTTTGTAAAGCGTGTTTGCTTCCACTCATTTTACTCCCCTCTCTTTCATTTCCTGCATGATTTTTTTGCGTAAAAAACGTTTGGCTCGTACCAAGAGGGATTCCACCGCTTTTACGCTAATGCCCAGGTGTTCCGAAATCTCTTTGTAGCTCATCTTTTCGTAATATTGTAATTGGATTACCGACGCTAAACGGGGGGGCAATTCTGCTATCGCTTTTTTCAGATCGCTATAATCCGGCTCTTCTTCCACTTTGGGATTGGGCAGATTTTGGAACTTCTCCATTTCCACGGGGATATAGCGGCTGCGCTGTTTCAGGAAGGTCATTGCCTTATTATGCGCTATGCGGTAGGTATAGGATAAGGCGGTAGGCTCTTCGATGCGCTCAAAATGCTCATATACGGCAATAAATACCGCCTGCACGAGGTCCATGGCATCGTGTTCATTGGCGGTAAGACCCATGAGATAGCGAAAGATACGCTTCTCATGCTGGCTGAGGAAATCTTCAAAATCTTCTTTCTTCATCGTGGCTACCACAAGATATAGTAAGCGAATTGGGCGCTTTGACAAACGGCTTTAAGGCTACTAAAAAAGGTGCTTGACT
This sequence comes from Candidatus Cloacimonadota bacterium, assembly GCA_028695495.1. Taxonomy (GTDB): domain Bacteria; phylum Cloacimonadota; class Cloacimonadia; order Cloacimonadales; family Cloacimonadaceae; genus UBA5456. The sequence continues at coordinate 35,798 of JAQVIX010000013.1, read as the reverse complement.
GAAAGGCGGCTTTCATTATGGTGATATTATGCGTAAACGAAACGAGAATAAAAGCCTTATCTTTTTGGCAAGCAAATACTTGGCTGCCCAAAGCCGTTATGGGCTGGGGGCAGAGCATATCTTTACGCTTTTGGGCATCTGCCTGGGCGTGATGGCGCTTATTACCGTTAGCTCTGTAATGAACGGCTTTCGTGAGGATATCAGCGGGCGCATTGTGGGCACCCTTTCCCAAATGCGTTTAAGCGGCAAGGATGGTGACCGGATAGTGGATTATGAAGCGCTGGTGGATAAGGTGGAGGCAGAGGGCTTCAAGGCGGCGCCGGTATTACGGCTGGAGCTAATGTTAAAAAGCGAGGCTGGGGCGAATCCGGCGGTATGCTTTGGCATCGATGCCATAAGGCAGCAAGGCATCAGTCCGGTGCTAAGCCGCGCTGTAGCCGGTGAAGGCATCCTTGCCGGCGAGCTGGATCCCACGCTCTTTAATAAGGAAGGCGGCATCGTTTTGGGGGCAGGACTGGCGCAAAGCCTGGGGGTGTATCTGGGAGATGATATCCTGCTTATCTCGCCAAACTTGAGTACCCCTTCTGCCTTTGGGCTTTTGCCGCAGCTTAAGAAGCTAAAGGTGCAAGCCATATTTGGTGCAGGCATGCCGGAATATGATCAGAACTTCTGCTATATCCCCCTGGCGGTGGCGCAGGAGATGAGTGCTGCGGGTGCGCAAGTGGACTATCTGGAGATACGGGGTGCGGATCACGCCCAGAGCCGCAAGTATATCAAGCGCTTAGCCCCGCTTTTCCCCCAGTATGAATTGGAGGATTGGAGCAGCTTCGACCGCAGCCTTTACTTTGCTATCCGCTTCGAGAAGTTCCTGATGTTTGTAATTCTGCTCTTTATGTTCATCATTGCCAGCTTCAATCTCACGGGTTCGCTGCTCAAGATCATCTCTCAAAAGAAGCGCGAACTGGGCTTGCTAAAGGCTTTGGGTTATGAAGATGCCGATCTCAGGCGCCTCTTCCTCTTGCAGGGGCTTATCCTCTGCACCTTGGGCATCCTGCTGGGGATAATACTGGCGCTTATCCTCTTGGGTATTCAAGCTTCTACAGGGCTTATCAAGCTCTCCGGGCACATCGTATTGCCCGTGCATATCCAGTTGCTTGATTTTGTGATTGTGATTACTATATCTTATATACTTACCATTATCAGCGTGCAGTGGCCGCTGAAACAGCTTAGCGAGATCGATGCAGTGGAATTGATCCGCAGAAACGTATAGGAGAAAACCATGGAAAGACGTGAAGCCATCAGAATAGCCATCGAAGCGGAAATCCGCTCCCAAAACCTCTATAAAGCCCTCGCCAAGAGCTTTGGCAATCCCCAAAGCGAGCAGGTATTTACCCGCCTGATTATCTTTGAAGAGTATCACGAAGCGGAGATGCGGGATATCTTTGCCACAGAATACCCCGGCGAAAAGCTGGAGCTAATCGGCGAACTACATACCGAGCTAAAGGGCATTGACTTGAGAAACCCAAACCAGGTGCTGGAATTTGCCATCTCCCGCGAGGAGCTTGCCGAGAATATCTACCGCAAATTAGCCGAACAGACGGCGGAGGCAGATACCCGGGAAATACTCTTGCAATTTGCCAAAGAAGAAGCGCAACACAAAGAGGTGCTTGTGGCAGAACTGGAGCGCCTGCAAGGGATACTGGAATGGTACGATCCAGCAGAGCTTACAGGCTTGATGGAAGAGTAATTTGGATAAAAGACAGAGCGACATCTTTGAGGCGGAAGCGCCCGCCATACGGGATTTGCCCCTGGCAGAGCGCTTGCGCCCGCTGATGCTGGAAGCGCTGGTAGGGCAGCCAAAGCTCTTGCAAAAGGATTCCCGCCTGCGCGAGATGATCGCCAGCGGGAATTACCAGAGCTTTATCCTCTGGGGTCCGCCCGGCACGGGGAAAACCACCATTGCCCGCATTATCCAGCATAGTGCATCGCAACGCTTTGTGCAGTTTTCCGCCGTGCTCTCTGGCATCAACGATGTAAAATCTGTAATGCGCGAGGCAGACTATGCCCATAAGTATAAGGGCGAGCGCACCCTGCTCTTTATCGACGAAATCCATCGCTTCAATAAATCCCAACAAGACGCCTTTCTGCCCTATGTGGAAAGCGGCGCGATAATCCTCATTGGCGCCACCACGGAAAACCCTTCCTTTGAAGTGATTCCGGCGCTGCTATCCCGCTGCCATGTATTTGTATTGGAAGCGCTGCGGGAAGAGGATATTGCCCTGATACTGGGCAAGGGTTTTGGCGAATTGGGGCTGGAAGAGGATACAGATGTAATTGCCTGGATGGCATATAATAGCGGGGGAGATGCCCGCCGCGCTTTGAACGAGCTGGAGCTTATTCAGGGCTACTTAAGGGAGACTCCGCATCCGGAAATCAAGGATTTGGCGCGGGTATTGGCAAAGCGCACCATGTATTACGATAAGAACCGCGAGGAGCATTACAACCTGATATCTGCCCTACATAAATCCCTGCGCGGCAGCGACCCCCAAGCGGCGCTGTATTGGCTGGCGCGCATGATTGAAGCGGGGGAAGACCCGCGCTATGTGGTGCGCCGGCTTATCCGCTTTGCCAGCGAGGATATTGGCTTGGCAGACCCCAATGCCCTGGTGCAGGCGATTGCCGCCAAAGACGCCCTGCTCTTTATCGGAATGCCCGAAGCGGGTGCAGCGCTGGCGCAGCTCACGGTATATCTTGCCACCGCCCCCAAAAGTAATAGTGCAGATAATGCCTATTTCAAAGCCGCCCAGGATGCCCGTAAAACCAGCCATTACGGGGTGCCCCTGCATATCCGCAATGCCCCCACCAAGCTGATGAAGGATTTGGACTACGGCAAGGATTACAAATACGATCACGATTATGCAAACCATTACCATTACCAAGATTACTTCCCGGAACAGATGGGGAAAAAGGAGTATTACAGCCCTGGAGAATATGGCTTTGAACGGGAAATAAAGAAGCGGCTGGAGTGGTGGAAGTCGCTGCGCAAGCGCAGCTAAAAGAATGAATAAATTGCTCGCAAGCTCGCAAATGAATGATGAACGATGAATGATGAATGATGGCGGCTGCGCAAGCGCAGGTTGATCATAGCTGACGCATGGTGTAGCTAATTAGGTTTGCGAACGAAGTGAAGCAAACAATGCATTCATCCTTCATCCTTCATCCTTCATTGCAAATATAATACCTTAGAGACTACGCTTGTCTCCCCATCACATACCCGGATAAAATACACTCCCGCCTTCATTTTATTGCCTTTTTGGTCGCGCGCCTGCCACTGGAAGCGGTTCTCTTTGCCGCTAATGGCTTCCTGATATACCTTTTCGCCTCGGATATTGTAAATCTCGATATGGGCGGGGCTGGCTTTGGGGTTATCCACTATTACCTGGATGCTTTCTTTGAAGGGATTGGGATAGAGGCTATCAATGCGGAGCTGCGGGCTGGCGTTTTGCACGAAGTCTTCATTGGAAACGGGTCCCCAGATGCGCTCTACATATTCGGGATGATCCACAAAGGGGTTGCGATTGCCCTGAAAGCCTTGCACAGCGTTATTGCGGCTTATCTCGGCAGGGGTAGGGGGATCTGCCTGATGCCAGATTCTGAAGGTGGGGATCATATTCACATTGCTCTGGGTAAGGCTATCGTTGTATCTCACATGAAAATACATCAGTGCACGGGCGATATCGCCCTTGGATTGGTCTGCCGGTTCAAATACCCGGTGTTGCCAGTTATCATTTCCGCGGTAGCTTTGCCAGGGGGTATGCGGATAGTAAACATCGGCAATGGCAGGACTTGCCACCACTCCGAAGGGATAATTTGACCGTGCGGAGTTTACCTGCATGGTGCAGATAAAGAGATGGTGCAAATCCGCCTTTTTGATGCTGCTTTCAGGCGTGCTAAACCAGCTTTGGGCATAAGTATGCTCGGTATTGGGGCTTGTTTGCCCTGAATAGCCAGGCTCTATCTCATACTCTTCGCCAGTATAAATACAGCGCACTACGCCATCTTCATTATCCAAAGTTTGAAAGAGAAAGACCTTGGCGCCGCTATAATTTGAGTATGTATTAGTAGAAATCAGATTGCGCAGTGCCAAGAGCAGCGCTTCCTGATTTTGATCTGTAATGCTATCGTAATAATCTGCGTTTAGGCTGATAAACAGCGCAAAAGCCAGCAAGAGTAATATATACTTCTTCATTTAGTCCTCCTTATTTTGGCTAAATAGCCTTAGTTCTATCTGTTCTACCAGGATGTGTAGGATGAGGGTATGGATTTCCTGGATGCGGTCGCTGCCGCTGGTGGGAACGATGATTTCGTGTTGGCAAAGCCCTTTGAGCTTGCCGCCGCTACCGCCTAATAGCGCCACGCAGCCATTTCCCCGCTCTTGGGCATAAAGCAGCGCCCGATATACGTTTTCAGAATTACCGCTGGTAGAAAGCCCGATTACTACATTGTGTGGATGAAAATAGGCTTCCACGCCGCGCGCAAAGATTTCTGCAAAGCCAAAGTCGTTTGCCACGCAGGTGATGTGGGAGGGATCGCTAATGGCGATTGCCGGCAGCGCCGGACGGTTTTCCCTAAACCTGCCGGTAAGCTCTTCGGCAAAGTGCATGGCATCGCACATACTGCCGCCATTTCCAAAGATGATTACCTTGCCGCCCTTGGCATAAGCCTGCACTATTGTATCTGCAATAGACGCAATCTTTAGGACATTATCCTCATCTGCAAGAAAGCCCTGCAAGAGCTTTGCCGCATCACTCAAGGCACTTAAAATCTGGCTTTTCCCAATAGTATCCATCTATGTCTCCTGGGTATGAACCGCTTCCAACATCGCCATTTTCAATAAACACTGCTGGATAAGCTCCACGCGCTGCGGATAGGGGCTAAAGGCACTTTTGAAGCCATTGATGATTACCCGTTTTAGCGTAGCATAATCCCAATCAAAGGTTTGGCATGCCAAAAGATATTCATCTGTAAGTGTGGTATTGCTTATTACCCGGTTATCCGTATTGAGGGTTACCCGCAGGCTTTGCTCCAAATAGTAGTTTATGGGATGCTCGGCAATGCTTTGCACCGCTTTGGTATGCAGATTGCTGGTAAGGCAGATTTCCAGCGGGATACGATGGTTATTTACATAATCCATCAGCTCCTTATCTTCAAAGAGTCGGGTGCCGTGCCCAATGCGATGTGCCCCGCAATCGAAAAGCGCCTGCTGGATGGATTGGGCGCCGGAAGCTTCGCCGGCATGGGCGGTAATATTCAGCCGGTGCTGCCCCGCCAGCTCAAATGCCGCCTTATGTGCCTTAGCCGGGAAATTAAGCTCACCTCCCGCCAGGTCAAAGGCAACCACTCCTTTATCTTTATACTCCACCGCCAGCTCCGCCATTTGCAACGAGCTGCTGGGCGCCATATTACGGATTCCGCAGATGATTAGCCCCGTTTTGATGCCAAAATCCCGCTCAGCCCGCTCCAAACCAGCCAATACGGCAGAGACTATCTCATTGTAGCTTAGCCCTCTATTTGCGTGCAACATAGGGGCATAGCGCATTTCAAGATAAAGCGTATTTTCTGCTGCGGCATCTTCCGCCACCTCAAAAGCCGCTCTTTCCAGTGCCTCTTTATCCTGCAATACCAGATTTACAATATGAAATCCGCGCAGATAGTCTTCCAGGCTTTGGGTGTGTTCTCCACATACGATAAGCGCTTTTAGCTCTTCCAAATCGAAAGTGGGGAGCTGTACCTTCTGCTCTTTTGCCATCTCGATAATGCTTTCGGGGCGCAGACTGCCATCCAAATGCAGATGCAGGTCTGTTTTAGGCAGCTCCTTTAGCAATTCTCTACTAAGTTTTATTCTCATAATTCGTTCCTTATATTTGGTATAATGCAGCAAAACGCAGCCTCTGAATTAGGTATCTTGTGCGTTTTGCATTACCGGTATTTTTACAGTAAAGGTAGTGCCCACGTTTAGTTCGGAGCTTACGCTGATATCCCCACTAAGGATATTTGCCAATCCTTTGCAGATGGAAAGCCCCAGTCCGGCACCATCATGGGTGCGGGTAAAAGACATATCTGCCTGATAAAATCTCTCGAAAATCTGGTTTAGCTTTGCTTCGGGGATGCCGATTCCAGTATCTTTTACCTGCAAAACAAGGATATTCATATCCAAACTTGCACGGCAGTCTACCCGCCCCCGCTCGGTAAAGGCAATGGCGTTATCCATCAATTTTGCCAGGATTTGGATGATCTTACTTTCATCGGTTACGAGGACACTTCCGGCATATTCCGGTGCCAGATCGCACACCAAATCCAGATTTTTGCTCATCGCGCGCCCCTTATACAGATCATAAATCTTATTCAGCATTTGTTGTAGCGAAAAAGGACTATTTGTGAGATTTTCCTGCCCGGAATCCAGCTTTGCAAAGCTAATGATATTTTCGATAAGCTGCTGCATTCTTTTGCCGCTTTGATAGATGCTATCTGCATAGTCTTTAACTTCTTCCGATGCTATTTGCCCGGTTTTCAATACCTGACTAAAGCCCAATATTCCGTTCAGGGGCGTACGGAATTCGTGGGAAATAGTTTGCATAAAACTACTTTTGAGCTGCTCGCTCATGATTGCCATCTCTTTGGCACGATATAGCTCTTGCATTGCTTGCACGCGGTCTTGGATGTTTTCCACCATAGCGAGCACAAAATCCCCTTCCAGGCTGGGATCCGAAATCAGAATGCAAATGAGCAATCCCCAGATTTCGCTGCCATCTTTGCGGAAAAAGCGAGTTTCAAGGCGGAAGTATTTCGATTTGCCCGCCAGCAGATTTTGAATGCCTGTTTCCATTTGCTGGCGAAAATCCGGATGCGCAGTCTTGCTGAGTTTGAACCCCAAAAGCTCTTGTTCATCATATCCAAATATGCGGATAAAGCTACTATTTGTGCTGAGAAACAGGAGATCGGAAGAAACTATGCTGATGCCGATGGGAGATTGATCAAAGATAGCTCTAAAGCGGATTTCGCTGGCCTTCAGGCGGTGTATATTTTCCTTTTTCTCGGTAATATCGTTTGTAATCTGTACAAAGCCCTGCGGTTTATTTCCAGAGCTCATTATTGGCGCAATGGAGCTTTCATACCAACCCTTATTGTGTCCAAATTCGCTATGCACTTCCAGCCCCTTTTGCAATAGCTCCGAATCCAATTGACACGGCAAATCGGGGACGATATCCTGATAGTGCTTGCCGATAAGCTCAATTTCATTGAGGTCAAAAAGTTGTTTTACTGCATTATTGGAACGCTGGATATAGCCCTGCGCATCCATCAGCCAGATGGCGCTGGGCACGGCATTGAAGGTATTTTGCCATTCCTGAACTGCAGTTTGATCGTCCAAAATAGCCTTGCGCCGCGAACTATGATGCATATAATACGCCAGCCCCAAAAAGAGCAGCGCAGCAATGCCGGATACAAGCCAAGACCATTTTGCCAAATCTTTGGTACAGTGGATGGAATCGATGCTTTGAACCATTAGCCAGGGCACATAATCTATTTTCGCCGCAGCAAAATACACAACGCTGCCTTTGTGGCTATAGGTTTCAGCATAAATAGGTTGCGCAAGATCGCTGCCCTCTTTTGCAATGTGGGCATTTATCAAATGGCGGATATGATAGCAGATGCAATCCTGATTGCTATTTTCCGGCTCGGTAATAAAATGCAGCATATTGTCATCGTAGCCAAAGATATGATTATGGTTTATCTGACTATTGCTTATAATCTGGTTGAAAACACTATTGAGATAGGCTTCCGGCTGCAGCTCCAAAAGCAACAAATAATCCCTTTCTTTATCGGGCAAGTGCCCCCAAAAACGGAGATATCCCGCTTCAAGATAGTCCGGTTTATTAGGAAAAGCAGAGAAATCGCTTTTTACCCAAATACTCTGTGAGTTATTTACGTTTGCCCGGATTTGCTGCAATTCCCGGGGCGAAAAATAGATTTCTTCACCAAAAGATTTTTGACCGTCGCTATAGGGATCGTAGATCGCAATGCGGATACTATGATACTGCTTTTTGGTGATTTGCACCCAATAGTGGGCGAATTGGGCATTTTCGCTCAAACTATTACCGCGATAAAGCTCCACCAAACCTTGTTTAAGCCGGGGGTCTGAAATAGCTGCTTCCATCGTTTGATAGTGGCTTGCCATCCAGAGGTTTAGGGCATTTTTATGAGCATCCAGGTTCAGTAATAGCTGCTCTCGCAAGTTTTGCTGGATACTTCGCTTTTCCGCTTGCAAGATGAGCACTATGGTGCTTATCGCGATACAAATGATAAAAACGAAGATAAGGGCATTTAACTGATTGAGCGGCTTCTTTTTGTCCCGGATATTTCCAGATACATAATGCAAGACCCTGAGCACTCCCAAATCTACAGATTCTAAAAGCGCTAACGTAAGGCAAAATAATGCAATAGCCGTAAGCATTGCCATGGGCACCAAGCCCATCGCAGGCGTCAAATGAGTTTGGCTAAACTGCGAGATGAATAACAGACACAGTCCGATAAATACAAGTAAGGAAAAATAGCCGCTAAATCTGCGTTTGGTAGCTGTCTGAAATACAGGTGCATACAGTATCATATAGCTAATGGATATAAAAATAAGGTTGATAGCCGTAAATGGAGCCATGGGTGCCAAGAGATTTTGAGCCGGCGAATGGGTTTTATCCAAAATAAGGCTTTCCGGGTTTGATACAGATGCCCAAAATACCGAAAGGAGATGGCAAACGCTATAAACTATAATTATCCCCAAAAGCAGGTAGTCAATCAAACCCCAGCGGTGGTTTTTGTAATAGCCGCGCAGCATTACCAGAACGGAGATGATAAACAGCGAAAGCATTGTGCTGAACGCAAATGCCGATAAATAGCCTAATCCGGCAAAAGACGTGGTGGCTCTCAAAATCCAATTGACCAAGCCAAGGAAAGAGAGCAATAGCGGGATCACGGAAAAAACCGTGGTCAAATGCCTTTGGTGTTTATCATATTCCAGCATTAAAACCTCATGTTTATATAGTTTTAACATTTAAAAGCATTATTATTAGCGGCAAAATTTTGGCAAGAGAAAAATGCAAATTTGCAAAATAATTTAATAAAATAGGGCAAAAGCCTTGCAAAAGCGGTAGAGAAAAGGGTTATTCGGGACTTGTGAATTTGGGTGGATTGCCGGTGCGAATATAGATTTTGGCTTACTTTCAAACCTGGTGGGTAAAGAAAAAACAATTAGCTAATATAGAGGGAATGCAGCCAAATATGGTTTCAAATCCAAGCTGAACAAAGGTCTTGAGGCTGTCCCGAAACACAATAAAACCCACAAAACAAGAAATGTCCACCCCTGAAATGTCGGGGTTCAAGGCATTGAACCCGCCGAAATTTACACGTAACCGGTAATCATTACGGACTCAGTATCCATTTATTACGGTATGTGCTGCGCACACGCTTTATCAAAAGCGGTCGCAAAGCCCTCAAGCCCCTACACTCCCAATGTGGCAGATATCGTGCTTGATTTTGGCATTTCGAGACAAGCCCTTTAAGCCAAATCGAAGTTTTACTGCCCGGCGGACAAGCGCTATCTCCCTGATAATGCTGCATCTTACGCTTTATATTCGATATTGGTGTGGTGCTTCCCCGTCCCTTCCCCGTCCATCCGCCGCACAACTAACGGGAAACTAACGAGTTACGAGGGTATGCAAACGCACCCCACAAAAAAGCATGCAAGCATTATTTTGATTGACAGATTTTTAGCTTAAATAAGCTTGCAAATATTCAAATATAGATGTGATACTGGTGGATAGTCTTTGAAACTATGTAAGGCTGCGGGCAAGAACGCAAGTGGGTTTAGACGCTTCATAGTTTTAAGGATTATTGGCAGGCAAAGACATTTTTCAAGCCTCGCCACAAGCCCCATTTGCCAAAAGGGGATAACAAAAAAGCTGGAACCAGGTAACGAAGGATGGTATTGAAAAATATCCACGTCACGAAACATAGTATTTAGCTTTATGTTAAGCTCGGGAGGACTACAGCGATATACGAATGTTATTGACAAAAAAACCACAATAATTATGAGGGAATTATGTGAGATTTAACTCATTCTCCTAGGTAATATAAATATGAAATTAATCAGTTTCTTAGACTTATTCGCAGGTTGCGGTGGCCTGTCTGAGGGGTTCGTCAGACAGGGGTTTCGACCTGTTGCGCATATTGAAATTGACGCTGCAGCATGCAACACTTTAAAAACAAGACAAGTTTATCATTGGTTGCGGGAGAATAATTCTATCGAATTGTATTACAAGTATTTGAAGAACGAAATAACCCGAGACGAATTGTATGGATTGGCACCACCGAATATTATAGATGCTGTTATCAATTCCGAGATTTCAGAAAACACAGTACATGATTTATTCCTTAGTGTTGAGAAAAGACTTGACGGTAATCAACTTGACCTAATTATCGGAGGACCACCTTGCCAAGCTTACTCTCTTGTAGGTCGTTCTCGGGATAAGAATAGAATGTTGACCGATAGCAGAAACTATCTATATCGTTTTTACGCTCAATTTCTTAAGCGCTTCCAGCCAAAATATTTCATTTTTGAAAACGTTACGGGTCTTTTATCTGCAAAGGATGTAAATGGAAAAAAACATATTGATACCATGAAAGAAGTTTTTTTTACTTATGGTTATACTACAGAACATAGAGTCCTTTCTGCTAACGATTATAATGTTCCGCAACTGCGTAAAAGAGTAATACTTATTGGCAAACGTTGTTCACCTGACGGGTTTTTTCCCGAAATTCCTAAGAATCAATGGGACGGAACAGTATGGGATGTCTTAGGTGACTTACCCAAAATTAATGCAGGAAAGGGTAAATGGAAAGACATTGGCAAAACACCACCACTGACACAGCATATTTCTCGCAGAAACTCTGAAAGAGATCTCGAAATTTACAGGTATGTTGTCTTAAAATGGGACAAAAATAATGAAAGAGTTAATTATGATGATCTTCCAGAACATTTAAAAACTCACAGGAATCGAATGGTATTCAAAGATCGATTTAAGGTAGTTGCAGGAAACAATAAATTTTCGCATACTATTGTAGCACACCTCAGTAAAGATGGACATTACTATATACACCCTGATATTAATCAGAACCGCTCATTAACTCCACGCGAAGCTGCACGATTACAAACATTTCCAGATGATTTCTTTTTTGAATCAAAAGGAATCAATCCTTCCTTTTCAGCAGCATTCAGACAAATAGGCAATGCTGTTCCAGTGAAACTTTCAGAGGCTATTGCTTCTGCTATAAAGGATGATATGCATGAAGATTGAAGCTCAGTTTAAAACCAGAGCCAGATTACTTGAACAACTCGGCGAGCAACTCATTAGAAACGAATCAGTAGCACTATTAGAGTTAATTAAGAACTCATATGACGCTGATGCATCATATTGTAAGGTTACGATGAGAGAACCTTGGGATGTTGAATTAGGTAAGATTATTATCGAAGACGATGGCGAGGGTATGAATGAGCATATTATCAAGAAGGCTTGGCTGGAGATAGGAACAGATTATAAATCTGATATAGAAAAGAACAAATTGTCTATGCTAACAAAAAAATATCACCGTAAAAGACTGGGAGAAAAAGGAATTGGACGATTTGGTGTCCATAAATTAGGTAGAATAATAACAATAATAACGAGAAGGGATGAAAAAGAATTTGTTGTAACAATCAAATGGGATCAAGTTTCCCAAACAGATTATATTGAATCACTTCCGGTATTGATCATTCAAAGAGATCCAAAGCACTTTATAAACTCGACAGGTACTGTAATTGAAATATCAAAGCTGAGAAACGCATGGACGAAACAAACCGCAAGAGAAAGTGCAAGGATTATTACGTCTCTAAACTCTCCTTTTGAAGATGAGAGTAAATTTAGAACTGAGTTTAATATAATAGGCAGTGACTGGTTGTCAGGGCTTCCTGCAGTTGATGATATACTATCAAATAGTTTATTTTCATTTGACGTGACAATGAAAGGCGATTCTATTGTGGATTTTGACTATCGATTTTCCCCATGGGGTACAATGGATAAGATCAGTAATCGCCATATTGACATGTCTAACGAGAACATAAAAAAAACCTGTCGGATGATTGTTAAAGATGATAATAAGGAAATAAAAACCGTCGATTTAGATATCTACAGAATAGGAAAAGTAAGATTTAGGGGCGTTATATTTGATCTTGACGCACAGATTCTTAGCTTAATGAATATTGAAAAAACATCAGTTAAGAAGTACTTAGATAACAATGGTGGCATAAGGGTATATAGGGATTCAATGCGGGTTTTAGATTATGGTGAACCCAACACAGACTGGCTCGGGCTTGGTGTAAGACGAATAAATCTTCCAACAAAAAGAGTAAGCAATAACCTAATTATTGGCGCAGTTTACATTAGTGCGGAAAGTAGTATGGATCTTGTTGAGAAGTCAAACCGAGAAGGTTTCATTGAAAACAATGCCTTCATTACACTTAGGAATGCAGTGCTTTATGCACTTAACAGAGTTGAATCGCAGCGACAAATTGATAAGGACAGAATCAGAATTGCATATAACACTAAGTCTAAAACTGAACCTGTAAATAAATCTATCAGAGAATTGGAAGAATTTGTTGAAAAGAGGGTCGCTGAACCCATCGTTAAAAAACAAATTTATAAGTATTTGGATAGAATCCGGGTTGAGTATCAGCATGTTATCGATGTTCTAATAAAAAGTGCTGGAGCAGGGTTAGCAATGTTTACTGTGCTTCATCAAGTGGAGAAAATGATAAAAGAACTAATTCTAATGAATCAAAATGAGGTTTCCCATGAAAAGATTGAGGATAGCCTGAAGTTGTTATCAAGATTAGTTGAGGGGTATAGCGTCATTGTAAGGAAAACTGATGTCAAGAAACAAAATATTAACAAAATTGTCAATCGGTGTCTTGACAGTATGATATTCCGAATAAGACAGCATGAAGTAGAGGTTGTCAATATGGTAAAAACTAATTTACCTATTAGTTATGCCATTTGTTCGGAAAATCATGTTATGAATTCCATGATTAGTGTAATTGACAATTCACTATGGTGGCTTGATTATTCAAGACAGAAGATAAAGAAGATATTCGTTAACATTGTAGATGCTCCTGCTGGACACACAAGCATAATCATTGCAGATAATGGTTGTGGCTTTACACTATCACCACATATGATGATACAAGCTTTTGTGACAGAGAAGCCTGATGGCACCGGTATTGGACTTCATCTTACTGAGATGTTAATGAAGTTTCAGGAAGGTATGCTGCTTTTCCCTGACTTCGAGGATTTTGAGATTCCGCAAGAATTCTCAAAGGGTGCGATTATTCAGTTGGCTTTTAAAAAGGAATAAAGATGTATTTAACAAACAGCGGTCGTATAGTAATCATCGATGACAAACTTAATGAAGTTCTCCCTCTGATGGTGTCATTATCAAAGATGGGTGCGCCTTACTATTACTTTTCAGGAGAAGAAGACGATTTGCCAAAAGCTCCCATGAATGGGATTAGATTTGTTTTCTTAGATATTGAGCTTGATGGATTTGGCGGGAGAGACGAAAAAAGTATGGCATCATCACTTGTCAGTAAACTAAGCAAAATCATTTCCAAGGAAAACGGACCATTTACAGTTATATTTTGGACTAAGCATCAAGAGATTATTGAGAACGTAATCAATTATTGTAAAAAGGCAGAAATCCCTCCCATACATTACGTAGACCTTGAAAAAACGACGTGCGCGGCAAACAGTTATCATGATCTTCCTATCTTCATTAACGATAAGCTTAAAGAAAACGGTGCCTTATTATCTTTGGTACAATGGGAAAATCTCGTTCACAAGTCTTGTTCAGATTTTGTTCACGATTTTTCATCTTTGGTTCAAGTAGACGAGGAATGGTCATCTAAAATATCAGGAATATTATACGGAATGGCACAAGCTGATTTAGGTCAGAATACAAATGATAATGATACTAATTTCAAAGCAGCGTTAAGATTGCTGAATCAGAGTTTTGATGATATTTTACATAAACTCACCAACAATGATTTGAGCTGTCCGGATGGTTTTGAACTACAATACAGGAAGCTGGAAGAGGAGATAAAAGCCAAGATAAATAACTGGTTATTTATAGACAGCAACACCCATGAATCGATTAGAACAGGCGATGTCATGAAATGTAAGACTGAAGATGATTGCGTAAAATCGGTAAAAAAATACTTCAATGTACAGCAGGCTGATGGGGTGCTTTGCCACATAGATGTTGTAATTACATCTGAATGTGATATTGCACAAAAAAAGACTCTAAAAACAAAAGACAATGAAACTATACATCGCGTGTTGAAGGGCTTGATTCTTGCAAATGACACAAAAATTAAAAAAACTCAAGCAATAGAATGTTTCGGACCTTTTCTATATGATAATAAGATAGCGCAGATTTGCCTTCATTTAGGAACTACTATGCTTGCATCAGAAAGCGATCTGGAAGTCCCTGAATTCCGTATCCGAAGAGCTCTTTCAAACGAGATCCAAGCAAAAACTTCTTGCTATCTGAATAGAGTCGGCAACAGTATAATCAAATAATAACCAATTATGCTGAGTGCTTATCCGAAACCCTTAGTATCCAACACAGCCTACTCTCGCGCATTATTCGTGTTTGGTTTATCCAAAAGTGCAGGATTATTATTGGTTCAAGCTCAATTATGGTGGCTAAGAAAATATAATGGATCAAAACAGGAATAATCAAGCCAAAAAACAGCATCATATTCAAGATGGGCATGGGGCGGGGGGACAAAAGATATTCATCAAAACGCAACCATTACCCAGGGTTTATCTTACCCAAGACAAGCAAGCTCGTTTTTGGGCGGCGAAGACCCTGGGCTATCTGAAATGCCACTCCTAACGGAGTTCCTTTTGGAGTGCATGTTTTGGCATTTCGGGATTGTAGAAGCTAAGTCTTTTTGCGTTGTTTTTTAATGCGGCAGGATGTGGCAGAAATTTTGATTGACAGATACATCAATGTTATATTAGTTGCAAATAAGTAAAAAGAAAGGTAAGAGGGACGAATGAAAGGAGTAATTGAAATCTTCAGGAAGCTGCTTAAAGATGGCGTGTTCTCCGATGAGCAACATGTTAGTTTTTCGCTAGTAGGGCGAATATACCAAAAAATAGAGTGGAATATCTGGAAGCCTGATGAATCTTTTGCCGAATACAAAATTGAGAAAGTCCAAAATCTGTGGGATATATCCTTTCCTGATCTTACAGCTCCGACATCTCCCCCTCCAGGTGAATCCGTTGAAACCTTAATATCGTCCAGAGGTGTAATAGCTTCTGGATACCATAATAGAAAAACAACGAAGTGATGGTAAGAAAAGTAGGTTAAGCGTGTACGAATCTGAATGGTTAACAAGAAAACGGCGTATTGATTACCAGCTTAGGGCATTGAATCCATCCTGGAAGATAATCCACTACAATCAAGTAAAGGATACATCCGCTCTTACACATCATGCAGTAGAAGAATACCCCACCCAAAACGGATTTGCAGATTATGCCCTGTTTGTTCAAGGAAAGCTGCTTGGGATTATTGAAGCAAAGAAAGTCTCTATAGACGCTCAAAATGCCCTGGAACAAGCTAAACGCTATTCTCTTGGATGTCCCTACACAATAGGTGAATGGAACGCCTTCCGAGTACCTTTTATCTATTCCAGCAATGGAACCCGCATATCGTTTGCAGATCTAAGAAGTTCTACATACTATGCCCGCGATCTGAGTGGCTTTCACAGCAGTCAGGCAATGCTGGATATGTTCAATCAATCTGTTGGCAACGCTTACGAATGGCTCCAACTTAATCCTATTGATCTTGATAAAATCCGGTATTACCAAATCGAAGCCATCCAATCTATTGAAAGAACGATAGAAAGCGGCAAACGTGTGATGATGCTGGCGATGGCTACGGGCACAGGAAAGACCTATACTGCTGTGGCTATGATTTATCGTTTACTTAAGTCCGGTCTTGCCAAGCGAGTTCTCTTTCTGGTTGATCGTAGGGCTTTGGCAGCCCAGGCAGCAGTGGCTTTTCATTCTTTTGAAACCCCGTCTCGTAATAAGTTTAATCAAGAATATGAGGTTTACAGCCAACGCTTTCAGGCTGATGACTTTGAAGAAGACGAAAAGTTTGATGTGAATATACTACCCAATAACTATCTCACAAGCCCCGATTCCGCCAAGTCATTTGTCTATATCTGCACGATCCAGCGCATGGCTATGAATCTCTTTGGCAGGGAGAATAGCTTTCTTCAAGGTGATGACCCAGACATTGACGATGAAGCTATAAGACTGGATATTGCCAATAATGCCTTTGATGTGATCATTGCAGACGAATGCCACCGTGGTTACACGCCCAGGGATGAGGGCATTTGGCGAAACACCATAAATCACTTTGATGCCATCAAAGTTGGACTTACTGCCACTCCTGCCGCTCATACCACTGCCATCTTTGGTCAGCCGGTTTATCGCTATACCTATGAACAAGCCGTTTTAGACGGTTTCCTGGTTGATTATGAGGCCGTGAAGATAAGCTCCAAAGTCCGGATCAATGGCATTTTCTTGAGTGAAGGGGAAAAGATTGGCATGAAAGATACCGAGACCGGGCAGGAAAGGATCGATGCACTTGAAGATGTGAGAGAATTCGATGCCAGTGAGATAGAGCAAAACATCACTTCTCTGGATAGCAACCGAAAGATTCTCACTGAGGTTTTCAGCTACGCCCTTGAGCATGAAGATCGTACCGGCAGATTCCCCAAAACACTGATCTTCGCTGTAAATGATATCCAACACAAATCTCATTCTGATCAGCTCGTACGTATCGCAAGAGAGATTCTCATGCGTGGGGATGATTTTGTACAAAAGATAACCGGCAACCCCAATGTGGATAAGCCGCTGGAAAAAATCAGGCGTTTTCGCAACCGTCCTGAGCCTTCAGTAGTTGTTACAGTAGATATGCTATCCACCGGAGTAGATAT
Source organism: Candidatus Cloacimonadota bacterium (assembly GCA_028695495.1). GTDB lineage: Bacteria > Cloacimonadota > Cloacimonadia > Cloacimonadales > Cloacimonadaceae > UBA5456. The sequence goes on along the minus strand of JAQVIX010000013.1, from coordinate 18,637 downwards.
CCCAGCATTAGAATACATTGTCTTCCTCAGACCAGTAAAATCCCGTATCCTCTGGACTCAGATGCTGGGACGGGGTACCCGTAAATGCACCGAGATCAATAAAGAGTGTTTCACTATCTTTGATTGCTTCGATGGTACTCTGATCCAGTATTTTACGTATTCTACCGATTTTATTATTGAGATTCCTGAAGAAGGGCAAGCCGTTACTATCAAGGAAATCATTGAAAACATCTGGAACAATATTGAGTCCGAATACAACAAGAATCGCCTTATCAAGCGCTTGCGTAGAATTGCCGAGACCATGAGCGCCAAAGCCAGGGAAGCTTTTGAAGCTTTCATTCCCGATGGGGACCTTAAAGGCTTTGCCGATAACCTGAAAACAATGCTAAAAGATGACTTCACTGGCACAATGGCTATCCTCAGAAATCCTAAGTTTCAAGACCTGCTGATCAACTATGACAGAGCACGTAAGCCTTTCTACATCGATTACGCTGAGAGAGATTCAGTAAGCTCGGAATATGTGTTCAGGGTGGGAGATGATCAGTTAAAACCCGAAGACTATCTGGACGCTTTTGCCGAGTTTGTAAAGCTCAACAAAGACAAGATCGAAGCCCTTTCCATCTTGCTCAATAATCCTTACAAATGGAACTATGAGGCGCTTACTGAGCTACGCAACGAACTAAAAAGAAATAGCTTTGACGAGGAGAAAGTCCAGAAAGCCCATGAGAAATCCGGGCACAAGGCAATGGCTGATATCATCTCCATGATACATCATGCCGAAGATGAGATTTATCCGCTCTACACTGCCCAGGAAAGGGTAGAACGAGTAATAACAGAGATGATTCAAGCTCATGATTTCAATTCTGAACAATTGCAGTGGCTCGCTTTCATTAAAGAACACTTGATCCAAAACCTTACTTTGGACAAGCACGCCTTTAACTTAATTCCAATATTGGAGATGCACGGCGGTCTGGCAAGAGCCAGAAAGGTCTTTGGCTCCTTTCTGGATGACCTCATCACCGAAATAACCCTCAAGATAACTGCTTAAGGAGATTGAACATACATGGCTGATGTTGTAAACAAACTGTGGGGTTTATGCCATACCATGCGCCATGATGGTATCGATTATGGCGATTACATAGAACAGCTTACCTATCTGCTATTTATCAAAATGGCTGAAGAAAAGGAAATCCAACTACCTGCCGACTGCGACTGGACTACCCTAAAAGAAAAGAATGGAACTGCCCTTACAGATCACTATCTGATAGTTCTGCAAACCCTTAGGGAAGCTCCGGGACTCCTGGGAGATATCTTTGCCCAGGCCATGCCCAAGTTTGCCAATCCGGTAGCTCTTAAGAAAATCCTGAATGTGATTGATGGCGAAGATTGGTCTGCCTTAGGTGTGGACGTGAAAGCCGAAGCTTTTGAAGGTCTGCTGGAAAAAGCTGCAAGCGAAGGCAAGAAAGGAGCTGGACAGTATTTTACACCCCGGGTGCTGATCCAGTCCATTGTCCGGGTAATGAAGCCTGATCCAATCAAACAAGCTATTACAATCTGCGATCCTGCTTGTGGGACAGGTGGTTTTCTGATAGCTGCTTATGAATGGCTGATCCAAGAAACCAAAGGTGCATTGCCCCAAAAGGAGATCAAACGCATCAAAGAAAAGACCTACTATGGTCAAGACCTGGTACCTCGTCCCCGGCGATTGGCTTTGATGAATCTCTATCTGCATGGCTTGAACCCCACCATCTATCTGGGGGACACCATCTACGAAGCAGGTCGCGGAGAACGTTATGACATAATTCTCACTAATCCACCTTTTGGTACCAAAGGAGCCGGCGAAGCACCAGCGCGGGATGATTTTACTATCCGCACAGCCAATAAGCAATTGAACTTCCTGCAACACATTCTCACCATCCACAAACCGGGTGGCAGGGCTGCTGTGGTTTTGCCGGATAATTGTCTCTTTGAAGACAAAGCCGGAGACGTGTTTGAAATTCTAATGACAGATTGTAACGTGCATACTATCTTGCGCTTACCCAGAGGGACTTTTATACCTTACGCAAACGCCCAAGCCAATGTGGTCTTTTTCCAAAAAGGCAAAGCAAGCAAAGAAACCTGGATTTATGACTGCCGTACCAATATCCCCACCTGCACTAAGAAAGACAGACCCTTAACCGCTGAGATGTTCACCGACTTTGAGCAATGCTACGGCGGTGATCCAAATGGTAATAGCAAACGTACCGATCAAGGTGAAACGGGTAGATTCCGCAAATTCTCCATTGAGGAAATCAAAGCCCGCAATTACAATCTGGATATTAAATGGCTGAAAGATGAGTCTTTGGATGATCCGGATAATCTGCCTGAACCAATTGATCTGATTAATGAGGCTGTAACGGAACTGGAAGCAGTTTTGGATGAACTCAAGGAACTTTCAGAATTAGTGGAAAGCAACAATGAGAACTGAAAACTGGGAACACAAACCTATTTTTAAGGCTATTAAATATATAAAAACTGGTGTTCACCCTTATGAAGGTAAGAAAAAGTACTTTTCGACTGGCAGTATTCAAATCAATGGACTCACTTCTGAGGGAGAATTCTCATACAATGACAGACCATCAAGGGCTAATAGAATTGTAAAAAAGGGCGATATCTTGCAAGCCAGAATGAAAGATACTAATAAACCGGTTTTTGTAGATGACGATTTAGATTCCTGTCTTTTCTCAACTGGTTTTATGCATTTTAGACCATTAGATAATTCCGTTAATCCAAGATTTGTATACTACTATTTGCAGTCTCCTCATTTTCTACAACTGAAAGATGACGGGGCAACAGGATGCACACAAATTTCCATAAATGATGCCAATCTTTCTAGTATATTGTTTCCTCTTCCCCCATTAGGCGAACAAGAACAAATAGTGGAAAAGCTGGATGTCATCCTACCAAAAGTCAGACAGCTAAAGGTACGGCTTGAGAAAATACCTATCCTTCTCAAAAGATTTCGCCAGAGTGTTCTCAGTGCTGCATGTAGTGGAGTTCTATTAGAAAACTACGATACTTATAATCACGACAAATGGGTAGAAGTTATAAGAATGCTTGAGAATGATGCTAATGATTCAATTGATGGTTTCCCAGACCACTGGATAATGGTAGACTTAAAAAGATTATCTGAGGGATTCCAGTACGGCACTTCTAAAAAATCAGAATTAGAAGGCTTGGTGCCTGTCATCAGAATGGGGAACCTGCAAAATGGAGAAATAGACTGGTCAAATCTTAAATATTCAAGTGATGATTCAGATATAGAAAAATATGCTTTATCAGATGGAGATGTATTATTTAACAGGACCAATAGCCCAGATTTAGTAGGTAAAACCTCCATTTTCCAAGGTCAGACAAAGGCCATTTTCGCGGGGTACATAATCAAAATCAAGAACAGACGTGAGCTGCTTCTGTCTGAATACCTCAATTACTGTCTCAACTCAAACTATGGACGTCAATGGTGCAAAGAAGTAAGAATAGATGGAGTCGGGCAGTCAAATATTAACGCTACTATGTTATCAACGTTTTTAATCCCTTTACCACCAATTGAAGAGCAAAAAGAGATTGTTAGACAAGTTCAGCAGTTGCTTAAACTTGCAGATACAATCCATACTAAATACCAAACCGCAATTGCCCATATTAATAAAATTGAGCAGTCTTTGCTAGCCAAGATATTCTATAGGGGGTGTTAATAATAATTGAAATCATAATAATTGAGACAGAAGGTAGGTTCAAGATGGGAATAAGGCTAGAGGCTGTACAGAAATACGCAAACAACACAACATCAAGAAATGTCCACCCCTGAAATGTAGGGGTTCAAGGCACCCAAACCCGCCGAAATTAGCACGCAACCGGTAATCATTACGGACTCAATATCAATTCATTACGGTGTGCGCTTTACGCCCCTACACTCCCAATGTGGCAGATATCGTGCTTGATTTTGGCATTTCTGGACAGCCTCATATTATGAAGGCTTTAGCCACATCGAATGAACAAACGCAAAAAATAATTCCGGTTTTGTCCACTGCTTGTCCACTATAGTAATATTGGATACCCAGGTTTGGATTTTCTTAATAAAAAATCTGGCGGAGGTATCTGCGTGAGGCGTGGCGTGCCTAAGTCACGGGGCGAAGCTGTATTCAAGGTTGCAGGTAGCAGGTGACAGGGAAGGTTTTAGGTGATAGGGCTGGCGGTATTGCTCGCAAGCTCGCAACGGTTTATTACAAGCTGGCACGTTATCGTATAATTTGGGAAAGCTTTTTGAACTCCTGCGCGCTAAACAAAGGCGTTGGCAGCACTTGAAGGCGGATAAGCGCGCCGAAGTCCAAAAAGCTGGCGCTGCGCTCTTTGCTCTCAGCTAAAAGCAAGCAAATAACAAAGCGGCTTCATTCCGAGCGCCAGCCTACAAGCTATAAGCTACACCGAGCGCAGCGCCTGCTACATGATACCTGGGCTACAAAATTGGTATTGACAAAAATGGCACTTCATAAATCGTGTATTACTTATGCTATGCAGCATTTGAAATTGCAGTTAGGAATAGCTTGTATTGGCAATTAGCCATCAAAAGTGAATCCTATTCAGTTATTGAAAATAGACTAAGGAGAATAAAAGAAAATGGCAGTACCAAAAAGGAAGACTTCCAAAACCCGCAGGAACAAGCGCAGAAGCCACGATGCACTACGCGCTCCCGGCTACAGCGTGTGCCCGAAGTGCAACGAAACTTCCCGTGCGCACCATGTATGCGAAAATTGCGGTACCTATAGCGGCAGACAGCTTATTAGCGTAAAGGAATAGCCTTGCGTGTAGCGCTGGACGCTTTTGGCAGCGATTCGGCACCCTTCCCTGAGATTGAAGGCGCCGTATTGGCTGTAAAAGAAGGCTTGGCGAGCGAAGTAATCTTGGTGGGAGATGAGAGTATCATATCCCGCGAGCTTGCTAAATACTATTACGACCCCGTTCATATCAAGGTAGAGCATGCCACCGAGCGCATCGGTATGGACGATAGTGCGGCGGCATCGGTACGCAGCAAAAAGGATTCCTCCATGGTGCGGGCGATAGGCTTGCACAAAGAGGGGCGTGTAGATGCGGTGGTATCCGCTGGAAATACCGGCGCCATGATGAGTGCTTCGCTAATCACTTTGGGACGCATCAAAAACGTATCGCGTCCTGCCATTGCCGGTGTATTTCCTACGCAACAGGGCCCTCAGATCATCTTGGATATTGGCGCAAATGTGGATTGCGATGCCGAGCATCTCATGCAATTTGCCATCATTGGCTCCAAATACTTTGAATATTTCTTTAAGGAACCGCAGCCGCGCGTAAGCCTCTTAAATATCGGCGAAGAAAGCGCCAAGGGCAATAGTATGTCCAAAGGCGCTTATCAATTGATCGCTGCCAACCCGGACATCAATTTCATCGGCAATATCGAAGGTAAAGACGTGCTGAGCGGGATTACAGACGTAATAGTATGCGATGGCTTTGTGGGCAATGTAATGCTTAAAACCATTGAAGGTGTAGGCTTTAGCATCTTTGCCATTCTGAAAGAGCAGATCAATAAAGATTGGGTGGCAAAGATTGGCGCTCTATTATCGTATCCGGCATACAGTTATATCAAGAAAAAGCTGGATCACACTGAATATGGTGGCGCTCTTTTGGTGGGTTTGAATGGCTATTCCGTAGTTTCACACGGGCGTAGCAACGGCAAGGCAATCAAAAATGCCATCCGTTTTGCCGCCCGCATTGCCGAATCTGGCTATGTAAAACACACTCAAGACTATTTTGGGAGTAAATAATGGGATACTATTTTGCCAAATTTGAGTCTTTTGGGAGTTTCGCTCCGAAAAAGATCCTTACAAATCAGGATTTGGAAAAGATTGTGGATACCACGGATGAGTGGATCCGCACCCGCACCGGCATGGTGGAGCGTCATATCGCCTCTCCCGAAGAGGCTGCCAGTGATCTGGCATATCAAGCCGCCATCAATGCCATCGAAGCTTCCAAGGTGCGCTACAAAGAGATTGAGATGATCATCGTAGCCACCATCTCGCCAGACCACCCCTTTCCCTCCACCTCCTGCATCGTGCAGAAAAAGCTGGGGCTGAAAAACATCCCCGCCTTTGATATTTCTGCCGGCTGCACAGGCTTTATCTACGCCTGCGATATCGGCAGGCAATACATCGAAAATGGCACGGTGAATAACATCCTAATCATTGGCGTGGAAGTGCTTACCAAGATTACAAACTGGAACGACCGCAATACCTGCGTGCTTTTTGGCGATGCTTCCGGCGCCTGCGTAATGTCTCGCGCCGAACCCAGCGATATTTCCCGCATTATCGATAGCAAGATCGATGCCGATGGCAGTCAGGGTGAATTCCTGATCCAAGCAGCAGGGGGCTCACGTCTGCCTGCCAGTGCGGAAACCGTTGCAGCAAATCAACATACCGTTTATATGGAAGGCAACCGCATCTTCAAAAACGCCGTGAAAAGCATGTATGCCTCATCAGACGAGCTACTAAGGCGGAACAACCTCTCTGGCGTGGATATCGATTGGATAATACCACATCAGGCAAACATGCGCATTATCGAAGCCTTGGCAGAAAAGATGCGCGTTCCCATGAGCAAGGTAATCGTAAATATCCATAAATATGGTAATACCTCTTCTGCCACCATCCCTCTGGCACTGGATGAAAGTATCCGCAGCAAAAAGATTCGCCGGGGGGATATAATCCTGCTTACTTCTTTTGGCGCCGGCCTTACCTGGGGCAGCATTTTGGCGCGGTATTAGGAGCTTTAGATGAAAACAGCTTTTGTATTTCCTGGGCAAGGCGCCCAATATATCGGCATGGCGCAAGACTTTCTGACGGCGGAACCCAGACTGGCAGAAGTGCTTGAGATTTTTGATGCCGAGCATAATACCACTCTCGCCCAAGCCATGAGCGAGGGACCGGAAGAGCTACTGAAGCAAACGCATTTAACCCAGCCGGCAATCCTGCTGCATAGTATTGCCGCATATTGGGCATTTCAAAAAGAATATGATATAAGGCCCGCATATATGGCAGGGCACTCTTTGGGAGAGTTTAGCGCTTTGGTGGCATCTGGCGTGTTAAGCCTGAAAGATGCGCTGCATTTGGTGCACAAGCGCGGGGAATTCATGATCAAAGCGGTGGGCGATACCCCCTTTGCCATGGCGGCGGTGATTGGACTGGATGCCGAACGGGTGAAGGAAATATGTGAGGAAGCCAGCGCTGCCGGACTGGTGCAAGCGGTTAATTTCAATACCCCTATACAAACCGTGATTTCCGGAACTGCGAGCGGCGTGGCAAAAGCGCGTGAACTCGCCAAAGCTGCGGGAGCCAAACGTGCCCTCCCCCTGGTGGTGGGCGGTCCTTTCCATACTCCCTTGATCGACAAAGCCAGTACTTGGCTTGCTTTTGAGATGGCAAAGATGGAGTTTAAGGAGGGCAGTATCCCCGTAATCTCGAATCTGGATGTAAAGCCCAGTATCGATGGCGCCGAAATCAAGGAAAAGCTGGCAAAGCAGATTATCTCGCCGGTGCGCTGGGTAGAGAGCGTTCTATACATGAAAGAGCATGGGGTAGAGCGCTTTATCGAGTTTGGCCCGCAGAAAGTCTTAAGCGGTATGATAAAGAACATTGACAAAGAAGCGCAGTGTATTAATCTGGATCAAATACAGGATCTGCTTGAAATGAAAGAAGTTCTAAGCTGAATGAGATTCAAAATAAGCTGCTAAGCGAGTAAAAAGATTTTAAGGAAAAAAGATAATGTACGATATGCAAGATAAAACGGTGCTTATTACCGGTTCGGCGCGAGGCATTGGCAAAACCATTGCCGAATACTTTGCCCAGGCAAACGCCACGGTGCTGATACTGGATTTGAATGCCGAAGCGGTGGAAGCTACGGTAAAGGAAATAAATGATAAGGGCGGCAAAGCCTTTGGCTATATTGGTAGTGTAACAGATGGCGCTGCGATGGAAGCGCTTATGTGCCAGATTATTAGCGAACATGGCAAGCTGGATAGCCTTATCAATAACGCCGGAGTCACCCGCGACAACCTGATGCTAAGGATGAAGGAAGAGGATTGGGATTTGGTACTATCCATCAATCTGAAAGGTGCCTTTATCTGCACCCAAAAGGCGTTTAAACACATGATGAAGGCGCGCACAGGCAGCATCATCAATATCGCCAGCGTAATCGGGCTAATGGGCAATGCCGGTCAGGCAAATTATGCCGCTTCCAAAGGCGGGATGATCGCTTTTACCAAAAGTTGTGCCAAGGAATTTGCCAGCCGCAATATCCGCGTAAATGCGGTGGCGCCTGGCTTTATCGAAACTGAAATGACGGCGGTGCTAAGCGACCAGGTGCGCGCCGAATATGCCAAAGTAATCCCTCTGGCAAAGATGGGCAGCCCCCTGGATGTGGCAAAGCTCTGCCTCTTTTTGGCATCCAGTGAAAGCCAATACATTACGGGGCAAACCATTGCCGTGGATGGCGGGCTTACCATGCAATAAACTATGGGGCTTATCTGCCCTGCAAATACAAAAATAATACCCGATCAATACCATAGGAGGAACAATGGATATTGAAGCTAAAGTAAAACAGATCGTAATGGACAAACTGAACGTAGAAGAAGCTCAGATTGTACCGGAAGCAAACTTCATCGAAGACTTGCGTGCCGATTCCCTGGATACAGTGGAGATGGTAATGGCATTTGAAGATGAATTTGGCATTACTATTCCTGATGAAGATCAGGATAGACTTCGTACCGTTGGTCAAGCCATCGATTACCTGAAGGAAAAACTCGGCTAATCGACACCCCCCAAGGAACTAATCCTGATAGCCTTGTGGTATCAGGATTGGTTCCAATTTTTGCAGCAAAATCAAGAGTATGGGCGGCTGGAGCAACTTCCGGCAGCCAATAGATTAGAGGTAAATGTATGAAAAGACGCGTAGTAATAACAGGAATGGGCGCTATTACACCGGTGGGGCACGACCTGAAGCAAACCTGGCAAAGCCTGATAAACGGGGTGAGCGGAATTGATAAGATTACGCACTTCGATAGCAGCAATCTGCCAGTACAAATAGCTGCTGAAATAAAGAATTATAAAGCAGAGGACTATTTTGATGCCAAGGAAGCCCGTAAGCTGGATATTTATACCCAATATGCCATGATCGCCGCGCGCGAAGCGGTAAAAGATGCCGGGCTGGAAGCGGGGAACTTTGATCCCAACCGCACAGGCGTAATTACCGGAGCCGGTATCGGCGGCATTCTTACCTTCGAAGAAGAGTGCGTCAAATGCCATACTGCTGGGCCACGTCGCATTAGCCCCTTTTTCATTCCCAAAATGATCGGCAATATCGCGGCGGCACACATCAGTATCGAACACAATTTGAAAGGGATCAATTTCAATGTAATGAGCGCTTGCGCCAGTGCAAACCACGCTTTGGGCACGGCGCTGAGGTCTATCCAATATGGTGATGCGGATATCATCGTCAGCGGTGGCACCGAAGCGGCGGTTACCCCTCTCGCCGTGGGTGGATTTACTTCCATGCGCGCGCTTTCTACCCGCAATGACGATCCACAGACCGCCTCGCGTCCCTTTGATAAAGAGCGGGATGGCTTTGTAATGAGCGAAGGGGCAGCCTTTTTGGTATTGGAAGAGCTAAATCATGCACTTGCCCGCGGGGCAAAGATCTATGCCGAGCTCAAGGGCTATGGCGCCTCCGGAGATGCCTTCCATATTACCGCTCCTGTAGAAGATGGTGAAGGCAGCGCCCGCGCACTCTCGATGGCTATTCAAGATGCCGGGCTGAAGCCGGAAGATATTGATTATATCAATGCACACGGCACTTCCACGCCGCTAAATGACAAGGGTGAAACCAGGTCGCTGAAAACGTGTTTTGGCGAACGTGCTTATCAGATCAAGATCAATTCCACCAAATCCATGGTGGGGCACATGCTGGGTGCGGCTGCGGCTATCGAAGCCATCGCCTGCGCCAAGAGCATCGAAACCGGAATCATCCACCCTACTATCAACCTGGTAAATCCGGATCCGGATTGCGATTTGGATTACACCGTGGGCACTGCGATCAAACAGGAAGTAAATGCCGCCATTTCCAATTCTCTGGGCTTTGGCGGACACAATAGCGCTATTGTAATTACCCGTTACAAAGGATAAAAGAAAGCTCTCTTTGGCTTTACTTGATAAGCTAAAGAGAGCTTTATGTATTATATTATGAGTTCCAAACTAAAGAAGATCGCCGCACAAATCTGGGATTACTTCAATGGCAAGCGCATGCCGGAGCCTTACGAGAAGTGGGAGAAAAGCCTGGCTCAGCTTCAGAAGCGCATAGACTATAGCTTTTCCGACACCAATCTGCTCAAGGCGGCGCTTACGCATAAATCCTACCTGCGCCGGCATTTTGACGATCACAAAGCACCTTCACCCTTTGAACGCATGGAGTTTCTGGGAGATAGCATCCTGGGCTTTATCATCTCCAAAGAGCTTTTTATCGCCCATCCTAACGAGCAGGAAGGCAAGCTTTCCAAGCTAAAATCCAAGATTGTATCCGAAACCTATCTTACCCTCAAGGCGCAAAATCTGGAGCTAAATAAATACATCCTGCTCAGCCCGGAAGAAGCTGCTTCCGGCGGGGCAAATAAGCCTTCCATCCTCTCGGATAGCGTGGAAGCGCTGATCTGCGCCATCTATCTGGATAGCGGGATTGCGGCGGCGGCAAGATTCATCAAAGTGCATGTATTAAAGGACTATAGCGAGCTTATTACCCGTGATGAATTGGTAAACTACAAATCCATATTGCAGGAGTATTTGCAGGGGCGCAATCAGGAACCGCCCAAATATGTGACCATCTCCGAAGAGGGACCAGAACACCAAAAGACATTTGTGGTGGAGGTAAAAGTAGGCAGTAAGCTAAGCTGCGTAGGTAAAGGCAATACAAAGAAATCGGCACACCAGGAAGCAGCCCGTCTGGCGTGCCAAAAGCTCGGTATCTAAAAGCCTGTGCTGCGCTTTGTGGCGGCTGCCGCAGCGTGGCTATTGTAGGGTTATTGCAGGTGGAAGTTATCCAGGAATTGCTGGAGTATCACCGCGCGGCTGGGATGCCTTAGTTTCTTAAGCGCCTTATCCTCAATCTGGCGGATGCGCTCGCGGGTAACCTGAAAGATATTTCCCACCTCTTCCAAAGTGCGGTGGTAGCCATCATCGATGCCAAAGCGCAGGCGTATCACCCGCTCTTCACGCGGGGTAAGGGTCTTTAGCACCTCATCCATCTGTTCTTTTAGGAGGTTCCGTTCGGCCAAGCGCTCAGGCGAGATAATGGTTCTATCCTCTATAAAATCTCCCAAGATGCTATCTTCGCTATCATGCCCGATGGGTTTATCCAGCGAAACAGGCTCTTTGCTGATGGAAAGGATGTTTTTAATCTTATCCACCGGCATATCCAATACTTCCGAAATCTCTTCGGGGTAAGGCTCGCGCCCCAGCTTTTGCATTAGGCGGCGGCTGGTGCGGTTTATCTTGTTTATAGATTCTATCATGTGCACCGGAATGCGGATGGTGCGGGCTTGGTCTGCAATAGCGCGGGTAATCGCCTGGCGTATCCACCAGGTGGCATAAGTGCTGAACTTGAAGCCTTTGCGATAGTCATATTTCTCCACGGCGCGCATGAGTCCGGTATTGCCTTCCTGAATGAGGTCTAGAAACTCCAATCCGCGGTTATTGTAGCGCTTTGCAATGCTTATCACCAGGCGCACGTTTGCTTCTATCATCTCGTTCTGCGCCTTTTCCTTGTTGCGCTCGGCACGGTCTATCTCGCGCTCCAAAAAGACCAATTCATTGCCCGTCATCTTGGTTTCCAGCTCTACGCGGCGAATCTTGCGGCGGGCGTTTTTGATCTTGCGCAGGGTTTCGATAAATACATTCGGGTCTATATTGGTCTCGGCGCGCACCTCTTCCATATCTTCATCGCTCTTTTTGGCGCGGCGCCCGTAAGTGCAGATCTCGTCTATGGTATAGCGTTTGATGCGGGTAAGCTCGTTGATGGAGTTGTTGCTTTCCTTGATGCGGTCAACCAGGCTGCGGATGCGATACACCATGCGCTTGATTAGCTTATCGTTGTAAGAAAGGCTCATAAAGGTGCTTACCACCAGATCGCGCAGGGCGTCTATCTCTTCCTGGCGGCTGGCGCTGCCGGTATCGTCAAAATCGCAATTATCCAGGATCGAGCCAATCTTATCCAGCGTCCCTTCGTTTTCTTTCAGGATTTCTTTGAAGCGGTCAATCAGCTTTTGATCCTGGTTTTTCTCGATCCAGGTGCCGATATCCATCTTAAATATCTGGTCCAGCCTTACGCGGCGCTCGCGGTAGCGATGCAGGAAGTTATACATTTCGCGCAAAGTAGAACCTGCCTGGAATACGTTTTGATTTATCATTTTCTGGTATGTTTCTATCTTTTTGGCTACGCGCACCTCGCCTTCCCTATCCAGCAAGGGCACCCTGCCCATCTCGCGCAGATACATGCGCACAGGGTCGTCATAGAAACGTTTGGATTTGTACTTTTTGGGGGCGGCTGGCTTGCGCAGGGCAGCGCCGCTTTTGGTGATGCGCTTTTCGGTTTCATCTACGATCTCTATCCCATCCTGAGAAAGATCAAAAATGATGTCATCTACTTTGTCCAAAAAGAAGGGGCTATTGGGCAGTATCTCGTTAATCTGTTTAAAGGTGATGTAGCCAGATTCCTTGCCAAGATCCACCAGCTTTTTCAAGCATTCGTTATAAGTAATCATCAATGCTCCTTAGGATATTGTCCTCTCCCTAATATGGTAACCTTTTTACGACTTTTGTGGTAATTGAACTATGAATGCGCGAGAGTTTCTTTCTTTCAGCTTTTAATTCTTGATTTTCTGGGTCTTGAGCGATAGCTTTGTCCAAAAGCTTAAGATCGTTCTCTATCTTGCGCAATTTTATAGCCTCTATAATCTTATTTATTGCCGGAAACTCCCCTTCGTCCAAGAGCAATTCGGCGAGTATATCCTTCAAATCGCTTTCTTCTGCCATATCCAGCAGTGCCGCTGCGTCTGTATCCGGGTTTTGTTCCAGCTTTTCCTGTAAAAACGTGAAGACACGCCTATACAATCTATTAGTATAATAATCCACTTTCAACTCTTTGGCAAGCAAATTATAGTTATTTACATCTCTTAATGCCAAAATGAGGCTCTGACGCTCTTCCGGACTCTCAAAATCCGGTTTGATCTCCGGCTTTTCCGCTGCTCTGTAGCTGCCGGAACTGCGCTTTAGCGAAGCAAAGAGGGTATTTACGGAGATGCCAAAGGCTTCCGAGACTTGCCGGATATACAGCTCCTTCTGGATGGGGTCGTCCAGACTCCTTAAAGCGTCCAATACCATCTCTATGCGCTCTTTTACCGGGCTTTCCAGCTTGGGATTGTTTGCCCAAAACTGGATAAATTCCGGGGCGCTATCGATAAGCTCTTGCATGGCATCTTTGCCAAATTGCAACAGATAGCTATCCGGATCGTGCTTTTCGGGAAAGAGCACAATGCGCACTTCCATGCCGCGGCTAAGGCAGCTAAGCGCCCCTCTTACCGCCGCTTTGATGCCGGCACTATCGCCGTCATACAGCATTACCGCTTTCTTGGTATAGCGTGCCAAAAGCAGCACCTGCTCCTCGGTAAGCGCCGTTCCCAGGGATGCCACAGAATTGTCGAAGCCACTGCCGTATAAACGCAGGAAATCGAAATAGCCTTCGCATACCAAAACCTGGTCTTTCTTGCTGATGATGTATTTGGTTTTGTAAAGCCCGTAAAGCTCTTTGCCTTTGGTATATAGCTCGGTGCCTGGGGAATTGATATATTTGCCCACGTTTTCTTTGGCTTCCAGGATGCGCCCGCCAAAGGCAATTACATCTCCAGTATGGTTATGGATGGGGAAGATAAGGCGGTCTCGAAAGAGGTCTAATACCGCGCCGGAATACTCGCCAAAAAGCCCGCTTTCTTTGAGGATATCTACTCCGTGCCCTTCCTTCATCAGGCTATTTAAAAGCGCCTTTTGTGCGGGTAATGCGTAGCCCAAAGATAGCTCTTTGATAGTTTGGGTATCAAAAGAGCGGTTATGCAAGTATTCCAAGGCGCCTTCGCCATGTTCAAAAAGCATCTGGCTATAGAATTCCGCTGCCGTTTTGTAGATTAAAATGAGCTGCTGCCGTTTTGTAGATACGGTTTTGCTGCGGTATTGATCCGGTATCTGGATGCCTGCGCGGCGGGCAAGCTGCTTTACCGCCTCGATAAAGCTAAGCTTCTCGTAATCCTGCACAAAGGTGAATACATTGCCGCCCTTGCCACAGGCAAAGCATTTGAAGATCTGCTTGGGCTGGCTTATATACAGCGAGGGGCGGGTATCCGAATGAAAGGGACAAATGCCGCGCCAATTTGAACCCACGTGCTTCAGCGGGATGTAGCTTTGGATTACATCCACGATGTCGTTTGCGTGTCTTATCTGGTCTATCAGGCTATTGTCCATAATCTTTACAATCTCACCACGGTAACGCCACTGCCGCCTTCAAAAAGCGGCGGGGTCTCCAGGCTTTTAATTCTCTTATTCTTCTTTAGATAGCTTTGCACCTTGTCTCTTAGGGCGCCGGTGCCTTTGCCGTGTACGATGCGCAGGGTGCCGATTCCCGCCATGGCAGCGTTATCCAAAAACTCATCTATCAACGGCTGGGCTTCCTCAAAGGTAAGCCCCAAAAGCTTTAGTTCGGTTTGCACCCGAATATTGCTCTGCACACGCACCAGTGGCTTTACGGGTTCGGTATCCTCGCGCTGGGGCGGGTAAAGATTGCTCAGCTCGGTTTTGAAGCTGATGCCATTCATATCCACCCTGGCGCTTTCGCCTTCGATGGACAAAATGATGGCATCGGCATCGAAATTGGCAAGCCATACCTTATCGCCAGCTTTGGGATTTCTAAGTGGCAGTCTGCCTTCGGCATTGCTCTTGATTAGCTCTTCGGAAATCTCCAAAGCCTTATCCGTAATAACTTGCAATTTTCTTTCCGAAAGCTTCTTACGTTCTTCCTTATCCAGGTTTTTAAGCTCACTTATCTCTTTGGTATAGAGCTTTTGGTAGTGAAGTAGCTCCCCTTGCAGCTCTTTAAGATGCTGTTTCCTGCGGCTCTTTAGCTCCTTTTGCCACTCCGCTTCCCGTTCGTCCAATTCCTGAAGCTTGGCTTCCAGGTTGCGGCTTTTTAGCTCAAATTGATAGCTTTGGCGGGCAAAGTTCTTCTTTTCTTCCTGCATTTTCTTTAGCAGAGCGGTAAACTCCAGATTTTGACTCCCCGCCAGGCTTTTGGCGCGCTCGATAAGCGAAGGCTCCATGCCCAAAGATGCTGCCACCTCGATGGCAAAGCTATCGCCGGGGATATTTGGGCTAAAGCGGTAAGTGGGAATCATGCTTTTGAGATCAAACTGCATACTGGCATTGATGCAACCGGCGTGGTTTTCGGCAAAGACCTTAAGCGCCGTATAGTGGGTAGTTACTATCCCCTTGGTGCCGGAAGCTGCCAGCTTTTCCAGGATTGCCTGCGCCAAAGCGGAACCCTGCTGCGGGTCTGTAGCCGCACCAATTTCGTCTATCAAAATCAGCTTATTGGTATCCGCATTTTCCAGCATTACACGAATCTTATCTAAATGGGAAGAGAAGGTGGAAAGCGCATTTTCGATGGACTGATCATCACCTATATCGGCATAAACTGCCGCAAATTGCCCAATCTCGCTATCCGCATCCACGGGCACAGGCAAGCCGGAAAGCGCCATCAGGGTGATAAGCCCCACTGCCTTCATTAGCACGGTTTTACCGCCGGTATTGGGTCCGGAGAGAATAAGTAGATTGTAATCCTCGCCCAGATTTAGATCAAAGGGTACCACTTTATGATAGGCATCTCTGCCGCCTTCGGAGATCATGCGCAAGATCAAAAGCGGATGTCGCGCAGAGATAAGCTTAAGAGTGGGCTGGCTGTGCATTCTGGGCACCTGAGACTTGATAGCCACACCCAGCCGCGCACAGGCATAAAGGTAGTCCAATTCCGCCAGATTCGTTTGATTGCGCAAAAAGGCATCCTTACGCAATAGAATGGAGAGGCTAAAATCCCTTAAGATACGGTAGATTTCCCGCTTTTCATCCTGCTTTGCCATCTGAAGCTCGTTGTTCATCGGCACTATCTCCGCCGGCTCGATAAACACCGTGGCTTTGCTGCTGGAACGCCCCTGCACAATGCCATTTACAAAGGGTGCGGCAGATTCCTTGATCGGCAGCACAAAGCGCTCTTCTCTTTGGGTTACAAAATGGTCTTGCAAATAGGAGGAAAGGCGGGGTTCCCCCAGCATATTTTGCACGGTTTTTTGTACACGGCTGCGGATGGACATGATCCTTTTGCGGATTTGAAAAAGCTCCGGCGAGGCGTTGTCCATTACATCGCCTTCCACATCGAAGATGCGATTAAAAGCCTGCATGATATCCGGCATGGGTACCAAACGCTCTATCTGTTTACGCGCCAAAGGGTAATCCTCAAAAGCCTCTAACTTGCTGTGTGCAATTACCGCCAGTTCGGCATTAAGCGCCAATACCCGGAATTCTTCCCAATCGAAGATGCCCTGCTCTTTAAAGAGCGGCTCCAGTTCCAGCAAGTCTCCCAAGTTTAGCTCCAATCCACGTTGAAGCGCCTCTTGAAAAGAGCCGATCAATGCCTGAGATTTACGGATTTTATCCAGACTCACCAAGGGTTGCAGTTTTTGCGCTATGTGTTTGCCCAAATCGCTATGGCAGCGCAGGGCTATCTGCATTACAAGCTGGGGATATTCGAGGTCAATCAAGGTGTTTTACTACTCCTTGGGCTTTTGTTTGGCAGACATATCGATGTATTTCAGGCGGCTTTGCAGCTTCAAAGTATCAAAAAGGTCGTTTTTTAGCACATCTACCGCAGCATAAACCCGGTGTTTCCTGCCATCTTTTAAGGGAGTAGAAAGATTTGGCATATAGTCCATTACAATGCTAAAGATGATTACCAAAAGCAGCCCATTGAGCAAACCAAAAAGTGCCCCTAAAAAGCGATTGAGATTGGAAAGCCTCAAGCTCTTGATAAAGCGATTGATCGCCCAGGTGACAAAACGGATAACAACGGTAATCAGGATAAGAATCATAATTACGGCAAAGATGGTAGCCCAAAGCTTCATAATGCCATATTTGAGCATTAGCTGATTTGCCAATAGCGGATAGTAATGCCCTACCAAAAAGAAACTTAGGATAAAACCTGCCAGCTGGATAAGCGCTCCTGCCAAACCGCGCCGTATCCCTATTACAATGAAAACCAGCAGGAAGATGACGATAATCCAATCAATTACACCCATTTGGTACCTCTATTTATTTAGATAAAAACAGCACACAGGGATTTTTAGGATCCCTGTATGCAATTCATTTCAAGCCTATAAAAAGGGCTTATCTCATGTAGCGTTGCATGCGGCGCTGAAGCTTCAGCATCTTGCGTCTGGCTGCGTTGGCTTCGCGCTTTTTCTTTACGCTTGGCTTTTCGTAGGCCTGATTCTTCTTTATTTCCGAAAGAATTGCGGCTTTTTCGCACTTCTTTTTAAATCGTTTCAAAAGATAATCAAAGGACTCATTTTCTTTTGCGATGACGGTCGGCAAACAAATCACCTCCTTTTTTCTATACTGAGAGTTCAATTTATCTGATGCTAAGATAATGTCAAGAAAAATATCCAGGTATCAGGTTTCAGGTGTCGGGCATGCGAGCAAACTCGCAAATGAATAATGGCGGCTGCGCAAGCGCAGGTTGTTCGTAGCTGCGTTCGGTTCATACATAATGTGTTGGAAGCGGCATAAGGGTTTTAACCGCTAATCTATGCGAATGCCACCACGGAATTGTAGGGGCAGACCTGCGTGTCTGCCCTCAAAATCTTCACATTTACGAAAAAAGACACAATCATCAAGTAATGATTACCTGTTGCGTGTAATTCTCGGCGGGTTTGGGTGCCTTGAACCCCTACATTTCAGGTGAGGACATTTCTTGTTGTTGTATTTTTGCATATTTCTGGACAACCTGTATCGTAGATGTGGCATCTATCTTGTTTCCATTTTCGTTTCTTTCTCGTTTGCCTCCCTCGCAATGCCCTCGTCTCTACGCCGAAATTGCCGGTAGAGGTGAGGGCATTGCGAGGGAGGCAATAGAGGAAGAGCCTATGCACCGTGGAGTTTATGGCGGCAAGATATGAATACCCTTATCCGGATTTACAGCCGCCATAGACTTCACGAACTATTATCGTTGTTAGCTGCCGCCACTTGAAGTCAATGTCGCTTGTGAAAGGCGTTGATCGGGTAAAAGGCGGATAAGCGCCATTAACTCCAAGGGCTTGGCTGCCGAGCGCAGCCCCGACACCTGAAACCTGACACCTAACAAAAAGCCCGACCATTACAGCCAGGCTTTCATTATGTAGTGATGAATATTACTTCATCATGATCATTTTCTTGGTGGAGCTATA
>JAQVIX010000087.1 GCA_028695495.1 Candidatus Cloacimonadota bacterium | reverse complement strand
CGCATTTACACAAGCAGTGTAGCGCAGCGGAACTGCTTATCTCAACCCTGCGGCAAGATGCCACAGCTACATTCCTGCGGCAAGATGCCACCCCCACATTCCTGCGGCAAGATGCCACCCCCACATTCCTGCGGCAAGATGCCACAGCTCCATTCCTGCGGCAAGATGCCACCCCCACATTCCTGCGGCAAGATGCCACAGCTACATTCCTGCGGCAAGATGCCACCCCCACATTCCTGCGGCAAGATGCCACAGCTACCTTGTGCCAAATCGGAGTTTTGCACCCCAGAAAAGGGCTGGCGCATGGTGTGTGTTATTGGGAAAAGCCTTTTGAACTCCATCGCGCTAAATAAAGGCGTTGGCAGCACTGATAGGCGGATAAGCGGGATGAAGTCCAAAAGGCGGGTCGCTGCGCTTGTGTCTGAAGTAGCCTGCTGTTTACATAGGTTTAGTTTCAGGAGTATTCGCGTAAATTAGCATCATAATTCGCGTTCATTAGCGGGAGACTCTTTTAAATTTAAGCTTCAGAACTGACAAAATAAATAAATATTAGTATCCTTGAAACCAACGCTGCGCCTGACATCTGACATCTTTCATCAAACACCAAAAATGATTTTGTCCACTCCTTGTCCACTATAGGGATAATGGTGGTTGTCCTTCCGTAAAACGCCGGCAAAAAGCTGACTGATAAAACGGGAGTGCCTAAGTCACGGGGCGAAGCTGTGCCCGGGCTTCGCTACGCTTCGCAATGAATAATGAAAAATGAATGATGAATAATGAAGGTGTGCGCAAGCGCACGTTTATCAGATGCTTACGCATGGTGTGTGGAATTGAAAGCCTTTTGAACTCCATCGCGCTAAATAAAGGCGTTGGCAGCACTGATAGGCGGATAAGCGGGATGAAGTCCAAAAGGCAGGTCGCTTCGCTACACTGCTTGTGCCAAATCGGAGTTTTGCACCCCAGAAAAGAGCACGGACGCTGCGCTTTCTGCTCTTATCTTTCAGCTAAACCCGCCGCTACAGACGATTATCAACAGACAACTGATAGCTTTGAAACGAGCGCAGCGCCTGCCACCCGCCACCTGCCACCTTGAGCATCGCTTCAAACAATGCTAAGCTGCATAAAGCGAGGCAGTTAATTATCTCTATGAACAAGGCGGTCAAAAAAGTAATTGACAAAAACCGCCAGTTTATTTTTTATGAACAAACTGCTGCGGGGTGTAGCGCAGCCCGGTTAGCGCACCGGTTTTGGGAACCGGGTGTCGGAGGTTCGAATCCTCTCACCCCGACCAGTATTTCAGGCGCTACAAAAGTAGCAGAATATAAACGCAGTGGGCGTTTAGCTCAGTTGGGAGAGCGCTTGCCTTACAAGCAAGATGTCGGGGGTTCAAGTCCCTCAACGCCCACCACTTTATCTAAAAATAGGTGACCGATGAAAATAGCTATCACAGGTGCCAATGGCTTTGTAGGAAATACCCTCTTAAATCACTTTTCCGCTGCTGGATACGAAGCGATAGCGCTCTTGCGTCCTCACGCCAAAATTCCTTCAGGCACCTATCAAGTGCGCCATTTGGATTATCAAAATCCCGCAACGCTGGCGCAGGCTGTGTCCGATATCGATATCCTTATTCACAATGCCGGTAAAAGCAAGGCACTAAATCACTTGGAAATCTATGAGGCAAATGTGGGGCTTACGCGGCGGGTGGTACAGGCGCTTAATCGCCAGAAGCGGCAGATTCAGCTTATCTATATCTCGTCGCAGGCGGCAGCGCGGGAATCTGTAGGGGGAGAGCTTGTTTCAGAAGATATGCCCAGCCAGCCTTTAACCACTTATGGAAAAAGCAAATACCGGGCAGAGAAATTGATCCGCGAAAGCTGCCGTCAGCCTTTTAGCATCGTGCGTCCTTGCCCGATTTATGGGGCGCAAGACCGGGACTTTTTGCAGCTCTTTCAAATCTGCAAATACGGTTTGAGCTTCCAGATTGGACGCAAAGAGCGGGGCTTGAATATGATCCACGTGGGGCAATTGGCGGAGTTTATCGCGCTTTTGGTAAATAACCCCAAAGCTTTTGGCGAAACTTTCTTTGCCACGGATGGGCAAATCTACAGCCAAAGCTATATTAGCGAGTGTATTTGCCGCGCCATGGGGAAAAAGGAATTGCGGATCGTGGTGCCGGAAGTGTTGGCAAAAATGGTATTTAACCTGGGTGAAATCTTTGGGCAGCTTAGCCAAAAGCCCAGCCAGATCAATAAAGAAAAACAAGCAGAAATAATGGCGGATGCCTGGCTGGCAGACCCTACCAAAGCCAAAGCGCTTTTGGGTTGGGAGCCGCAGCCGCGTTTGCCGGAATTGATAGAGGAAACTTATCGATGGTATTTAGAAGCTGGCTGGCTGTAATCCTGCTCGCTTATGGCGTTGCGCTTTGGGCAGAAGAGCCTTTACCGAGTGCGACTGCGCTGCCGGATACTTTGGCGGAAGCGCCTGTAGCGGAGGATGAAAGCGACTGGATTTATGCGGAAGAGTATAAGCGCCCAGAGCCTGATAAAGAAGAGATTCTGGATTGGATAGAAGCGAGACAAAAGCGAGAGGCAGAGCGGGATAGGGCATTTGTGCAGGATGCTTTTGCGCCCAGTATTTACGCCTTTGGGGCAAACTATACGGAGCTATATTCCGATCCCTATCGTGTATCGCTATATGGCTTTGAGCGTTTTGGCACCTTGCTAAAGCGCACCTCGTATTTAGGTGCTTTTGCCCGGCATTATACTCCGCAATATCGCGTATCCACAGTGGATTATGAGCATACGGATTATCCATATACGGTCTCGGTGAGCGGTATCAAGGGCGTTTTGGGAGATTACGATACGCGGGATCTCTCTGCCTTTTTTGCCAAACAGGGGCTTTTGGGTTTTGAGGATTTGGCGCTTTTTACAGATTTTAGCCTGCAAAATGGCTATTGGCTGGATAATCCGAATGGAGGCTCTTCGCTACGCGCTCTTATCAGCTATCATACTGATAATTGGGATATTAGGGGCGAATATGCCAGTAATAAAAGCGAGCCGGGCAGCCGTGAACTATTGCCATATTACCGAAATATGGGGCTTTATCGCTTTAAACATAATTATGCGCATCTGTATCTGAAGGCGCAAAGTCCCTGGCTGGAGCTGGCGCTTCTAAGGAGCCGGGATAAGGCGCAATCTTCAAGCTGGATGCAGGAAGTAAAATCGAAAGGCACTCAGATATCTGCGGCTAAAGACATTGAATATGGTGCGGCGCGACTGGGGATGAGATACGAATATGCGGATATCCAGCGGAATTATGGATATATAAATAGCTACAATCAAATAAATTACCGGCATAAGCTGAGCCTGGAACTGGGTTATGATGATTGGGTATTATTTGAAGCTGTGCCGGAACTTTTGGATTGGAAATATCTGCGGAGCGATAGCCGACTTTTGAAAAGCTGGGGCGCCCTACGGTTGGGGATTTATGATAGACGGATATTTAATACTCCTGATGCGAAAGATCAGGTGCTAAGCCCCTTTAATGGCGATATGACGCTCTGGCTGGTGATGACGCAGGATTGGGAAAGCGGCATCTTGGGCGGCTGGCAGGAGGGGGCATTAAGCGCGAATCTGGCAGCAGCTTATCAAAAGCTGAGCCAATTTAGCATTAGTGAAAAGCGGGGAGATAAACAGTTTATCTTGCGCCTGTATGGCAGCTATCAGCCGCGTTTTGGAGATTGGGAGCTGGAGATTGCGCCAAACTGGAATTATCAGGATAATAAGCTGTATCTGATGGAGAATCCGCGCTACCGTTTTGGCAGCCGGCAAGCGCTTACGCGGCATTTGAGCCATGATAATGCCCTAAGCTGCGGCTTTGATATCCAGGGGCATTCCTTTTACTATATCGCAGATGCGGAGCTATCCTATCTGGTGGAGGCATCTACAATGGTGGATCTTTGGGCAAAAGTGAAAGTCGGGCGGCTTTTTGATTTTACGGTTCGATATCAGAACCTGCTAAATACAAGTTTATATGGCGTTTATCCCATCCCTGCCAGCATCCATGCCGGCATCAATTGGTATTTTATCAATTGAGAAAGGCGGGTATTTACAAAGGTAATATGGATTCGGAACGCTTTTTGCATAAGACAATGGTTCTACCAATTAGGGAGGATTTAATGAAAAAGATAATCATAGTAATTACACTGCTTTGGGTGGCAAGCCTTTTTGCAGCCGATCTGGAGCGGATACAGGATTTTGGCACGGGGCTGAACGTCCGCTTTGAGGGTTTGCGTGCCAATCCCATGCAAAAACAGCTAATAGACGACGGTGAAGAGGATGAATTCCCGCAAACCGCAATGACGGCGTACACCTACGCCTTTCCCTATAAACAGGTTAATTTGCAAGTAAATAATATGAGCTGGCGGGTGTTTGACGCCGCCGGACATTATCAATATACACGCAACGACATCCTGCCGGAAGCGGTGATACATACCGAGCCTTTTACCTTCCGCGAAATGCAGGGGATAACGGTAAAGATCAATACCCAGCTTGAGTACGAAGGGCAGATTCTTACTTTGGATGTTTTGGATTATGACCTTAGCGGCAGCGGGTTGATAGAATTGCCCACTACGGTATCTCCTGCCTTTGTAGATGCTTACAAAGTATTGGCGGATAACTGGGATTCCTGCTATTTACGCAATCTGCCGGTAGCGCGTCCCAAGATGCTCATCATCAGCCATGCCCCGCTGGATAACTATTTACAGGGCTTTACGAAGTGGAAACGCCAATTGGGTTTCGATACCTTTGTAATCAATAAATCCGATGCCGGGCAGAACCTGGAGCAGATCAAAGATACCATCCGTAATCACTATGCCGAGCATCGCTCGGATTACCTGCTGCTTTTGGGAGATACTACCGGTAATTACAGCATTCCCACCAGTTTCTACCCTTCACCGGAATACAGCGAAAATGATGCGGACGACCAATACTATGCCCTTTTGGAGGGAGACGACTATTTTCCCGAAATGTTGGTAGGGCGTTTTTCCTTTAGCGACATCATGGAATTCATTGTAATGATAAGCAAGACGGTGCGTTATGAATCGAATCCCCCAATGGATGATAGCGGTTGGATGCAGCGCGCTCTGGCGGTGGCGGGAAACTATGCGGAAGGTGGGCTGCGTCCTTCCACTCCGGTTTCCATGAGCCGCTGGCTGCGGGATAAGCTTTTGGATTTTGGTTATGCGCAGGTGGATACGGTGTTTTATCCACCCAGTTATCCGGGTACTTCCCTTATTTTGCAAGCGATTAATAACGGGGTGCAGCTTATTAGCTATCGCGGCTGGGGAGATGCCAATGGCTGGCACTATCCCAGTTTCCACATGCCGGATTTGAATAATACGCATAACGGCGCCAAGATGCCCATCGTATATTCCATCGTATGTAATACCGGCGATTTTGCCAATAGCGTAAATCCTTCCTTTGGCGAGAAATGGATGCGTATGGGAACCACAGCAAATCCGAATGGCTGCGTGGCGTTTGTAGGGCCTTCAGACCTGCATACCAAAACGAGGCTGAATAACTCCATATCCAGCGGCGCTTTCCGCTCCATTCTGGATTATGGGGTGCGCGGTTTTGGCACCAGCGTACTCTTTGGCAAGATGGAGCTTTACAAGAACTTCCTGAACGACATTGCGCCAGGGCAATACGTTCCCTTCTATTTCCACGTTTACAATATCCTTTCCGATCCTTCCATGAATATGTGGATTTTGCAACCGAACACGATAAGCGAAAGCATTATCCAGGGCGGACTTAGCTTCAAGCCTTCGGCATCGCATATCCGCATCAATGCCCCGCATTTAGAAGGGGCTATGGTATCCGGTTCCAAAGATGGCGTGAATTTTAGCTATACCAAAGTGGTGAATGGCGTGGCGATTCTGAATATCAATCCCGAAGAGAGCGGCGACCTGCTGCTTACAGTATCCAAACCGAACTACGTGCCACTCGTGCGCACTTTGCGTGCGGAAGGAGACGCCTCTATAGGTGTGGTGCAAAACACTTTGGCAGATGCCAAGGTAAATGCTAATGAGAGTATTTCCGGCACTATTACTCTGAAAAACTATTCAAATAACGCTTTATCCGGAGTAATCCCCAGTTTTGAAACGAGCAGCAATTTGCAGATCAGCCTGGATAATGCTGGGGATTTCAACCTGCCCGCCGGTGGAACTTATGAGCTGGGTGTAAATATTCAGGCAAATCATTTAGTGCATCCGGATGATATTTTTAATATTGTCCTGCGCACAGCGAATCCAGACACAGAGCATGAGTTTAGCCTCAGCGGCGGCGGTGCCAGAATTGCCGTATATGCGCATCAAGGCACCTTGCAGGTAGGGGGAAGCTCAAATATCACCTTTACCCTGGCAAATATCGGCAGCGGCAATTTGGTTGGCGCTTCGGTAAGAGCATATTCGCGCACGGAAGCGGCAAGCGTTTCGGATACACCTATCTTTATCGGCGATATCCCCGCTGGTGTGGATGCTACTTTTAGCGCACAGATCAGCGTTCAAAGCGATGCCTGGAATGGCAGAAACATCCCGCTGCGCTTTGAGTTTGAGGATTCCACCGGCTATGAATGGATGAGTCTCTATGCCCTCACCGCCGGCACCGCGGGCATGAATAGTCCCACCGGTCCGGATGAATACGGCTATTTTGCTTATGATGATACGGATACGGGTTTTGACATGAAACCGGTGTATCAGTGGGAAGAGCTGGATCCACAATTGGGCGGACAAGGCGAGGTATGGGAAATCATGGACGACGGCGTATTGCAGCTGGATTTACCCTTTAGTTTCCGCTTCTATGGCAGGGATTATGGGTCTATCAGCGTATCTTCAAATGGCTGGCTTTCCTTTGAGTATTGCGATGATTCTTATTTCAATAACCACTATATCCCCGCTGCATTGGGTCCCAAGGCGATGGTGGCAGGTTATTGGGACGATCTCAAGGGTATGAAAACCGGAGATGACACTTTTGCGAATATGCGCATCGTGCATTGGTACGACCAGGCAAATAACCGCTTTATCGTGGAATGGAACGAGGCTTACAACCAATATACCATCCAGGCGGTGGAAAATGCTTCGTTAGAGAAATTCCAGATCATCCTTTATCCCAAAGAAGCTGAAGATGGCGACATCGTAATTCAATACCACACAGTGGATAATCCCGGCACTACTACGAACTACTGCACCGTGGGCATCGAAGACCACCGCCAGCTTTCCGGGCTTACCTATACCTATTGCAATTTCTATCCGAATACCGCAGCGCCGCTGGCGGCAGGACGCGCCATCCGCTTTACCACTACTGCGCCAGATATCTATGTTTCCAATGCGGAAAACGTAGCGGTATTGCCCCTTACCAATCTGCGGAACTATCCCAATCCCTTCAATCCCTCTACCACTATTGCCTTTGAGAGTCAAGCGCGGGCAGAGGTAAATCTGGATATCTACAACCTGAAGGGACAGCTCGTGCGCAAGCTCTATCAGGGGCAAATCGAGGCGGGAACCAGCAGCTTTGTATGGGATGGTATGGATGATAAAGGCGAGGTGGTAGCTACGGGTATCTATTTTTACCGTCTGCAAAATGGCAAAGAGACCCATACACGTAAGATGCTGATGATGAAATAAATATCTCCCCAAAAGGGACAGCAGTATTGATGAGCATAATGCAAAATAGAGCAAAGGGTGCAGCGAGATATCGCCATCGCCCTTTGCTCTTTTACTTATTGTTTTTAGCAGCGTTTTTCTTGCTTTTTTCCTGCGGGGAAAATCATAAGCTTACCCCTCCCCCCAGCGGGGATTCCATCCTGCTATTTGGCTCGGATAATACCTTGGACATCATCACTTGGAACCTGCAAACCTTTCCGCTGGCGCCTTCTACCATTGATCTCCTGGCAGATATCATTCCCCAAATGCAGGCGGAAGTTATCGCCTTTCAAGAGATTATGGATGCCGCCAGCTTCTATGAATTGGCAGACCGCCTGCCGGAATATGAAGCCTTTGTATATAACGCCACCGCTTCCTGGCGCTTGGCATATCTCTATGATAAACGCAGCATTTCCGTAAAAAACGCTTACACCATCTATAACGGGCAGAGCAACCCTTTCCCGCGCCCCCCCTATGTATTGGAAATGAGCTATGCAGGTAAGGATTATTACCTGATCAATAACCACTTTAAGGCGCTGGGGGATAACTATATCGATGAAACAGACCCCTGGGATGAGGAAGTGCGACGCCGCTTGGCATCCGCTCTCTTGGACCAATACATCCGTGAACACCTCGATAATGAGCGGGTAGTGGTCTTGGGCGACCTCAACGACCAAATCCAAGAACCCATTGAAAGCAATGTGTTTATGCCCTTCTTGAGCCGTCCGGATGAATACCTCTTTGCCACTATGTCTATCGCCCAAAATCCCAGTCCGGATATAGTCTCTTATCCCTCTTACAACAGCATGATAGACCATATCCTCATCAGCAACGAGCTCTTTAGCGAATACTCCCTGGCAGGCGAAATCTGCCGCGTTATCCGCGTGGAAAACTATGTAGGCGGTTTATCCAGATATTACAATACTATCTCAGACCACCGCCCCGTAGGCATCCGCTTGCAGGCGTGGTAGATAAAGACATTCTTTGTAAACGGGTAAATTGCATAAGTAAAGATATTTTAGCACAGTAATGGCTAAAAATATCTGAGTTTGATACTTTTTTACTTGACTTTTTTTGTGAGATAATAGTGCTGGTTTTATCCTTAGCAGATATTGAGAGATGGATAACTAAGCTCATAATAACATGGAGCTTATCCTATTGTAATATTGCTGCTGGAATACATGCCAGATTATTATACAGGAAAAGGAAAGCAGAACAAGATGCTGATAAGACTGGATCAATTGCCAAAGGAAGTGGGGCAGGGGTTTTATGAAACGAGTTGCGATAAGCGTGCCACTTGTATTCTGGCGCCGCTGATGCGCTGTATGAGAGGTGGCAGATTATGAAAAAGCTGTTGTTTATTGTAATGGTTTTGCTTGTTGCAGGCTTGCTGGGAGCGGTGGATGTTACTATTGGAGAGGGAACTGACACAAGTCGGTACCCATTTAATAATTATTCCTTAAATTCACAATCGCAATGTATCTATTTGGAGTCTGAAATCGGTTCACCTGGTACCATAAGAAAACTAAAGTGGTATAGAGATGATTCAGGTTCTAATACAAATGCTATAGGTACTACCAAAATATGGCTAAAAACCACTGCCAATGAAGTGTTTACAGATGCGGGGTGGGAAGATCCGGGGATACTCGTGTCTCAGATTATTAATATTGATCTTAGCTCAAATGGTGGCTGGTATGAAATAGATATAAATGATTTTGTCTATACCGGGGGCAACCTTATAGTATCAGTACATACTCAGAATTCAGCCAAAGTATTTCCTTATGCTACATGGCGATATACGGAAACGACCAATTATATGCGTTGTCGCACAGGCTCAAGAAATACTGCGGGTTCAATTTCTCTTGAGCTTTCTAACAAAAGACCTAACTTTCAAATTGTGTTGGGTGTATCAGAACCCACTACAATACCAAATCAGGCAGTATTGGAAGCGCCATTAGAAGGACATTGGGGTCTTGATGGAGATTTGCTTAAATGGAAAAAATCTTATGGTTTCCCTTCTACTTATGATCTATATCTGGATAATGTAAATCCGCCTCAGAATAGAGTAAGTGAAGGGCAAACAGAATTGTTTTATACTTTGGAAAACCTTGCTGGCGGAGAAAAATACTATTGGCAGGTTGTACCACGCAATCAAATTGGCGAGGCAATAAACTGCCCTGTATGGACTTTTAATACTCCGGGTGAGAATAATTTGGTGGAAAGCTTTGAAGAGGATTTCCCACCGCCTGGCTGGTCAAATCCAGGCAAATGGGATCAAAGTAGTGAAATGAAACATTGGGGTTTCTTCTCAGCACACAGATTTGTTGCAACAAATCATACA
>JAQVIX010000012.1 GCA_028695495.1 Candidatus Cloacimonadota bacterium | reverse complement strand
TGCAATAAAACCCCAGCTCCCCCTTTTTTATGCACAAAATCCGCGGATTTCGTGCATAAAAAAGGGGGGAGCTGGGGGATAAAAAGATATTCATCAAAACGCAACCATCACCCAGGGTTTATCTTGCCCAAAATATCGCAGGCTCATTTTGGGCGGCGAACACCCTGGGCTACCTAAACTTTATCCCCTGACGGGGAAAGAATGACAGGCAGGTTTTGGCATATCCGGAAATGTTTTAATCTGCGCTTAGCTCTGGGCTGCCAAAACCGATTTCGCAGAAGGTGGCTGTGGCATCTTGCCACAGAAATGTAAAAACGACATCTTGTCGTTTGATTCTTATTCACATTGCAAGATGCAAATTAGGCTATCCTGCTATGCCAAAACCAAGCACGATATCCAACGAAACGAGAATGTAGGGGCGCAATGCGCCAAAGCCCGCTTTTCATAAAGCGTGCGCGCAGCGCACACCGTAATAAATTGAAACACAATCCGTAATGATTACCTTTTGCGTATAAATTTCGGCGGGTTCAATGCCTTGAACCCCTATCATTTCAGGTGTGGACATTTCTTGTTGTTGTGTTATTTGCGTATTTCTGGACAGCCTTAAGATCGGTAACCGTGGAGTTCCTGGCGGCAAAACATGTGTGCCCTTTACGAAACTATCAGCCGCCACGGACTTCACGAGTTTCATAAAACTTTGAAAATTATACATTTTACACTATTCATTCCATGCTCCCTCGTCCCTTCCCCGTCCATCGTCCGTGTAAGCAACGGGTAATTAACGGGTTACGAGGGTGTTGCAAACCCCCATTTTATACCAAAATAATAAAAACACCCGATCCACGCCATATTCCGCCCCCTTTTGCCGCCCATTATTCAATACAAAAACAAGGGCTTATGCGATGCACAAGCCCTTATTATTCTATGGCGTTTTCCCCGCCGGAACCATTATTATTGAGAGCTTATTCTTCCCAAAATCCAGGTATTTCTTGGCGGCGTCGTTTATTAACTTGCGGTTTATCTTGGCATAGCGTTTGGGATTATTTAAAAATGAATCCAGCGGCTTGCCGTTAATTACATTGCTGCTCATATTGTTTAGCCAATAGCGGTTTTGGGAGATGCTTTCTTCGTAGCGCTTTTCCAATACGGCTTTGCTGGAAACGATATAACGTTCGTCGTAATTACCGGTGCGAACGCTATCGATTACGGCAAAGATGGCGTCATTCAGCTCATCCACGCGCGCCGGCGAACAGCTCATCCAAAGGCTTATATAATATTCGTCTTTGGGGAAATACATATACTCCTGCCATGCTTGGATGGCATAGACTCCGCTCATGTCTTCGCGGATGTTTTCGCGCAGCTTTTCGTTAAGCACATTGATCATGGCGTTTATCGCCACTTTGTTATCGGTAGTGTTTACATACTTTCCGGTGCTTACGTGGCTTACATTTGCGCTTTCGCTGCTGCCTTTGGCAAAGGAAGCGCTCTTGTGTCCGCCAAAGAAGCGGATGCCTTTATCTATCTGTTTGTCTTTCTTCTTTTTGGCGGGCAGACTTGCCAGATAGGTCTTGCAATATTCTTCCAAGAGTTTTTCATCGAAATTGCCCACGAAATAGAAATTGAAATCGCCGAAATTGCCGAAGCGATCCTTAAATATCGTTTCCATATTTTGCAGGCTAAGGTTATTCAGGTCTTCCATATTAAAGGGTTTGCGCATGGGGTGTTTATCAAACATCAGCCAGCCCAGAGAGTCTGAAAAAGCTTTTTCGGGGCTGTTCATCTGGTTTTCATACCAGGGTTTCATGCGGGTGATAAAGGAATTGAAGGCTTTGGCATCAAAGCGCGGCTGGGTGGCGTTCAGGCAGATCAATTCAAACAGAGTTTGCAAATCGCGCGGGGAAGCGCCGCCATAAAGCCCCTCTTCATAAAGGGCTACGTTGAAGTTCAGGTTTGCAATCTTGCCGCTAAGCACGCGGTTTAGGCTGCTGATATCAAACTCGCCCACGCCGCTGCTGCCCAGATAGGAGCCCAGGTTTTGGGCGTCGTAGATCATCTGCTGCGGATAGCGGGAATAGCCGCCTTTGCTATTTGCACTAAAGAGCACTTCATCGGCTTTGAAATCCGTCTTTTTGCTATATACTTTTGCCCCGTTGGAAAGAGTCCATTCCTGGATGCCGCTGGCTTTATGGGTTTTACGCTTCGTAATCTTGCCAGCTTTGGGCGCTTTTTCCATGAGGGGGGCTTCCACCACCAAATCCTCATAAGGCTCTATCTCGCTTGCCAAAACCTCGTTGTACACATCCAAAAGCTCAATGGTAGAGGGGTGCACGCTGCCTTCTTTATCAAAGGAAGTATAGGAGATAGTGAGGTTATCTTCGGTAATGTAATCATCCACCAGAGAATTGATGTTTTCCAGCTCCACTCCGTCTAAAAACTGCATGGTAAGCTCCAGTATCCCCTGCGGACTCATATAGGTATTGCCGTGCATCAAAGTGCCAATAAAGCCCCAAACCAAAGCGCCGGAATCCATGGTGCTGCTTTTTTCCACATCTGCTTCCAGTTTGCGGATAAGCTCCACTTTGGCGCGCTCAAACTCGCTGGGCAAAAAGCCATGGCGGCGCACGCGTTCAGCTTCGGAAAGCAGTACATTTAAGGCAGTGCGGTTTTTGCCCTCGCCGGTATAGGCGCTGAGGGTGGTTTGCGCCAAGCCTTTCATCATGGTGCCCGAGTAGCCATAAGCTAAGCTAAAGGGAGGTTCTTCGCTATTGGAAAGCTCTTCAAAGCGGTTATTTAGCATGCTAAAAAAGAGCAATTCATGCAGGTTTTGATAAAAATCGCCCAGGGTTTGGTATTGGCTATGCTCGCGGCTCCAGGAGGCATCGATGGAGGAATATTGATATTCGGGATCGGTGGCAACCACGGCGCGGGCTTCGGGATGCTCTGGAACGCTAAAGACCTCGCGGGGGCGGGGGTTTGGGTGAACGGGGATTTTGCCGAAGTATTCAGTAACCAGATCCAAAGCCTCTTCTTTGGGCAAATCTCCTACTACCAATACCGTTTGCAAATCCGGACGATACCAGTCATTGTAAAAGCGCACAATCTCATCGCGCCCAAAGGTGGTAAGACTTTCGTAAGTGCCAATGGGGCTGCGGGTGGCGTAGCGGCTGCCGGCAAAGGCTACTTCGGAAATCTTGTCCCGTACGCGGCTGGAGGCATCTTGCCCCATGCGCCATTCTTCGATAATCACGCCGCGCTCTCGCTCGAGTTCGTCCTCATCAAAGCTCACCAAATGCGCCATATCGGAGAGGATCAAAAAGCCTTTCTCCAGCTGATCGCGGTTATCGGTGGGGATTTTTAATTGATACATGGTAAAATCGTAGCTGGTCATGGCGTTTAGCCCGTTGGCAAAGCCCATGCCGATGGAGGCGAGATAGTCCACCACCTCGCTTTTGGCAAAGTGTGTAGTGCCGTTGAACGCCATGTGTTCGCAAAAGTGCGCCAAGCCTAATTGGTCTTCATCTTCCAGGATGCTACCGGCATCTACATAGAGGCGCAGTTCCGCGCGGTTTGCCGGTTTGGCGTTTTGAACTATATAATACTTTATGCCGTTTTCCAAAGTTCCATGCAGGATATCCGGATTTACAGGCAGGGGGATTTGGGCAATTTGCGGGGTAAGTGTGGCGCTTAAGAGGCTAAACGCCAACAGCAGAATGCAAAGCCAATAATACTTCATATCAGGGTTCTCCTTGAGAATTAAGTTCTGAGATTATTGTCCTGGTGCAGCCGGAATGTCTATCTGATACAGCTCATCGCTGCCTAAAACCACTTCCGGGCCGCCGAAGGGAAATACATCGTCATTTTCCATCAAGACGTGGATGCGATAATAAAAGCTGCTATCCAGGGTGTTGGGATCCACGCGCATCCATTTGGTTTCGCCGGCAGGGATGTCGCTAAGAGTACCTACCAACATCTGGCTATTGCTGCGATGCTGCCAGATTTCGGCGCGCTCCATCGTGGTATTGCGCAGGTTTGTAATCTGGATGCAGGCGCGGTTTGGACTCAGGTAAGCATGGGTGGTTTTACCCGCTTTTACTTTGGTATAGGTAGAATCCGTATAAACGGGCACTTCTTCGCTGCGATCCACCAAAGAAAAGGTTTTGCCCAAAACCCTTACCTTTATCTTCTTGGATACCTCGCCGGTAAGAAAGCTTTGCGTTTCTGTATCAACCTTGAATACGTGGGAATCACCGGCAGGAACTTCTACAAAATCACCCGCTTGCACTGCCGTCCATACGGGATGGGAAGTGCGGTTATGAACCTCAAACTTGCCGCCGGATTCGCAGGCGCTAAAAAGCAGCAGCAGGGTAATTGCAAGAGTAAAGAAAAGAATCTTTTTCATGATGGCAACCTCGCTTTATTATTTTGGAAGCCAGCTTGAGATGCAGGCGCTATGTGTCAAGTATTTTTGCTTGCCAAAAAAGCGGGGAGCCAAAAATCTTGTTTTTATGAAGCTGATTTTAAGTACTTTTATGCACTTGCTACATAGTGCAGCTCTGTTTTGGGGGCTTTTGGGGATGTTTATCCTCCTAAACCTCCTGGATGCGCATTCTACCTATATCGTAATGCGCCCGCATCACTTTGGGCGGGAGCGCAACCCCATTGCCCGCTGGATCTTTAGAAAGCTGGGTATCCCGCGCGGGATCATTATCTTCAAAACTTTGCTGCTCGCCCTGCTAATACCGGCAATGGGCTTTTATGCGGGAAACGATCTCTTTACCATCAATATCGTGCTGATCGTGGGGAATATCGTTTTTGCGCTGGTGGTGTGGAATAATTACCGCATATATCGGCGGCATTGTAGGTTTTAGGTGTTAGGGGCTGCCACCTGCCACCTTGTGCGGCTAAAAGCCTCCATAATAGCGGAATAGTATATAAAAGGTGCTGATAACGGTGGCGAGCAGGGCAAAGATAGCGCCGATCTTGGTAAACTCCTTGAAGCTGATGTGAAATCCGTTGCGATTGGCAATTCCTACCGCCACGATATTTGCCGAGGCGCCTATCAGGGTGCCGTTTCCGCCCAAACAGGTGCCCAATGCCAAAGACCACCATACCGGATCCATCGCCTTGCTATCGCCAATCAATACACCCAGCTTTTCCAAAACGGGGATCATGGCGGCTACAAAGGGGACGTTATCAATTACCGCGGAAAAGAGGCTGGAGAGCCAGAGGATTACCATCGAGGTACTCTTAGGCTCGCCTTTGGTAATATACATTACGCTGCCGGCTATCATATCGATAAAGCCCGTCTCCACCAGGGATTCCACAATCATAAATAGCCCCATAAAGAAGAAGATAGTTACCCAATCTATCTCGTTTGCCATGATGTGCTCCACCTTTTTGCGGTCGGAAATAAAGAGCAGGAAGAGTCCGGCGGTCATCGCCACGGTGGCGGTTTCAATGTGGATTATCGCTTGCAGCGAGAGCGCTATTATCATCAATCCCAATACGATAAGGCTGGCTACCAAGAGGAACTTGCTCTTGATTAGGTTCTTTTCGCTATAGCTCATCAGGCGGGCACGGCTTTCGTTGCTTACCTTCATGCCTTTGCGGTACAAGAGCCAGATTATGCCGATAGAGGCAATGGTGATCATTACTACCGGCGGGGTGAGATTGAGGATGAAATCCAGGAAGTTGTAATGCGTGGCACTGCCGATCAGGATATTTGGCGGATCACCGATCATGGTAGCGGCACCCCCGCCATTGGAGCCTATTACCATGGTGATAATAAAGGGGATAGGGCTTATCTTAAGCTCGCTGGCAACGAGCAATACAATGGGTACCAGGATCATGATGGTGGTTACGCTGCCCAAAAAGGCGGAAACCACGGTGGTAAGCAGAAACATCCAGACCATAATGGGCAGGGGTCTGCCCTTGGCGAGCTTGGCGATCTTGATGGCGAGATACATAAAAAGCCCGGTTTGCCGCATTACCGAGATTACCATCATCATACCGATAAGGAAGAAGATTACGTTCCAATCAATGGCGGCAAAGGCTACTTTTTGGTGAACAATGCCGGTGAGGATGATAGCAAAGCCGCCCATCATGGCGGCGAGCATCTTATTGATCCATTCGGTGATGATGAGGATGTAGGTAATCCCAAAGATTACCAGTGCGATTATCATGAGTGCCATTATTTATGCCTTTATCACCTTGCGCAGGATATCCATAGCGGTTACCACTCCTACCAGCTTGCCAGCTTCGTCCACCACGCAAAAGAAGCGCATCTTCTTGTGAATCATCTCAAATACCGCTTCGGGGATGGAAGTATCTGGCTTCAGGAAGCTTACGCCGTTTTTCATAATCTCGCCCACGCTGATCTCGGTTTGCTCCTGAAGCAGCTTCTCCAGAGGTTCATAGGAGCGCAGGAAGCTAAGGTTATCCAGCATCATGAGGTAATCCGGCACGCCCACTTTGAGCAGGCTCAGCACATTTACCACGCCTAAATAGTTGTTCTCTTCATCCACTACGGGTACGAAGGAAATGCGGCGGTTATTCAGGATATCGATGAGCTCGCTCAGCTTGGCGTTTCTGGTAATGGATACGGGGTCGCTAATCATGATATCCGCTATGGTCACTTCTTTTTTAATCTGAATCTCCAGCTTTTTAAAGTGTTGCACCACTGCGGAGCCGTCTTCCATATTGATTAGGCTCTGCACCAGGGCGGCGTCTTTGGAGATTTTCAGCAAAGACGCCACCAGGTTCAGATACAAGCTTGTGGAGCTGATATTGGATATTACCAGGGCAATCCAATTTATCATGCTGCCGTTATATGCCACGGGTTGCTTTAGAAACGCCATGCCGATGATGGTATCCTGAAAGCCTTCCACGCGGATATGGGGGATGGCAATACCGGTAGGGTATGCCGTGCTGCTCTCCTGATCCCGCTTAATTATCTTGGTCAAAAGCTCTTCTCCACATTCGGGCAGCTCCTGCTTTTGGCAGATGCGCCCCAAAAGGAGGCGATATACTTCTTCTTTGCTGTATTCGCCATCCAGATGCAGGATGGTTTTGGGATTCAGGAGATTAGCAAGTAGCATGTTTTTATCCTTTCTTATCTTCTGCGTTTGCTGCGGCAGGTGGCTACGGGCAGGATCATCTCTTCCATGGATACCCCGCCATGCTGGAAGGTGCCGTTGTATTGCCGCTGATATTGGTGATAGCTATTGGGATATACAAAGTAGTAGTCATCTTTGGCAAAGATGAAGTTATCCACAATGCTTTTGGAGGGCAAGCCGTAATCCACAGGCTTTTTGATAAAGAGGGCGTGGCGGTCATTTGCCGAGAGGTTTTTGCCCTCTTTGTAGCGAACTGTTACCGAGGCATCGCGATCGCCTATCACCTGCGTGGCGCGGTTTACCTTGATGCTGCCATGGTCTGTGGAGATCACTACGATGGCATCCTGGCGTGCAATAAGCTTTAGCGCTTCGTAAAGGCTGCTATGCAGGAACCAGTGTTTGGTAAAGGCGCGCAGCCCCTCTTCGTGGGGGATGGTCTCTTGCAATATCTGGTCGCGGCTGCGGTGATGCGCTAGGAGGTCCAGGAAGTTATATACCAATACCACCAGGTTTTCCCGGCTCCAGCTATCGATCTTGCGCAATACGAAATTGCCTTCTTCCATATTAAAGATTTTTACGTATTTGGAGGAAGGATCCAGGTCAAAGCCCAAATCGCCAATGTGTTCATCCAAAAGCTGGTGTTCATTGCGGTTTCGGCTATTATCCATCTCCGCCGAGCTTACCCAATATTCGGGGAAGCGCTTCGCAATATCAATGGGCAAAAGCCCGCTGAAGATGCTATTACGCGAATACGGCGTGGCGGTAGGCAAGATGGAGAAATACAAGTCCAGTTCCTCTTCAAAGAGTTCCTGGATATAGGGCTGAATGGCGAGGTATTGATCCAGCCTCATGCAATCCAGGATGATGAAGTAGATGGGCAGATTCTCCTCAAAATGCGGGGCAATATATTGGGAGATGATATCAAAGCTGAGGTTTGGACGGTCGTCCGTTTGCAGCCATTTATGATAATTGCGCTCTAAATAGTTCGTAAACTCGGTATTACAATTGCGCTTTTCCAGGAAATGGGTTTGGCGCAAGCCTTCGTCGTTTACTTCGTCTATCCGCAGTTCCCATTGCACCATTTCGCGATAAATCTGCCCCCATTCTTCCCAGGTGGGGCTGGAAAAGAGGCGCTGATTTAGCTGCGCGATATAGCGGGTATATTGCTGCCCAATCTCATTTGCCTTTATCTCATCTGCCTCAAAGATTTTCTTGATTGCCATGATAATCTGCGAGGGATTGATTGGCTTGATCAGGTAATCCGATATCTGCGAGGCGATGGCGCGATTCATCAGCCCTTCTTCCTCGCTTTTGGTTACCATAATAATGGGTATGGCATTATTTATTCTTTTGATTTCTTGCAGGGTGGTAAGCCCGTCCAGCCCGGGCATCATTTCGTCCAAGATAACCAGATCGTACTTGGTTTCCAACACTTTTTCGATGGCGTCGTCCCCGTTGTTGCAGGTATCCACACTATAGTTTCTTTCTTCCAGAAAGAGGATGAATGGCTTGAGCAGGTCTATCTCGTCATCCACCCAGAGTATTTTCATTAGTTTCATGATCTTTCTTCCTTACTTTGTTTCCTGTTCAAAAACGCGCTGCCGTTCTTTCACTATCTTTTTCACCTCATCGAGGTCTGCCTCTTGAAAAAAAAGAGCCAGTTTGAAATTAAGCTCGGCTTTGCTACAATTGAACCAACTAACCATTTTTTCCAGGTATTGATCGGTGAATATCTTTTTGAGGTCTGGATTCTCTTCTTTTTCTTGCTTTTTTAGCTCCTTTATCTCTGCTCTTAAGTCATTGGTGGGCGTTTCGGCGGCTTTACGCAGCCATTCGCCCCGTTCGTTCCAATTTGCCTTTTGCACGTATGGCTTTATCAATTGCAGGCGTTCAAAGCCTATTTCTTTTACGCTTTGGTCGTCAATATCCATTTCTTCGATAAAGAGATCAAAGGTTTGTGCCAGCTTGCCTGCCAAAGTTCCGGAAAGCTGATACTCAGCTTCCACAAAGTCTTTGAAGGATTCATAACCCTTGAAGCGAAAGAGCTTGCTGCGCTTTACTTCGCTTAAAAGCTCGCCCAAAGCCACGAAATTATCTTCCAGCTTCTCTTTGAGATTGGCAATGGCGGTGAATTTCTCTTCCGGAGTCATGCTATTAGTTCTATCTTTCATGATCACATCCTTAAAATGTTTTATTTAATGGGGTAATAAACGTGTTCTTCGCCGGGGAAAAGCCCTTCGCGCACTTCCCGGTGGTAGCTATTTAAGGCTTGAGTGCTAAGGGTAGCCAATTCCTGATATTTCTTTACAAACTTCGCAATATTTGGGTTGTAGCCCAGCATATCGTGATATACCAATACCTGTCCATCGCAGTATCTGCCGGCTCCGATGCCGATTACCGGGATGTTTAGCGCTTCGCTGATCTTCTTGCCCAAAAGCTCCGGCACGCCTTCCATTACCAGCATAAAGGCGCCTGCTTCCTCAATTGCAGAGGCTTGCAGAAGGATTTCCTCGTGAGCCGGCTCGCTCTTGCCTTGTACCTTGTAGCCACCGTAGCGGGTAACGGATTGGGGAGTAAGCCCCAGATGGGCACAAACGGGGATTTCGATATCCACAATGGCTTTGATGGCGTCAATGCGGGAGGGATTGCCGCCTTCCAGCTTTACGGCATTGGCTTCGCTTTCGACAACAAAGCGGGCTGCATTTTGCTTGGTATCCTCACACGAAAGATGGTAGCTCATATAGGGCATATCGCCTATGATGAACTTATTTGGGGCGCCGCGCCTTACCGCCGCCGTGTGCAAAAGCATATCTGCCATAGTTACCTTCAGTGTGCTATCATAGCCCAGTTTTACATTTCCCAGGCTATCGCCCACCAGGATCAAATCGATCTCGCTAGCGGATACCGCACAGGCTTCCGCATAGTCATAAGCGGTTACCATCGTAATCTTTTGCCCCGCTTCCTTCATCTTTTGAAAGCTGGCAGGGCTGGGCATCTTATTCGTAACTGCCGTCATTGTCTCGTCCTTCACCTTCATAATATTCATCTTCGCTGCCGCTGCGCGGGTCTCCCAGTTCAAAGAGATTGTCCCCGGCAAAAGTGCCGCGTTTTATATATAAATCATATATCACACCGCCATTGGGATACCAGCCCAAAAAGCGTCCGTTCAAAGCTCCATCGTAATAATTTGCGCTCATCTGCGGCGTTCCATCCGGATACCACATCAGGCTGGGACCTTGTGCCTTGCCTTTGTGATATTTAGCAGCTCGCAAGAGCTGTCCTTCCGGATGGCGTTCAAACAGCCAGCCGCTAAAGAGATTGCCATCCCTATACCACAGGGAGTCAATTTCTTTCAGCGCCTTTATTTCCACTGCATTATCCGGCAATTGCCAGGATATCAAAGCCTTATATTCTTCACTAAAGCCACTGGCAAAAAGACTTAGGGGCAGTATGCTAAAAACCAAAATAGCAGGTATTATTATATATCTGTATATCACATTGCTTCTTAGGAGCCTTTGCTCATTCTTAAACTCAATCTCATGAGTACACATTTTTTACCTCCAAAGGACACGTCAACCTTTTTCTTGAATATGACGCCCTGGCTTTTAATAAACATACATAAATAATAAGCAAATACTGCCTAAAATGCCACATAAATCTTTGCCCAAATCTCGCACCCCCAGCCCTTGCCATATCTTTCCAAAACATGAAGTATTTGCCAAAGGCAGAACTTTCATTATTTTATTTTATAAACGCAAGAATTATGGAGGAATAATGCCCATACTCGATGAAAAAGTAATGGCAGACGTAAAGAAAGCCCTTACTCACATGACAAAACCCGTCACATTGAAATACTTTACCCAGCCCTTTGAATGTGGCTATTGCAAAGAAACGCATCAGCTTTTGGAAGAAGTGGTAAGCGTAAACCCCTTGCTAAAGCTGGAAGTACACCAGTTTGATAGCGAAAAAGAAGTGGTAGATGCCTTTGGGATCGACAAGATTCCCGCCATTGCATTAGTAGGCGAAAAGGATTATGGCATCCGCTTTTACGGCATTCCCGCCGGCTATGAATTCTCCTCACTGCTCTCCGCCATTTTGATGGTATCCACAGGCGTACTCAAGCTTTCGGATAAAGCTAAGAAGTTCCTAGATGAGCTAAAGAAACCCGTGCATTTGCAGGTATTCGTTACCCCCACCTGCCCTTATTGCCCGCAAGCTGTGATTTTGGCGCAGCAAATGGCATATTATAGCGATATGGTAAAGGCAGATATGGTGGAAGTGACAGAGTTTCCGCATCTGGCGCAGAAATATTCCGTGCAAGGCGTGCCCCGCACCACCATCAATGAAGACTGGTTTCAGGAAGGCGCAGCGCCGGAATCCATGCTGATCAAGAAGATTCAGGAAGCGCTGTAAAAGCCTTTAGTCTGGAAGATAAAGACCGGTGGTATTTACTGCCGGTCAATTGCTAAAGATTAGGATATATTATGCCCGAATTACCCGAAGTTCATACCGTTTTAGAAGGCTTGCAAAGCGCGCTGGAAGGTCGCCAGATTAGCGCCCTTCATTCCTATTACCCCGGCACTGTAAGCTACGACCCCGCCTTGGATTACGAACCTTTTCCCGCCCGCGTAATAGCCGGTATCCGCCGCGGGAAGTATATGATACTAAACCTGGATAACGCCACCAGCCTCATCATCCATTTGCGCATGACGGGAAAGCTGATCTATGAAGCGCAGCCCAATGAGGTGCACAAACACGAGCGTGCCCGCTTTGAACTGGATAATGGCGCCGCCATCCGCTTTTTTGATCTGCGCACCTTTGGCAAGATTATCCTGCTAAAAAGCGAGAATCTGCAAAACTATCTGCCGAAATTGGGTGCTGAACCGCTGAGTCCGGATTTTACCGCCCAATACCTTCTGCAAAAACTGAAAGGCAGAAAAGCGCCCATCAAAAACCTGCTCTTAGATCAAAGCATCGTTGCCGGCTTGGGCAATATCTACGTATGCGAGCTGCTTTACCGTGCCAGGATTCGCCCCGAAACTGCGGGAGATAAAATCACCCTCCAGCAGGCGAAAGAGATGGTAAAACACACCGTGGATGTACTAAATGAAGCCATTCTGGTGGGCGGCACCAGCGTGTCCGACTACCGGCGTATAGATGATAAAACTGGCGAATTCCAGCACTTCCTAAGAGTATATCACAAGGAAATCTGTCCACTGGGGCACGAGGTAAAACGCATCCGGCAAGGCGGACGTTCCAGCTTCTTTTGCCCCCTGTGTCAGAAATAGCTTAGCTCTTTTTCTTTGCCACCACGGCGGTGCCGCTTACGGCTACCATTAGCATGCTATTGCCGATTACTTCATAATCTATATCAATGCCGAGAATGGCATTGGCGCCCAGGCGCATTGCCGCTTGCTTCATTTCCAGCATGGCATCCCGGCGCCCGTCTTGCAATTTGCTCTCATAAGCGCCGCTGCGTCCGCCTACTACGTCCGTAATGGAAGCCATCAAATCCCGGATAATATTGGCGCCCATTATCACCTCGCCGCTTACTACATCCAAATAGTCGCTTATCTCATAGCCATCCAGGCTGGGGGTGGTAGATAGTATCATTTTTCTCTCCCAAATATATTTTTCGCCAGATAAATGGCAGGGGATTTTTAGTCAATTACTTTTGCTGGCTTGCCCCTTTGCCTCCCTCGTAATGCCCTCGCCTCGACCGGCAATTTACGGGGAGAGGTGAGGGCATTGTGAGGGCGAGAGCCAAGGAAGAAGCGCCGTGGAAGCGACATCTTGTCGCTTGAAAGTAAAAACGGCATCTTGCCGTTTAATGATAATTGTCCACGAATTAACGCTAATTTACACAAATTATTGAGTGAGTTGTGGAGTTAATGACGCTTATCCGCCTATCAGTTCTGTAACCGCCTTTTACAAGCGGCATTGACTTCACATACTGGAGAGCGTAAAAGCCCTTAGCTTTATGCCAATTATGCCAGCAACAAACTATGTTCGCCACGTGCGCAGCCCTGCCGCCCGCAACCTGTCACCTTGCTTGGACAGCCCTTTGAAGTTCAAAAGCTTTCTATTCTGTATCAGCAATCACTTTGAATCCAATGCCCGGCATGCCGTTTCCGATATTCTCGATATCCCGATTAAAAAAATGACAAACAAAAAGGGCGCTTGTTCAATCCAAGTGGGTGAGATAGAAACCCATGAGCTAAAAATAGGAAAAATGAAGCCCTTAATGGCTTCGTATTCAAGG
Organism: Candidatus Cloacimonadota bacterium; assembly: GCA_028695495.1. Lineage (GTDB taxonomy): Bacteria > Cloacimonadota > Cloacimonadia > Cloacimonadales > Cloacimonadaceae > UBA5456. The sequence goes on along the minus strand of JAQVIX010000012.1, from coordinate 27,496 downwards.
AGTACAGAAATCTTGCTTCGTGAGGGGCTGGAGAATAAAAAGATCTTCATAAAAACGCATCACATACCCAGGGTTTATCTTGCTCAAACACTCGCAAGCACGATATCTAACGAAACGAGAATGTAGGGGCGCACACCGTAATAAATTGATATTGAGTCCGTAATGATTACTTGTTGCGTGTATTTTTCGGCGGGTTCAAGGCATTGAACCCCTACATTTCAGGGGTGGACATTTCTTGTTGTTATGTTGTTTTTCGTATTACTGGACAGCCTCGAGATTGTTTGTGTTTCCACGTTTTCAGGGAAAATGCTTGCTCCATAGGTCATTAGGGGCTTACCCACCATGTTTGAATAAGAGCTAAAAATAACGTATAGTGTCCGACTTCATTCGGATTTTATGAATTGTGTTCTTTCCCTTTGAATCAGTTGCTTTAAGTTGAATGTAAAACATCAAACCTGTTGTTTTATTGTCGGTATCAAATATTTCTATTTCTCCATCAATACCATAATCGTGCGATTTTTCTCTAAATAGCCAATTCTCAGGCAATAATGTTCTAAATACATTCTTAGATTTATCTTCGAGTATGTGTTCTTTCGTCCTTTTTTGCAAACGAACCTCTTAATTGTGTTCAATCCTTTTTGATAAATCATCTTTATCAATATCATTTTGTAAATACACCATCATCTCCCCATCTCCCAGGCGCTCACCTACCAGCGCCGGATTGCTTGCCACGGCTTGTGGCGCCCGTTCAGTAGCAAGGATGAAGGGGAAAAGTGCGGGGGAATAAGCCAAACTGCGCAAAGGGGCTTTGTTGCCCTGGGTAGAGATGAGCATGGCTTCAAAGAGCAAGCCCATGATTTGCGGATTGCTGATAGGAATGGAAGCTCCCTTTTGGTAGCAGCCACGGGTTTCGGTATCTTCCAGGATCTTCCAGGCTTTGAAGCTTCTTATTACATAGCGCGCATATCTTAAGATGGTGCTGCGTTCGCCATAGCGTTCTATCAGGCGGTCGAAGATTTGTTTGCGGGTAACCCTTTCCTGCAGGGCGCATACTCTGCCGGTTTGAATAGCTACATTGAACCAAAAGGGATATGCGGCAAGCATTAGAGTCCAGTGTAATACCATCCATTCTTCTGGGGGAAGCTGCCGCGCCTGCACCAGCAATTTATCCCGTAAGCTGTGCCACTGGATCGCAGGATCGAACCAGGCGGAAAGGATGGCAATGGCTAAGGTATAGGTTTTATACCCCCGTTCTCCGATGCCGCCGCTGGGTTTTTTATCTGCCAAATAGTCGCTTAAATCCCGGCGAATCTCTTCCGGGGACATACCGGCAAGCAGCAGAGAAAGTGTGCGGTCCAGCCATTCCAGCCGAATTAGTTGTTTTATGCCGATTTTATTTAAGTGTTTATCTTTCATTATTTAGGTCCTATTTATTTTGATAAGCGGCACCATTAACTCTTCCAAAGAAATGCCGCCGTGGGAGATGCTCTTTTTCCCTTTTGCCAAATACGATGCCTGATATGGAGCAAAGAGGCAATGAAATTGCGGGGGTATGCCTTTTGGGGTCCACAAAAGCGAGGAGCCAGACTTTTCCAAAGCCCCTACAGCAAGGGCTTCCGAAGCGTAGATCCGGGTGCGGGCAGCCTTGGTTTCGGATAACGCACCATCTGCAATATTGCCTATTCCGCTACATGCCAAATTGCCATGATCCGAACTAAGCCAAAGCTCAAAACCCTTATCCAACAGAAGCTTGAGCAAAGCTGCCAAATGCCCCTGCTTAAGCCAGTGCCGGATTTGGCTATGCATGCCTGAAGCGCCCAGATTCATGCCATGCAGCATGTTATCGATAGTATTGATTACGATGCCAATTACCGAGGCGCTATTTAGATTGATCTCTTTTTCTATTTGTATAGCTGGGGCTTCCGTGCCTTCCAGCCGTAGATAGTGCACTCGGTTGGAATCTTGCCCGGCATCTTCCCAAAAGCGTTTCCATTGGCTGGATTCCTTGCTGTTATTTGTTAAAGAGCTGGCAAAATAGAAAGGAAGCTGTGCGCAAAAGATGGCTTGGCGGGAGATGGATGTAAGAGTGGGCAACCAGGCAAATAGGGCAGATTCCTGAACCTTAGAACCGGATAAATCCAATTCTGAATGGATGCACAGCCATTGATCGTAAGACATCCCGTCCAAGATAATTAACGCCGTTTGGGGCGAAGCCTGCTCTGCCCGACGGTATGCCATGCTCCGGGCTATTTGATGCACCAAAATGGGTTCTGTGGCTGGCAGGCTGGAAAGGGAATCGTAATGCTTTATTACCCAATCCCTGAATCTGCTATTGGCTTCCACACGAAGCTGATCCAAAGCTGGGATATCCGGCATCTGCGCCTGGGTATAGAGCAATTGCAAGAGTCTGGCGTAATGCTTGGCATATTTCTGCCAGGCTTGATAATTGTCTTCTATTCCCGGCAGTTGCGAATTGAGCAGGGATAGCTGGCTTTGGATAAGAGCAACATTATCCAGGGGTGAACGCTCTATACCGCAAGCCATCCAGCTGGTCTCTACTTTCACAGGTGTCGCTAAAGTAATGCGCTGGAGCAAACCCTCTGTAAAGAAATTATCGGTATATACTTTCAGATCGGGATGATCAAAAGGCAGCACCCTGGGATATTCCGCGGAGCATGTCCATTTATCCACAAATCGCCGCCATTCCTTTTGTAGAAAAGCATAGAAATACTCTCTGCTTTTTAAGACCCGATCAAGGTCGATATCATATCCATCCACCAATTCTTTGCCTACATTCAGCAGATTATTCACAATAAACTCAGGCAGTACTGTATCTTTATAATGCAGCTTAAATAATACCGCCCAAAACTGCAGCTCTGTGCTTATCCCCGCTGTATCAATTCCCAATATTCGCCTGGCTATAAAATCAATACTCTCGCTATATGAAGCCAGGTTTTGAGCTTGAGTCTGCAACAATTCATACAGCTTCTCAAAATACTGGCTGGGAAGCTCCCTAACTGCTTTAGCTGCAATTCCTGTAAAGAAATCGTCCAACCTCAAATGAATAACATCAGATTGCATCAATACCGAATAAGGAACTTGAGCAAGGTTAACCAGATCTGCGGAAACCCTGATCAATATCCGTCTATTCTCAGACTCCAAATTCATGCGCCTTTTGTTCTCCAGATAAAAGTACAAACTCAAGTTATCGGTATAGTCATAAAGATCAAACCCCTTGTCAGCTATTCGCTCAAAAACAACAGTAGAGGATACCAAACTATCATGATCGAACAAGATCACCATCTGGTGCGAAATAGAGCATAATCGCTGAATAATCGCGTTTACCAATAGGTCTTTTGCGGGAACTTGATCGCTGTACACCCTAAGCCCTCTTTACTGTGTCCTGGTAATGGCTTGATCGTAATACATCAGCAGTTTGGGGTCTTCCTCTAAGAGGCTGCTGGGTATGCGCTGTGCCATCAGAATAATAGTCTCATAATCCCGATTTTGCCAACAGAGCTTAAAACCTGCCCTTACAGCTTCTGCCCGTATTACCTTGTATCTTTTTCCAGAAAAAGGCATAGTGCCTGCTTTGGGCAAATCAGGTATCTCTATCTGCAGGTCATTCTGTTTTTTGGGGCTATAATCTTTGGGCAGATAGGTCCAGAATTCTTTTAGCAAAGCCTTTTCCCGCATCTGCTCCAGGTCTGCCGATTTATTAGGATCGGGCACATACCACCTATCCTTGGCTTTAGTTTTCAGTTCTGGATCGTTTTTGAGGAGCTTGCGCAGATCTTTCCAGTTTGTAGAAAGATATGTATGAATCTGGCTGGGAACTTCAGCAATGCCGTCGTATCTTAAAAAGTTTTCTTCCAGGATAAGTGATAGCTCAAGGCTCTTTTCTGTTTTGTTCCAGCCAGCTATCTCTCTCATAAATTGGGGATGAATCTCTTGGAACGTCTGGGGTTTATCTTTGAGCAATTGGCGCAACCATTGGATTGCTGAAACCTCATCTGTGATAAATATCACCATTTGTGCCAGCTCTGGAATCTTCATCTTGGTTTTATCGTATTCCACCACCTGCTCCGGCAGGAAATACATCCCATCCCGGGAGGGAAAATGCTCCTCCAATCCTCGGTAAAACTCTGCCGAAGACAGGGGCACCAAGGCATTGCGTTGCAGATAAAAAGCCACCATGCGGTCATAGAGCAGATAGTTTTGCCGCTCTGCTACAACCTGCATTTTATCTCTTTCTATTACAACTTTGGGTAGCTGCCTGAGATGCGTTCTCACAAAGTCCCATACGCCTTCTTCGGTATCGGAAATTTTAACAAACCTATCTTCAAGTCCACCATTGGGTTTGTAACAGGATATGATCAGGTCTTGTTTGACGGCGGAGGCGGCATTGACTTGGTTGAAAGAGCCAGATTGCTTATCAAGGGTGCGTACATCGGCGATTACAAAGCCAGCAACCTGCAGCGCCTCTTGGATGGAATTCCACACGCTGTTTTTAGAGTTATGAAATTCTACTGTCATCCAGCGACCTAGCTTGAGAACTCTAAAATACTCTCTGAAACAATCTGTCATAATCATTTGATAATCAAACAAGGTCTTTTGTTGTGCTTTGTTTTCTATCGCTTCTTGCTTGTTGTTGGTTAACACTCTTAACCAACTTTCCCAAATGAAGTTAAGCTCGGAATACATGAGATTACTACCAAAAGGAGGGTCGGTAAAGATGTAGTCAAGCACGCCATTAGGGGCTGAAGAAATATTTGAAGTAGATATAGTTGAAATTACACTGTAATATGGCATCCCGATAGCCCTTGCTATATCTTTTTGTTTATTTGCAAAAACCCATAAAGGATTTGTTTCAGCAATCAAAGAAGCCACATATAGTGTTCCAGCCAAAATTCCGTTTCCTCTATTTCCCATATTGTATCTGACCAATTTAGATGTTAATGTGGTGTTAACAGACTGTTGAGTAAATCCCAATGAATGTGAACTGCAGATATTATTAATTTTTGAAAGCGTATAGAGGTTCCTTGTTGTATAATAATGATGTACATTTTTAATACCATAGTTAAAAGGATCGGCAGTTTTATCTCCTTTCGGTATTTGATTATTAGGGTATCGATAGGGAATATCAAGCCTGTTTGTTTTTTCAACCAACTCCAAGTCTCTTCTGTCTGGTATTTTTCTGAATTTTTGCTTTCCTAAAGAGTAATTGATCAATACTGGTATCTGTTTAGCCTGTTTAATGGTTTTCCCTTTTTTTTCATGAGCTTCAACGGAGAGATCATCAGAAAAGCCTTTATCATAAATCGTTATAAAAGGTCTTTCCAATCCCTTTTTAGTGAGGGTGGCACCACAGTGATTACATGCAAATTCACTTTGCACTTTCCCCGCTTCTTGATCCACTGCCACATCCCAAAATACGATTTCCTTCTGGCAATTGGAGCAGATAAACACATCGCTCCAGACAGTGTAGTTGATTTTACCGATTGTTTTACCATCAGTATGCAGGGTCTCATACATCCAGCCGCATTCTTCTTCTACCTCTTCCAGGATGCGCTTTGCCTCTCGTTCAAACTCCTCGACATCCACGGGAGAATTGTAATTGGCGGCGATGAAGGTGGCTGCCGGGGAGAGGTCATTGAGAATGGCTTTACGGGCTCCCAATTTGGAAAAAGGCTTGCCATCTTCATCCAGAATGGTGCCATCATCTTGCACCATATATCCCAAGGATTCCACTACTTTCCTGTCACCACAGAGTTGGGCTGCCACGCCGGTCATGCCAGTTCCGCAGAAGCCATCAAAGACGATATCTCCGGGCTCAGTGTAGTGTAGGATGTAACGCATTATAGCCTTGTGGGGCACTTTGGTATGGTAGGAATGGGCGTTGTAGATGGGATCGTTCTTTCCTTCGCTTACGTCTGCTGCAAAAGGTTCGCGGTGATATTCATCAGGTCTGCTTCCCTTTTCTTTTTCCCATTCGGCGATAAATTCATTTATCCAAGGGTTGGGACAGGCGGTATAATAAGGAGGATCGCTAAGGGCGATGATATCTTCATCTTCGCCGAAGGGAAAGCCTTCTATCTTACGGAACTGGGGGTCTTTCAGTTTTTCTCGCAGGAGCTTTCTGAAATGCTCTCTGCGGACATCTTCGCTGGCAAATACTTGTCCCAGGCAAGTGACGGGGCTTTTTGACCTCGCATCCAGGTCTATGAATATTTGTTGAGACATCAGCTTTCTCCTTGAATGGTTTGTAGTACTATACTGCCATAGTCGCTAAGATGATACTTTTGCATGGGATGCTTGGGTTTATCCGGATATTTCATTAGCACTATGCCTTGTCTAAGCAGCGGATTTAGGTGTCTAACTCTCAAATAGTCCCGATTTATTTTTGATTGGTTTTGCATTATTTCTTTCATGCTTACAGATTCAGAACAGATTCGAATTATCCCAATTTGTACCTGTGTTAGTTCTTCTATCAGGCAAGCAATCTCTTGCTTTTTGTTCTCATGAGCTTGCCCAGTAGCTTGCCCAGTTACTTGCCCAGTAGCTTGGTCAGTAGCTTGGGCACTATCTGTCTTAATTATCTGTTGTTCAATGTGTTCACTCAGTGACCAAGCTTGCTTATGGTCGCTTGACTTGGTCAGTCCTGCAGCCTCAAGCTTAGCCATGGCTGCCAGTGTAACATCGCTAGACTTTCCTGTTATCGCTTTTGCAATGGGCAGGCTCAGATTTTTGTAGGCGACCAGATATGAAAAGATGGCATCTTCATCAGCATTAGTCTTAATATCCAGCCTTGCTATTAGCTCTTTGAAAGGTTCGGATATTATCTGTTGTTTGAGGATAGTGAGTGAAAAGCTGAAGCCGGATTTATCATTGATGATTTGAGCGGGAAAGAGACCCAGCTTACGGCAATCTTCCATGATGGTCCTGATCCCAGTTCCTGCTTCTTCACAAAGACCAATCAAGCGAAAGATTCTTACTATCAAGGGATTGCGAGTCGGATGGTGGCGTGATTCTAGTAACTCTTCAACGCTGGAATATGCAGATCCTGGATTCCAGAATACGGTCTTGTCCCTAAATATCTTAATCTCGGCTTTTCTGGAAATGTCGCCATAGTCTTGATGAATCAGTAGATTCACAGCAGCTTCCCGGAAGGACCTGTATTCTAAAGAGTCATCTTTACGCAGCATGGTTGTCTCATCAAGTGAAAAAGGAACATCCGCAATAAGGGAGTATTTATCATAAAGTACTCTCCAAGCATCAAAGAGGTTACTTTCTATCACCAGTCGATCATGCCATCTTTTATCTGGGTCCCAATTTTCTTCAAAGGTATCTATTCTTTGATAATCCACAATTGGTCTGGGTAATATCTGCCTTACATAACGCTCTTTTCCAAACAGCAAGATGGCTGCTTTGGTGGGGACAACCTTGTCTTCATTTTCTGTCATTAGACCCAGTTCTAAAAGAAAGTCAATGTCGTCAAACGAGGCATATCTGTTTCCAGTTCTGTCATCATAAAGTTTTCTATACCACTTTAAGGTTTTCGTGTTAATGAATTTATCGGGGATAATTCCTTGCTCCAAAACTCTGTCGAAAGGTATGACACTGGCGTCCCTTATGAAGCTCCTTAGTTCTGTTTCTGTGCACAATTCATCGCCACCACCCCTTCGGATATATGCTTGGTCTATTCTTCGATCCAAGTAGATGGGTTTTTCTTCGCGATTAGCCTCTGGGATATAGAATACCAGTATATGTTTTCCATCCAACTCGTGTAGTATCGCTTTGGGATATATCACTCTGCTAAGCTTGGAACTGCTGCGTAAACAGCTAAGGAAGTCATTTTGAACTCTATCAACATTTTCCACGCCCACTATTTCTCTTTCAGTTCCATTGGCATTTTCTCTGATTCCGAAGATAATGTATCCGCCGCTGGTATTGGAAAAGGCTGATACGGTTTTGTAGGCATCTTCAGCCACACCATTGCGGCACAGTTTAAACTCGACATTAGTCCATTCTGGATTTTTTATGGCTTTTAACAATTTATCTTTTGTCATCATGTTACTCCAGTACAATCCTAACCCGTTGAGGATTCTTTCCTTGAGTGAGTGAATCAATATACTGATCTAAGACACGTTTTAAATCAATAGGAGAGATAGACCCTCCAGCCTTGCTGATCACTCTACGGATTTCATCCATATTTATGGTTACTTTTATGAGTCCAGCCAATACTTCTTTCAGGATTCTCACAAAGCTATCATCAAGTTTATCAGGGAGCTTTTTGCTCTGGATAAACTCATCAAGGATAGCTATGTCCTTATCGCTCAGCAAAGATATTGATTCTTGAGTGTGTTCATCCTGTAGATTCTGGAGCAGCATCTCGGTCCAGTTGTCAATGGTCATATCCAGCATTTGGTCAATCTGCCTCAATATATGGCTTGCAGACACGGTGCCAGTTTCCACCGCAGCGTTGAATTTGCAATGAGGGCAAATGGGGTCTGCCTGCAAGTTCTGTTCTGTAAGGTTAAAACATGTTCTCAGAATTGCCAGTTTCTCCAGAATGTCGTTTACTTGCTGCTTGGGCATGATGTCGATTTCACCAAGTTTAAGCAGGCTATGTATCCTAAAATCATTGGAGAGTTCAGCCTTGGTTTTATCGTCTTGCCTATTAAGGCGTTGCTTGCTATGCAAATTCACATAGTGTTCAATAAAGTCCTTCTTGAGTTTTTGCAGTTCATAACTAATCTTTCCGGTGAGAGCCTTAATTTCTTCTGCCTTTAGTTCCTTGACTTGTTTTAGTACAATCTCTTTAGTCTTTCCAAATCCATCCTGCCAGGGATTTTCGGTGGGGAGCAGTTTTTCAGCAGTGGACAGCCAGTTTATGAGGGGATTTAAGTTGTCGATAAAGTCTTTAGCAGCCTTGATGGTTTGAACAAGGTTCAAAGAAACGCGTTGAGATTCAATATCTGCCACTGGCACATTAAAGTTCTTAAGTTTGGCGGCTGTATTGAAGACCGCGAGAGACTCTAAGAACTCCTTGGCTTTGCCAAGGTTTTGTTGGGCGTTTTCCAGTTGGAGTGAAGCTTTCAGATCCAACCCCCAGAATATCAATCCAGCGCTGAGATGGTTAATTGCGAAAACGATGCGGGTGATCGATTTTGAAATGGCGTCTTGCAGTGCCCTCACCTGGTCATCGCTGCCCTGAGCAATGCTTTGGGCTAAACCGGAGGGAAGATCCACAAGCTCAAATAGTGATTTTATGGATTGTAAATTCCAATCCTTGGGAAGCTCAATGTGTTTAAAATCCACCAAAGTAGCCAGGTCTGTGGCACCAAGATATTGGAGCCGGGTGGCATCAAATTTATTCCCCACTACAGTGAGGTCGATATCGCCCGAATAGACCATTGCTACCAAAACCACAACCACCCATTCCGGTTCCAGTCTGAAACCGCTGGGATCAAGATAGTCCAAACCATTCACCCTGGTTATGAGTTCTTCCCGATTTAGAACCTGTCCCTTCCCCTTTGCAGTCAGCTTGTTGCTGATGTATTGGGCGATGGGTGATTGGGATGTGGTGATCCTGTCCCCATCAAGAAGCTGTAAGGCATCAAGAATAGCCAACGCTTGCTTTGTTTTATTACCACCTGAGATAAAGCGTAAGGCTTCGGTAATATTCTGCTTTCTATTGTATCCGGTAATCAAGACTGAAAACTTGGGATATTTTGGTGCCTGATTTTCAAAGTGTTCAGCCAGGCAGATAGAGGCAATGGCATTGATAATATCTCTGAAGTTTGCAGTCTCATTCTGCGCTAATCCAGAGATCTCTCTAATATTCTTGCCCTTTGCCCAGTTTTCCAAGGATTGCCGTTTTCCCTGATAGACTACATCGAAGGCATCCCAGATATTACTCTGCAACCATAAGACTACTTTACGCAGGTATTGTTCAAATTTCTGTTGATAGATGTTTTTGGCATTTCCCGATGCTGTGAGGGATAACTCGTGAGATGCTGCAAATAGCCCCAATACTTCATCAAATTCCTCATCTCTAATGTTCAAGTATATAAACACCTCATCATCGAGTTTCTGATCCTTAACAGGTGTTTTATCATAGGGTCTGAGGAAATAGATATAATAATCCCTTTGTGGTACTGCGGTAGAACGTTCATTGGGAGAGCCAAAAAAGAGATATCCGCTGCGGGGGGCATTGCGTTCACGCCAGTTTATCTCATACTGCCAGATATTGTAGTTCGTTACATGCGGGGTAATATCCATCCTCTCCAAAACGCGTTTCAGGGCTTCATTGTAGTAGGTATTGAGGCTTGCATCTCCCAGAGTGTCTTTTTTCTTGGCTATGATGGCGTCAAAATCATCAACTTTCTTTAGATCCAGATAAAATTGTCCGTTGTTTGGGTTGGAAGAGATAAACTGACCACTAACGGTGATTACAATCTCCCGCAACACAGTCTCCACCAATGTGGTCAGGTCTTTATCCGGTTCATCACCTCCCATACTGGCGGCATTGGCATCAAAAAGGAAGAGGTTGTTTTTTAATTCTTGGGGGTTTGCACCAATGGTTACACTCATATCAACAGTGGTTAATCTATGTATGGAAAGGCCATTAACGATTCTGATGGCAATAGCTTTGTATATGGGTTTGGTAAAGGCCTGTTCGATCTTGGAAACCAAAACTGAATTAACCTCTATTACCTCCTTAATATCGGGATTGGAGCGGTTGCTGGGATTGTCGCTCAACATCTTCCAATAGCTGTCATAAGCCAATATCCCCGGAGTATCTTGCGGAACCTCTTTGTCGATGATTTGCTTTATATTCAAAGAGATGGTTTTCAGAACTTCGCGTTTTTCAATCAGGGTGATACTTTCAAAGGTATCGATGTAGTTGGGATGTATGGGAAAAAGATTTACAAATTCTTCCATACGCTGGGTTAAATCATCATAGTATCGAGTGTAAGGCTCAAGGTATTCTCTGATTTTCTGAGTCTGATCAGCGCTTTTTTTTAACAGACGATTGGCAACCACATACTTGAGATCTCTCCTGGCAATGCGCACCTGCTCAAATCTATCCTTTACCCTGCGCAGGCTCTCTGCCACAAATATGAATTTCGGGCTATCGAATATCGCTTCCTGAATACCGGCGATGAATCTGAATCTCAGGTCTTTGCAGGCTTCCCCTATTTCTCTTAAGAAATTGAGATCTATTACCAAGTCCTGGTCCGTTCTACTTCTCAGGTAATCTAAAAGCTCATCCACAACCAGGATCAAGCCATCGTTTGGGAACACCTCATGAAATGCCTGCATCATGTCTTCAAGGTCTTTTTTGATGGAATAACTCTTATCCATAGGCGGGAAGGAATAATCTATACCATCCCTCTTCAGGTTCTCTTCGAGTTCCCTTACCAAAATATCTCTCAGCGGCATAGTGGTGGCACCAAGTTCTGTACGAATAACCACCTTGAATCTACCGGCTATAATTTTTGCTTTTTCTTTCACTTGTGCATCTGTAAGGTGCGCAACAAGTGAAGCATCACCACAGATGGCTGAGATCACCGAGAGTAAGTGAGATTTACCGGTTCCATAATTACCCACAATCAAGAGACCTTTATTGTCAGTTGGGGAATCGAACTGCAACTGAGTTATGATTAGATTGGAAATGCGTTCAGCCATTTCCTCAGAGATTACATAAGTACTTACCAGGTTGGCGGCTTTCTGAGTAATGGCAGCATCTTTCAATTGAACCAGGCTTTCAATGGGCTCATATTGGATAAGGTCTTTGTAAAACATTAGAATTCTCCTTCTATTTACAAGTTTTCTTGTGGCTGTGCATCGATAGCCACGAAATCGTGTACTGGGTATGATTTATATTCCGGATATCCGGGCTCAGCGTAGTAAAGCTTGTTTTCTTTTAAAGCGCCCCACCAAAAAACGACGATAGTCTTGCTTTTTGATAAGGAGAGTAGTAGTGACAAGGTATCGGTCTTAAGTGATGGTTCAAATAGGATGTCGATATGATCCAACAGTGCAGGAAATGGTGTGCCGCCTACAAGCCCTTCCATAATCTCAGTTATTTTAAGTGGTCTTTGCTTTATGCTGTATTCTAACAATCTCGTGGCAAGCTCAAGGTTGAGGTTTAGTGACTCAGCATTACGATCTTCTTTCAACAACCTGACAATCTCTTGTTCACCGCGTTCTTCGCAATTAACCAGAATAATCAAACGATGGTATTGATCTCCAGTCGATTGCAAGGCAGTTTTGAACTTTTCCAAAATATCAGTCATTTTGTACCTTCTGTTTTTTACTTACGGCTTGCCCCACCATCTTTTACCCAAGCATCAATCTCTGAGATTCTAAATTTGAACAAACGACCATTTTATGGTTGGACATATTGTGAAATTCTATCCAGCGACACACCTTGTCATATCTTACGCCAAGGTAAGCACTAATCTTTTTTATAGACAGCAATCTGTCCAATAATCGATCCATGATCACTCCTAAGGGACTTAATTTTCAAAATATTAACTCTTTCACATAAGAAGAAATCTTATACCTTTTTCAACTGTTTCATACATTGCAAAACCCTCTTTATTTGTCAATCTATAAATTCCACTTTCCTCACAACGAATCGCAGAGAAATGATTGAAACTCGATTATACTCTAATTCTTATTGACAGCGAGAGCTTTGAATTAATATTGGAAACATTGAGTAAATAACTGCTTCGTATTCAAGCTGAACAGAGGTCTTGCCCTATCAGTGGCAGAGGGGGCGGAGGATAAAAAGACATTCATCAAAACGCATCCATTACCCAGGGTTTATCTTGCTCAAACACTCGCAAGCACGATATCTAACGAAACGAGAATGTAGGGGCGCAATGCTTTGCGCCCGCTTTTAACAAAGCGTGCGCAAAGCGCGCACCGTAATAAATTGATATTGAGTCCGTAATGATTACTTGTTGCGTGTATTTTTCGGCGGGTTCAAGGCATTGAACCCCTATCATTTTAGGGGTGGACATTTCTTGTTGTTATGTTGTTTTTCGTATTACTGGACAGCCTCGAGATTGTTTGTGTTTCCACGTTTTCAGGGAAAATGCTTGCTCCATAGGTCATTAGGGGCTTACCCACCATGTTTGAATAAGAGCTTTTTTAAAACTGGTTATTTCAATTCAAGACATCTTGCAGTTTGTGATAAAGCTCTATCCAATATTCGCTGAGGTAATATTTTTGATTACGATGCCGGGGCGTATCGGGAAAGCTCATAAGCAATATGCCGCTTTCCAGGAGGGGACGCGTATATTTAGCATACAAATAGAATTTGCTTCCCCAGTTTAACTTATGTTTAAGCTCATTCATGCTGATAGGATTAAGAGAGTTTAAGATAATCAATACCTGAATATCTGCGAGATCTTCAGGCTTCAATTTATTTACTTGCTCACTTACTTGCTCACTTACTTGCTCACTTACTTGACCACTATCTGCCTTATCTCTTTCATTATCAATATATATACTATCTAAATTGTCATCTAATTCCGATGTTTCACCACTTACTTGACCACTGCCATCGCTATCTCTTATGTTTACAGCATCTTGAATGGGTGGCATGTCCACTGTTTTATGAGCTTGCCCACTTACTTGTTCAAGTTCCTTTTGTAGGTTCTTGCTGCTTTCGTTTTGATAGAGTGATTATTCCGATATAAAAGAGCATAGTATCCACATGAGTGTAGTCACCTTTTTAATGTTTATTTTCATTGCTGGGTAAAAAAAAACAATGAGCTAATACAGAGAAAATGCAGCCTAAGATGGCTTCGAATTCAAGCAGAACAAAGGTCTTGTCCCGTCAGGGACAGTGGTTTAGCTAGCCCAGGGCCTTAGTGCCACAAAATGAGCTTGCGAGTTTTGGGCACGATCACCCTGGGTGGCGGGTATGTTTTATAAATATCTTTTATCCCCCATTCCCCCTTGTAATTAAGGGCACAAAAGACCCGTTGGGTTTTGTGCCCTTAATTACAAGGGGGAATGGTTTTTTTTGCATGAGGGGCACACCATGCTTTCGCTCTTACAAAATTCCCCTCGGAGTGCATGTTTTGGCATTTCGGAACAACCCCGGAATTTCAGATATCATTTGTGGAACATAACAATAACGAAAATAAACCCCCGCCCTCCATCTTCTTTATGTCCAAAATCCGCGGATTTTGGACATAAAGAAGATGGAGGGGCGGGGGATAAAACAACATACATTACCACGCTACCATTACCCAGGGTGATCTTGCCTAAACTCGCAAGCTCGTTTTCAGCAAGCACACCCTGGGCTACCTAAACCACTGTCCCTGACGGGACAAGACAGGCAGAATAACCTCATTTCGGGAAATAATTGCATCCAATAAAATTGATGGCTGCCCACCATATTTGAAAGTGAGCCACAAAAAATGTGGCTTAGCTCCGGAAGAGTGGCTCAATTTAAATCGGAAGGGTGGCTCATTTTCCGCACACACATGGCTAAATATGCGTCGGAATACTCAGGGGCGGAGGATAAAACGATATTCATCAAAACGCAACCATTACCCAGAGTTTATCTTGCTCAAACACTCGCAAGTTCATTTTTAAGCAAGAACACCCTGGGCTATCTGAAGTGTTGAGGCTGTCTCGAAATACGAAATGAACAACTCAATAAGGAATGTTCAGCCCTGAAATGTAGGGGTTCAAGGCATTGAACCCGCCGAAATTTACACGCAACAGGTGATCATTACGGACTCAATATCAATTTATTACAGTGTGCGCTCTCAAGCACGCTTTGTGAAAAGCGGGCGCAAAGCCATGCGCCCCTACACTCCCAATGTGGCAGATATCGTGCTTGGTTTTGGCATTTCTGAACAGCTTCAAGTTCGTTTATTAACTTCAAATAGCGTGAGTCCAGCTCATCATTTTGGCAATGTCTAAAGACTGGCTTTATCTCTGCAACTCCAAAGAAATACCAGCTTCCCAGATTATTCAAGGGTTTACCCACCACGAACAAAATAAACCTGATAATTTCTTATGTTTCATTCATATAGGTGGGGTTGCTAAAAATAAATCCTATTTTGTCCACAGCTT
The DNA here is from genome assembly GCA_028695495.1 of Candidatus Cloacimonadota bacterium. Lineage (GTDB taxonomy): Bacteria > Cloacimonadota > Cloacimonadia > Cloacimonadales > Cloacimonadaceae > UBA5456. Next base: position 12,385 of record JAQVIX010000012.1, on the reverse strand, counting down.
GTCCACTATAGTAATATTGGATACCAAAAACAGTGTTTTCCCAAAAATATCCTGTTCTGGTATCTGCGTGAGGCGTGGCGTGCCTAAGCCACGGGGCGAAGCTGTATCAAGGTGGCAGGTAGCAGGCTCTGGCGGTATTGCTCGCTTTGCTCGCAATGGTAAATTATAGCTGGCGCGTTGTAGTGGAAATTGGAAAGCCTTTTAAGCTCCGGAGCGCTAAATAAAGGCGTTGGCAGCACTTGAAGGCGGGTAAGCGCCCCGAAGTCTAAAAGGCTGAGCGCTGCCCCTCTCCTGCTTTTTCTTGACAGAAATCCCACTTTATATATGCTTTATCCATTAACATAACTATAAGGAGTATAAATGTTTAAGAGGTTATTTCTCTTGTTCTTGCTCGTTTTGCCACTGTGGCTACTGGCACAGGAAATGCCGTTTCGTGTAAAATCTTCCAGCCGCTACAGCGTATCTACTTTGGCGGGTAAAGTGGTGGTGGATTCCACTTCCTATTACCAATTGCGTCTCATCCAGGAGATCGCTTACAAGAAGTTTGGGATGGGTGTGGATTTGGATTTTCTTTTTGATAAAAACTTCCATATCAAAAAGAGCGATTGGGATAATATAGGGGACATCCTGGGTAAAATCTATTACATCCGCTATGGCGAGCCAAAAGATGAATACTACGGGCATTTTGGCGGATTTCCCAAGCGCTCGGTAGGAAACGGGCTGGTAATGCACAACTATTCTAATATGCACTTCTATCCGGATCAACGAAATAACGGCATCCTTTTGGGCTACAATCCGGAGATTCCGATGGAACCGAAGTTTGAAATCTTTAGCTCGGATATCGAGCGGGCACCGGTTATTTCCCTTAGCGGGCGCTTCCAGCCTTTGCCAGAAACTTCCTGGAAATATACCAAGGATTTGGAATTGGGTCTGGCGCTTTTTAGCGACCTAAACCAAAAGGCAAACTCCAAATACATTGCCCGTAAATCTCAGATCGACAAGCCGGCGAAAGGCTCTGCCGATGCGCTTGGCGTGGTGAGCGTGGACTACAGCCTGCCCGTCTTCAATACGGATAAGATGGTATTTGGAAACTACGCTGAAATGGCGCATATTTTTGACCACGGCACCGGCTTCATCCTGCCCGGAATCTATGCAGATTTCAATTTCCTAAAAGTGAATCTCGAATACCGTATGCACGGCGATAGCTTTATCCCCGGCTATTTCGATAACTTCTACGAAAATGAGCGCTTCAATTTTGCAGAGATTGTGGATGAAAGTGATCCGGAACTTATTGACTACCAGTGGCAAAGCAAAGAGCAAAGCCTGAAGGAATCCCCTGCCGCTTATGGCTTTTATGGCAAAGTGGAAGGCAAGGCGGCAGATCGGGTAAAGGGCATGTTTGCCTGGCAAAATATGTATGGCGATGGTGCAAATAAGGGGAAATCTCTATGGTTTAGCCTCTGGGTGGATACTCGCTATAAGCGCTTGGAAAATGTGGCGTTTAACTATAGTAAAACGCGGGTGAATGAGCTGAGTTTGGGCAAGGTGGCGGTGCCGCGTGCGCAGATGAGCGGTAGCTTTACCCTTTTGGCATCTGAGAAATATAAGACATATATCATTGGTAAATATAGCGAAAAATACAAGGATAAAGAGGGCGGTATCAACTGGCTAAAGGATACCAAGCGCTCGGTATCCGTGGGTGTAAAAGTAGCGTTTTGATTTGATATAAGAATTGGAGGGGGAGGCTTGCTAAAGCGGCTTCCCCTTACTATTCATTATCGTCTTCTTCCTCTTTGATACCCGGCTGCAAGAGGATATGCAGGCTGTAAAAGAGGGCAAGAACGCCGAAGATAATCTTTAGCCACAAAAGATGCTTCGGGATAATCCACACGATGGTAACCAAAAAGGATGCCTGAATACTGAGGATGGTAATGATTTTCACTTTTATGGAGAGTCCCTCTTTGTATTTATAGCGGCGTAAGTAGCTGCCAAAATAGCGGTTATTCATAAGCATATCGTGCATCTTGGGAGAGGTTTCCACAAAGCAGGCGGCGGCTATTACCAAAAAAGGAACGCAGGGAACGATGGGCATAATGGCGCCAAATATGCCCAAAATAAGGAAGAAAATCCCCAATAATAAGAGGGATAACTTCTTTACTTTGCGCATGGTACGTTTTCTGCGGCGTAAAACTGAAAATCTCTTCATTATTACTCCTACGGTAATAGCATCTCTATGTTTCTATTCATATTAAGAACATTCATTTTGATAAAGGCATTCTGGTCAAGATTTATTATTCAAAGTCCGTGAAGTGGCGAACTGGCGTCTGCACCTGAGGGCATCGCAGCAAGAGCCTTATTACTGTAAAACCCGCATGATTTCTAAATTAGTGGCAGAATTGGAATGAGTCTTGCGTTTATCATATTTAGCAAAGGTATCTAAACCTCAAACACTCTTTTTGAGTAAGATTCTATTTGCCGAGGATAGAAGATGCACAAAGACAATGAAAAATTGAAGGAAATTATCCGAATTATCGAAAAGTTCTGCTATGATCGTGAAGACCCCGTAAAAGCTATGGCACAAATGCGTATGGTTCCAGAAGGGTGCGATGCTTTTGGCATTGAAGACCATGAAATCAAGCTATTGCGAGATCGCATCTTAACGGAATATACGCTTAGCATGTCCGAGCTGGTAGATTTGGCAGAATACCTATTGAGTACCGGTAAATACGAGTTTGGCGGTCTTGCCATCCGGCTGCTCAAAAAGCAGCGTCCGCGTTTGGATTTGAACGCCAAACAAGCCGTGCGACGCTGGCTGGATAAGTATGTGGAAAACTGGGTACATGCGGATGTTTTGGGGCTTAAAATCTTGCCCGTATTTCGCGAACTATCGCTGATGGATATCATCGAGCTAAAAGAATGGTGCAAATCTCCCAGTAAATGGATGCGTCGCGCCTGTATTGGCTCGCTGAATGCCGGTCGCCGCCCTCTAAAAACCGATGAAATCCTGGATTTTATCCTGCCCTATATCTCGGATAACGAAAAGGTGGTGCAGCAAAGTATCGGTTTTTGCCTTGCCGCTGTATGGCAAAAGTCGCATCAGCAGGTAGAGGATTTTTTGGCAGAACACAAAGAGCAAATGCACAATCTCAGTATCAAACACGCCACTTCCGGCATGTCTCTGGCAATGGCGCGTAGCTTCCGCAAATCCAGCACCCGCCCCAAAACGAGCTATCGCAAACCAAACCCTAAGCCTCCCTACAGAAAGGACATTAAAAAATGAAGCAATTAGCCATATTATTATTACTATTTCCACTCATTCTCTCAGCCGGTACCTTGCAATTCCGGCTTTTTTTTGATGAAGCCCAAAGCACCGGTTCCCTTACAGCCACTGGACGCCTCAGAGTACCGGTGCATAATGTAAATATCCTCTTGCCCGCCGGCGCCACGCCAGAGAGCTTTAGCTTTGATTTTTGCAATCCCCAAAGCGCCGCCAAAGAATACCGGGATATAAACCCTGCCTGGCTAAGCGAAACGGGAGTATTAACTGCCGATACCAAGGCGGAACAATGCGCTAGTTACCGCTATCGGGGCTTGCAGCGCTGGGGAGATTTGCATTATATCACGCTGGATGTGCTGCCTTACGATTCGCCCAGCGGGCTGTGGTACTCCGGCGCAGAACTTAGTATCCGCTATAGCGAAGGCGCAAAAAGCCGGAACTACATCCCCGCTACCTTCCATCTGCCGCAGTTCTTTGTAAATCAGGCGCAGCTTTTTGGCTGGTATCGCCAGCCACAACATCGCAATTATGATTATCTGGTAATAGGTAAGCCGGAATTGTATAACGCTTTGGGTGTGTGGCAAACTCATCGCAGCAATCAGGGCTTCACCCTGCAATTTGCCGATATCGATGATATTTTGGCTACAAGCGCCGGAGTAAACGATGCGGACAAACTGCGCAACTATCTGAAAGCAGAGTATGATAATAGCCCCTTTACTTATCTACTGCTCTTGGGGGATTACGACACCGTGCCCGTGGCGTATCTTACACCCGAGCCGGGTGGCAGTGAAAGAGTGCCCAGCGACTTCTTTTACAGCGATCTCAGTAGCGATTGGGATACGAATAATAACGGGCTTTATGGCGAGTATTCTGCCGGAACAGGGCAGGGAGACTGGGGGATAGATTTTACTCCGGAGCTATACGTAGGGCGTTTTAGTACAAATATACCGGCGCAAATTCAGCAGATTGGCTCGCGGGTGGTATTCTTTGAGAATAACGGGGAGTTTTACCGCAATAAAGTGCTACTACCTAGCGCCTATGCAAATTATGAGAATGAACCGATATATGGGCTTCCTGCCACTAATAGCGCAGACTTTGCCGAGTACCTGAAGGATACCGTATTAAGGGATTACCTTTGCACTACCCTTTACGAGCAAGAAGGCGTAGTCCCCTCTCCGCCCAGCGATTACGACCTTAACTACAATAACCTGAAATTGCTTATCAACGAGCAGGATTTTGGGATTATAAACTGGTGCGCCCACGGTTCTGAAATCCACAATTCGCGCAAAATCTGGAACGAAGATAGCAATAACAATGGTCTGCCCGATTCCTGGGAAATGCGGTGGCTCGCTATGACGGATAAACAGAGCTTTGATAATATCAGCAGCATTGGCGGTTCGGTAATCTTTGCTCATTCCTGCTACAACGGATATATTGATGGCGGTGAAAGCTCTTTGGCGGAATATGCCCTCATCAAAAAAGGGGTGGGTGTGCTTGCCGCCACGCGCACCGGCTGGTACAAACCGGGCTGGGAAAATCCCGGCTGGGGCGGACTTGCCAGCTATAACTACCATTTCCTGGAAAACTACGCTGCATTTGGGCTTAGCCTGGGTGCAGCACATGCCTTTTCCAACCTCATGCACAGCCAATATTACCTCTTTGGCGATCCCCTGGATAGCGACGGCATTATCTGGCCGGAATTGCAGAATATCTATACCTTTCTGCTTTATGGCGATCCCGCGATCGGGCACAGCGATGTGCCGCTACCGGAAGGCGAAGTATTGGTCTTTACGCCGGGGCAGGAAGCGGACTATAGCCTTATCAACGTAATGCGGGATGCTTTTGATAAAAATATAGTGCACAGCAACCGCCTGATACCGGATTACGACTATATAAGCAATTTTGAGGGGGTATTTGCCATTATTGGCGAGCAGGAATTGGAAGCTTATCAAAAGAGTATCATCATAGATTATCTGGCTTCTGGCGGCAAGCTTTATATCGAAAAAAGCGGAGACTGGGAGCTTGCAGACCCGCTTTATGGACTCTTTGACCTGCAAAATGTGGGAGAGCCGCGGGCTTGCATCAGGCTTGAATACGGATCGTACATCTGGGATTATGTGGCAGAAGTATATGAATTGCAAGCCCTGGACGGTGCTGATATGCTTGCCTTTTGGGCGCAGGATGCCAATGCTGCCCGCTTTCCGGTGGGCATCAGAAAACAGCACACAAGCGGTGCGAAAAGCCTGGCATCCGGCTTTAAGCTGCAAGATATGGATATAGAACTTTCTCAAAAATGGCTTATAGAAGCTATCGCGCAGGATTTGGGAATAATAAAGTCCCCTGAATCCACCGCTGATGCGGTGGTTCCTACCGTAATGCCTCAAAGGATAGAAGCTTATCCCAATCCCAGCAGGGGAGTTTTGAACCTCCGCCTGATCTCGGATGCCAAAACGCCGCAAGAGCTAAATATCTATAACCTTAAAGGGCAAAGAGTAAAAAGCATAGTGCTGGACGCCAAAAACGGCTTTAGCGCGCAAATAGCGAGCAACGAGCTGAGTTCTGGCGTATATATCATCAAATCGGCTGGAGCCAGAAATAAGATAAGCATTGTGAGATAAATGGGTTGATCGCTGGGCTGTCGAGAATAAAGGGTTGAGACTAAAGGGTTGAGAAAGTTGAGAAGGTTGAACGTAGCCCCATTTTCCATATAAAATAAGCTTTTTGCTTGACATCTATCGCTATCAAAAAGTCCTTGTTTACTAAATATGTAAGCAGGAGGTTACCATGCACGAACACTTGAAAGGAAAGGAACTGCTCCAGTTTCTGGAAACAAAAAGTGCGGCTGAAATCAAAGAAGCCTTGGAATACATCCATCCTGCGGATATTTTGGACGCCCTGGAAGAATACGACGAGATTCCCTTGAACATCTTGGCGCGCATCCCCAATGAAATCCTGGTAGATATCATCGAAGAGGCGGAAGAGGAAGATAAGGGCGAAATCTTTGGCATGCTGGATCCGGAGCAAAAGCTGGATGTAATCTCCGAAATGGCGTCTGACGAACTGGCAGACATGTTTGAATACATCGAAGAAGCGGAAGCGGAAGAGCTACTTGCCAGTTTGGATATAGAACGCGCCCAAGAGCTGAAAGAGCTAATGCAATATAACCCCAAATCTGCCGGTGGTATCATGGCAAAGGAGTTCATCTCCGTAAAAGATACCATGAATGTAAAAGACACCTTCAAATATCTGCAAATCCATGGCGAAGACGCCGAAAGCATTAGCTACTTATATATGCTGGATGAACATGAGATTCTCAAAGGCGTGGTTTCCCTGCGCGATATCGTTACCAGCGAGTTCAATACACCGCTTACGGAGCTTGTAAACCCCAATGTGGTAAGCGTGCCGGTGGATATGGATCAGGAAGAAGTGGCGCAAGTATTTCGTAAATATGGCTTTGCCGGCGTGCCGGTAGTGGATTTTCAGAAAAAGATGTTAGGTATTATTACGGCAGATGACGTGCTGGATATCGTGGTGGATGAAAGCACGGAAGACTTTGAAAGAATGAGTGCTTTGGCGCACCACGAGCAGGAATATCTGGATTCCACCGTCTATAGCCTGGCGCGCAGCCGCATCTTTTGGCTTTTGTTCCTCATGATCTCTGCCACCTTTACGGGCATCATCATCGAAAAATACGAAATTGCCCTGGAGCAAGTGCTTATCTTGGTTGCCTTTATCCCCATGTTGATGGATACCGGCGGCAATGCCGGCTCGCAATCTGCCACGCTCATCACCCGCGGTATGGCTTTGGGCGAGATTAGCATGAAAGATTTTTTCCCCGTGTTCTTTAAGGAACTGCGGGTAAGTCTTTTGGTGGGTTCGGTGCTCTCGGTGGTAAATATGCTGCGCATCTGGATAACCTCCCGTGAGCTAAAGCTGGGCATTACTGTATCTATCGCCATGTTTTTCACTGTATTACTTGCCAATATCGTAGGTGCCACCCTGCCGCTGATTGCCCGCAAGTTCAAGATGGACCCCGCCATCATGGCATCGCCCGTTATCACCACCATCGTGGACGCCATGGCGCTTATCATCTATTTCCAAACGGCAGTAAAGATTTACGGTATTACCATGTAAGGCGCTTGACTCTGCACCGTTTTGGATTAGACTTTGTGTTAGATAAAAATACGATAATATAGGAGAGGAAATGAATCCTTTACTGCAAAAGACCCGTAACCACCGTTTAAAAGCTATACCTTTTGATGAAATCAAGCTGGAGCATTTTATGCCGGCTTTTGAAGCCGCTTTGGCAGAAGCGCGCGCCGAAATCGAAACCCTGAAAAGCAATCCCGAAGCCCCCACCTTTGAAAATACTATTATGGCATTGGAAGATGGCGGCGAACAGCTTACCTATGTATCCACCATATATTTCAACCTCTTAGGTGCCCATTCGGATGCCGAGTTCAAAGCCCTGGCGCAAAAGATATCCCCCATGCTGGCAGAGTTTAATTCCAGCATTGCCACCGATCCCGCCATCTTTGCCCGCGTAAAAATGGTGTATGATGCCGAAGTAGCTGGCAAACCGGAGCCTAAATTGCCCCCAAACATGAAAGAAAAAGCAGCGCTAAAGGCAGCCGAACGCTATCGCCTGATCGAGCGCAATTACAAAGGCTTCATCCGCGGCGGAGCGCTACTTTCGGATGATAAAAAACAGCGTTTTACCGAGATCGCCATGGAGCTTTCGCAGCTTTCGCCAAAGTTCAATGACAACGTGCTTTCCGCTACCAATAGCTTCATCCTGCATCTTACAGACCCCGAAGACCTAAAGGGCATCCCCGAAGGCGTATTGGAAGCCGCCGCTTTTACTGCACGCCAAAAAGGCAAGGAATCCGGCTGGGTATTTACCCTGCAACCCTCCAGCTTTAGCCCCTTTATCACCTATTGCCAAAAGCGAGAGCTGCGCCAAAAGATGCATCAGGCATACAGCTCCCGCGCCTTCAAAGACGAGCATGACAATCAGGAGATCGTCAAGCGCACCCTGCAGCTAAGGCAAGAGTGCGCCGAGCTTTTGGGCTATAAAAATCACGCCGAATACGTATTGGAAGACCGCATGGCGTTAAGCGTGGAAAACGCCATGAACTTCTCCGAAAAGGTATTTGAAAAAGCACTACCCGCCGCTAAAAAGGAAGTGCAGGCAGTGGCGGATTTTGCCCGCGAGCTGGATGGCATCGCCACCCTCGAAGCCTGGGATTGGGGCTATTACAGCAATAAGTTAAAAGAAAAGCTCTTCCAATACGACCCCGAAGAATTGCGCCCCTGGTTCAAGGTGGAAAACGTAATAGACGGTCTATTTAAGATTGCTAATAAGATCTATGGCATTACCATGAAGCAGGTCTTTGACGTACCGGTATATCACCCCGAAGTGAGCACCTGGGAAGCGCTGGATAAAGACGGTAGCTACTTGGGTCTCTTGTATATGGACCTCTTCCCGCGGGAAACCAAACGCGGCGGCGCCTGGAAAAGCTCGCTCTTTGGGCAAGGTATGTATCCAGATGGCATGCGGCGCCCGCAGGTAATGATCGTGGGCAGCCTCACCCCCTCTACGGATACCAAACCCTCGCTGCTCAGGATGGACGAAGTGCGCACCCTGTTCCACGAGTTTGGACACGCCCTGCATTCGCTTTTGGCAGATGGCTATTACCACGGGCTTTCCGGCACCTCGGTGCTTTGGGATTTTGTGGAACTCCCCAGCCAGATTATGGAAAACTGGGTATTGGAAGCAGAAGCGCTGCGGCTCTTTGCCACGCACTATGAAACGGGCGAAGCCCTGCCCAAGGAACTGCTGGATAAGATGCTGGCAGCCAAGAACTTCAATGCCGGTAATTTCAATATTACCCAATTGCGCTACGGCTTCCTCGATATGGCATGGCATACCACCCCGCCCAGCGAGATCAAAGACGTGGATGTATTTGAAAAGCAAGTGACCCAGCGCTTTGCCATGCTGCCCGTGCATTTGGGCACCAATACCTCCTGTGCCTTCTCGCATATCTTTGGCGGAGGCTATGCTGCCGGATATTATTCCTATAAATGGGCAGAAGCGCTGGATGCAGACGCTTGGAGCCTCTTTGAAGAACGCGGCATTTTCGATAAAGATACCGCCGATAAGTTCCGGAATTACATTCTGGCGCGCGGTAATGCCTTCCACCCGCAAGTGCTCTTTGAAGCTTTCCGCGGCAGAGCATTGAATCCAGACGCCATGCTCAAACGCGATGGCTTGATCTGATAATAAACATCAAAATAATACAAGGGTGCCGGTGAACAACGCCGGCACCCTTTTTTTTAGGTGATAGGGAGCTGACGCCCGTTGCGAAGCTGAAATACAGTTCAGCTAAGGATGTAGAATTGAATATATCTACTAATTAGCACAAATTATCACGAATTGACCTTTTACTTTGCCCCAAGCTCTTAGCTCCCTGCCTATCCATACTGACAATTAACGTCGCATAACAGATATCTTTGATATTAGCGCAGCGCCCTAACACCTAACACCTATCCCCTAACACCTAAATAGCAAATATTGCTTGACCTATTTTGCCAGCTTAATATCTTTGCATAATACAAAATATCATGGGAGGTGAACCATGAAACGCCTACTTTTTATTACGCTATTTTTACTATCGCTATTGAGCCTTTCTGCCCAGTGGAGCGATTCTCCCGCTGCGCCTACCGCCATTGCCACGGGAGCCGGCGAGCAAAGCTTGCCCAAAGTGGCAGTAGCACCAAATGGCAATACTTACATCGGCTATTTTGATAACGCCACCGGCGCATACCAATTATATCTGAAGCTCTACGATGCGGATGGAAACGCACTCTGGCAAGAGCCTTTGGCAATTCCAGGCAATGTAAATGACACCTGGCTTACGGATTACGATCTGATTACGGATAATAACGGCTACGCCATCCTGGGTTTTCAGGATATCCGCGGCGGTTTCAATCAAGCCTTCGTTTACAAAATAAGTCCCGCTGGCACCCAAATTTGGGGCGAAACGGGGATTTGTCTTTCCACCAACGCTTCTTTCGAAAATCCAGATTACAATCCGGTGCTGCTCTGCAGTAGCGATCATCGCATTTACGCTGCCTGGACTCAGATGGGGGATTACACATATATTTACGTGCAAAAGCTAAATCCGGATGGTACTTTTGCCTGGGCGCAGCCTTATCTGCTGGGTTTTTATGGCGCTTCTGCCACCTGGCCGCAGCTCATTGAAACCACAGATAATGAGATACTCATGAAATACTATGAGGATTCGGGGGTGCCCTGGGCGCCCACGCGGCATCTTTATGCGATGTGCATCAGCAGTGCGGGTGAAATGCTGTGGAACTCGCCCATTAGCACTGCCGGCGGTATCTCTGCCTGGACGCAAAATATCGCCTTCGTGTCCGACACCATGGGCGGCGCCTTTATCGCCTGGCATGCAGACCCCGACCTGGATAATATCTCCAAAGGCTACTTTGCGCATATCGATGCCGATGGAGAGCTAAGCACCCCACTTAATGGTGTGCTCATCAGCACCTTGAATCAATATCATCATTTCTATCCGCGTTTAAGCTACAATACCACCACGCAGGAAGCCTTTATCGCCATGCGCATTACAGATTTGGGGCAAAATAACGCCGGCGTACTCTTGCAAAGATTCAATCTGACAGGCGAGCCTCTCTTTGGTGCGGAAGGCTACATCCAAGATCCCATTTCGCAGTATGATTTTGAGCCGCTGTATGCCTGGAACTTTTTGGGTAAATATTATATGTTCCAAAGCAATACCGATCTATCGCAACCCAATAACCAGGGTATATGCTGCACCTTCAATTCCGAAGCCGGAAGCTACAATACCTGGTACGGCACTTCTATAGCCTCATGGGATAGTGCTAAGATGCACTACAGTTTTGCCACGCATCCGCAGGGCTGGGTGATCTGCGTGTGGGAAGATGGTCTTTCGGATTTTGATATCTACGGCGCAAAATGCTGGTTCAATGGTAGTATAGGCGACTACAAAGGGGCAGCGGAAAATGCCCAGGCGCAGTTTATCCCGCCCTATAGCATCCGGCTCACCTGGGATCCGCCCTTGTATTCCACCCCCGATTTTTACTCTGTGCAGGCGGGTAATTACGACGAATTTATACCTAATAGCGAGAGTGAATACACTTTCCAGGAGCTCCCTGCCGGCACTTATCTCTGCCTTGTACACGCCTGTTATGGCAATGATATGATGACCGCCAATGCCGGAACGATCGAGATTCCAGTGGCAAATAGTGATGAATTAGCCACACCTCTCAAGTATGTAATCTTTCCCAATCCCTTCCTGGATGCCTGCCAGATCAGCATAAAAGGCAGCAGTTCTGAAACCCTGAAACTAAGCATTTTTAACCTGAAAGGGCAGAAGGTGCGGGATTTGGGTGCACTTAACCCTAAACAGGGGGAACTGGAATACCTCTGGGACGGCAAAGACAGCCGCGGGCAAGATCTGGCAGCAGGCATCTATTTCCTGCGTTCTGAACATGCGGGGAAAACAGAGTTTCATAAAATATTGAAGCTAAAACCTTAAAAATAAGCCAATTATGAAAAAAGCCGGTTCCTGATCAGGGAACCGGCGCTTTCAAAACAAAGGAGTTAGAAAGAATGGCTCCGGAAGAGGGATTCGAACCCCCGACCTAGTGGTTAACAGCCACCCGCTCTACCGCTGAGCTATTCCGGAACGCATTGTGAAAGCACTCTCTTTAGAAGCGTATATTTTGTCAATATAAATCTCGTTTTGCGTGATGGCGATAGGGCTATTGTATTCATATTTATAGGTGTTAGGGTGATGAATGATGAATGATGAATGCGGAGCTTCGCTGCGCTCAGCTAATGAACAATGAATGATGGCGGCTGCGCAAGCGCAGGTTGATCGTAGCTGCGCTCGTAGCGGATTTGTTCTGGTTTTAACCTAATTCGTGTTAATTTGCGTTAATTTGGTGCGCCATGAGGCGTTGTTTAGAAAGTTGGTGAGAATCCAGCACACTTAATTGTCCGTTCGGGTGTAAGCGAAGAAGATGGCAGCAGCCGTAAGGCGA
>JAQVIX010000086.1 GCA_028695495.1 Candidatus Cloacimonadota bacterium | reverse complement strand
AACGGAACATTCAGCTCTTCCGTTCCCGGCACCACAAAGAGTCCATCCCGGATGATGTCTTCGTGGCTACCATCTTTGCGGATTACGCTGATGGAGGCAAGCATTTCATAAGGCAGGGTAATATCCGTATGTTTTTGGGTGTAGGCGGAAAGGGGGTCGCTTTTACGCAGGGCGGATTTCTCGTTATCTACGGCAATCATCTCTTTGGCGTTCAGGAAGTTTGGATGTGGAGCATCTTCTTCGTGGCTGTAGCAGGTATCGCCAATGGCAAAGTGGGGTCCCATCTTTTCGATGATGAGTATGGGCAAAAGGTGCATGATGTCGTATTTTTTGGCAATCTGATAGGCGGTGGTATTTGTGCCAATGGCAAATTCGCCGATGGGCAGGGTATCATGCGGTAAGAGCAGGTTTTCGTGGATATAGCGTTTACCCTCGGCGGGGTCATCGAAATTGGTACAGCTATAGTCGCTTACCCAGCCATCTTCAAAGTGCATAGTGAGGTTATAGTAGCGCAGGTTTCCCAGATAGATGTCTTCTACATGCAGGGTGCCGGTAGTGCCTTTAAGTACTGGTGAGGTAAATACTTCGCCTACGGGGATATTTACATCTGCCACGCAGTTTTCAAAGATGGTCTGGGTGGCGGGGTCTGCAATCTCGTGCATTTTTACCATGATATCGGTATTATTTCCGGCTTTGCCTTTTACATGCACGTAATCTGCGGTATCCAAGAGGTCGATAAGGTGCTGCTGAAGTACGGCATAACGCTTGCTATCCAGCAGGTTTATCTTCAAAGTATCGGCAAAGATTTCCGGGAAGCGCTCGCCTATTTCCGGAGAGGGGAAGGCAATGATGGTAAAGCTGGATTCTTCGCGACGGGCGTATTTATGATAGTTCTGTGCGCTTTTGGCGCTGAATTCGCGGTATAAGCCTTGCTGCTCATCGCTCAGCTTCAGGCAGTTGCTTTTTGCTACAGGGCTAAAAGGCATTTCGCCAAAGAGATCCACGTATAAGGTGCCTGCCTGCAGGGCAAATAAATCCTTATTTTCTGCATACGCCGCTTCCTGATACTCAAGCGCTTTATCGATATATTCGCGGCTGAGCGTAAGGGCGCTATCAAAACGGTGGTCGTAGCTTACCTGGCGATTGATACCCTGATTCATGGGCGTGGGCAGCAGCGCTTCAAGCTCGTATTTTTGCAATTCCTGGATGATGAGCCTGCCCAAAGCTTCCATGCCCACGGGAAAGAGCACATTGGCATAGCGCTTGATACGGTAATCCTTTTGGGCGCGCACAAAGCCATCGATAAAGCATTGCACGATGTACTGGGCTATGCTTTTTAGTTCCTGCGGGTCGTAGCTATTCGTAAAGCGCGCCATGGCGAGGTCGTTCTCGCTTATATAGATGCCATAGCGAAACATATTTCGCAGGTCGCTAAGCTCGGCTGTTTCCACGATCTGGCGGTTGTAATCATTCTCTGGGCTTATGCGGCGGATTACGCTGGCTTTGGTATGCAGTTCCTGGTTTTCCTTGATGCTCTTTTGGTAAACTTGCAGGATATTGGCGTAAGTGGCATTCTCTTTTTCGGCTAAATGCTGTAAATCCAGATAAAGCTGGAATGTGGAACGGATGCTGCAGAAGTTTTGCTGCAAATACAAGCCGCGGATGTAGCCAAAGGATTGGTAAATAGCGCTTAAGATGGCGCCAAGCTCTGCACCGTAAGTGGCAACGGCGTGATCTGGATTGGCAAAGGAAGCGGCATAGCCCTTTTCCGGCTCCATATCCTGATAGAAAGCTTGCTGCATTGTTTTTAGTTTTTCCAGATCAAGCTGGGCAAAAAGCTCTGGGTCAGTGATCTGTTGGGCAAAATCCCAGCCCATAAGCATGTATTTGCGGGCAGCGATCAAGAAAGCAGATAAAGGAAGCGCAGCGGGGAGAGACAAGGCTTCAATCTCGGTTAAAAGCTTGTGGCATTCCGCTTTGGGAACTGCCAGTTTTTGCATTAGTTGCTGGTATTTAGTTGCCATTTTCCTACCTCTTTGGTATTTTGTGTCCCTTTGTCCTGAATTGGGCATATTCGTCAAGGGATTTTCTCTCAAGGTTGCAGGTAGCAGGGTGCTGCGCTTGGTTTGGGGTTATTTGGTTTAGGGCGAATAATTTATCCCGATGCAAAAAAATAAATCTCATTTTGTCCACTCCTTGTCCACTATAGGGATATTGGTGGTTGCCCTCTCGTAAATAGCCGTTAAAAAATCCGGCTTAAAAAACGAGAGCGCCTAAGCCACGGGGCGAAGCTGTATTCAAGGTTGCAGGAAGGCAGGTGGCAGTTTGATTAGATGCTGGCGCATGGTGTGTGGAATTTGGGTGGACAAAAAAACCAAAGGCATTGCAGTTCGTGAAGTCAATGTCGGCTGATAGTTTCGGTATCGGCATAAATTTCTTGCCGCCATTAACTCCACGCCTGCCGTAACAATAGCGACAAGATGTCGTTTCCACGATAAAAAATCCGTGTAAGCATTGGGCAGACACATTGGTCTGCCCCTACAATTCCAGTCCTGGCGCAGCGCCCGACACCCGACACCTAAAAAAAGAGCTGCCTTTTACAGCAGCTCTTCTTTGCATTGAGTGTTATTATTTCTTCTTTAGTTCAATGTCGGTTTTCTTTTCCCGCAATACATTTTGGTTGCGGCTAATGTATTCGCGTAGTTCCAGTTCGCTGCCGTTGAAGCCGATTACATAGTAGAAGCGGCATGGCGCATCTGCTCCACCTACGTGGGTAAACTGGGTATCCGCACCAGTGGTATGCCCCACATATTGGAAGAAGGCATCCGGTGTATCTGCCGCGTAGACTATGTAATATTCTACCACTTGGGGGATGCCCCCGATATTAAGAGTAACAGGCTCCCAGTTTAGATGGATGTTATTATCTTGCACGCCCAGGTTAAGGGCTTCGGGAGCATTAAGCTGCGGAGCCTGTACCACGATGAACGCTTCGTAAACCTGGGTATCCTGCAGAGTGCCGGTATTCATAGTAAGGCGCAGGGTGTAAACTCCGGGAGTATCGAAATGGTACTGCCAATCTCTGGCGGTACTTTCGATCTGACCATCGTTATTTAGATCCCATTCGCAGGCGCTTGCCGGGTGGTCATGACCCCAGGAAGCATTGCTAAAGTGCACGGTGGTGCCCGCTACTATATAGCGCATATCTGGCTCCACAGCGGCACGGTGCAGGTAGGTAAAGGCACCCATATCGGCGCGCGTGCCATCCAGTTCCAGAGGCAGGTTCGGCGAGCCGCTATCGATACAAGGGCTATCGTAATGCAGGCTATAATCGCGGGCAGCGGCGTCCATAAAGAGAGGTTCAATATAGATATTGCCTTCACCGGCAAGCTGATCTGTATGTAAGTTATTGTAATTTGTGCTAATGCTGGCGGTTTCAAGGCTGAAGGGGGCAGTTTGCATTTGATGCGACCAGGCGATATTGCTATTGAAGTCGATGGCCTGGGCGCCGGTATTATTGGCGGTGAGGATTTTGCCATAGCCGCTAATGGTATTCTGCTGAATCTGCCAGTTAGCTGTGCCTTGCAGAGCCAGTGCACGGTAATCCGGCGAGGGATGTACCAGGGCATAAGCGCTTTCCAGGGCGATGAGATGTCCCTTCAATTTGCGCTGCTGATTATTGCCCGCTATCTTCATACCGGTATGGCAATTGAAGATTTGCAGGCGTTCCAGAACGGTTCTATTCAGTGCGGTGGCTTTTACGCCAGTGCCGGCAGCTTCGATAAAGGAATCCTTCAGATGACCTCTTACGTTGTCTTCAAGGAGGATACCAATATTATCGTTCCGGCTGGCGGAACCGCTATTGCGGATGCGGATATTCGTAAGCAGCGGGCTGCTGGCGGCGCGCAGATCATCACCAGTGGCAATCTTCATACCAATCTGATAGCCGCCGATGCTGTCGTTTTCGCAGGTAAAGCGATCCAAACCGCGGAAATCCATACCAATATTGCCGGGGTATTCACGGCTGGCAGAGCCGCTATTGCGGATGCGGATATTCGTAAGCAAGGGGTTAGCAGTGGCGCGGGAATCGCCATCGGCATAGTAGCGGAAGCCATCGGTATAGCCTTCGATATATGCATCATCCATTTCGAGGTTGATATCGCCCCAAAGCCCGATACCCAGGCTTTCCTCGCGGCTGGCAGAGCCACTATTGCGAATGCGGATATTCGTAAGTAGCGGATTGGCGGCGGCACGCAGGGAGCTATCCACATTGTAGAGGATGCCATTGCTATAGCCATCGATCTCGATATCTTCCAGCTCCAACGTAATGGCGCCAAGTACTTCCATACCCTTTTCGCCGGGTATATCCCGACTGGCAGAGCCGCTATTGCGGATGCGGATATTGGTAAGTAGCGGATTACTAGTGGCGCGCTCCATATTCTCCAGCTTGATTCCGGTAGCGAAGCCTTCGATTTCCACATCTTCCAGGCTGAGATTGCGCTCTCCAAATGCCTTGATACCGGCGATGCAAAGCGCTTCGTCCCGGCTGGCGGAACCGCTATTGCGGATGCGGATATTTGTAAGCAGCGGGCTGGTGGCGGCACGAATGCCGGTACCTTCGCTAAATACGATACCTTGCTCCACATCTTCAATCTCGATTTCCTCCAAGGTGGGTGAACTGCCATCGCCAATGATGATACCGCTGCGGATGCCATCGCGGCTGGCAGAGCCACTATTGCGGATGCGGATATTGGTAAGTAGCGGATTTGCATTGCCCTGCATTTGGATGGCAGTATCCGTATTTTCTATTTCGACATCAGTAAGTTCCACTGTGCCATCGAGGTCTATGCCCATGGTGCGCTCGCCTTCCTCACGGCTGGCAGAGCCACTATTGCGGATGCGGATATTTGTAAGTAGCGGCAGGGCGCGTCCCAAACCATCGTTTTGGATTTGGATACCGCCGCGATAATTACCCATTTGCAAGCCTTCAATATGCGGGCTGGAATTACCTGTAATAGCGACCCCAGGTCCTTCATAAGTGGTGGTGGTATCCGATCTGGCAATCTGGAGTTCCAATAGAGTGGGATTGCTATTTTGGATGGAAAGGGGCAGGGTGGCGTTCAGAATAGTGCAATTTTCCAGATAACTGGGGTTTTCGTTACGTGTTTCCGTTCCAACAAACTGCAATCCGCCCCAGGTGCTATCCGGAACGCCGGAATTGAAGGTGACGCCGGCGGCATTGAGGCTACCGCTGATTACCATGGGTTCCGGGCTAAAGCCCAATACCTCTACACCTTCATCGATGGTAAGATCATCGCCTTCGGGGATTTCCAAGCCGCCAAAGAGGTTGTAAGGCGAGCCGCTGGGGTCCCAGGTATCCGGCAGATCGCCTGGATCCACGGCGGTACCTTGCATCGTGAGCATTCCATAGAAGGTAAAGCTGCTTTCTTCTCCAGCTTCCAGGTGTCCCAAGGTAAGGCTTACATCATAGGTTCCGCTTTGGGTATAGATATGGCTGGGGTGCTGCAACTCAGAAGTGCTACCATCGCCAAAATCCCAGAGCCAGTAATTTGGATTACCTAGGGTGTTATCGATAAACAGCACGGTTTGACCCGTATATTGGAATACACCTTCGGTGCCAAATACGGGGCTGAAGCTTTGCAAGAGATACAGCGTTGAGTAAGTGCTGGTGTATCTGCCATTTTCATGATTAAAGGCAGTTATTATAAACTGCTGCTGATAAGCCTCTTGCAAGGGAGAGCTGATATTTACCAGGTATTGTCCGGGGATGCCGGCTTCATTTACAGGCAGGTAAGTAAATACAAAACCCTCGCCTGCGCCGGTAGGCTCTATGGTAATGCTTATATCATCCCAGTTCTCGCCTTCCCAGTATATATAATCTCTGAAATCCAGCTCCAGAGTGGAATTGCGGATGAAGTAGAAATCCATCGCCTGATCCAGGATGGGGGTGCTATAATCCTGAGACTGATAGTAGTTTATGCGGATATTTGGTAGGGCGTTGCGCAATTGTCCGGATGGCGGCGCAAAGGGATCGGGATTTGCAGCATCGGAATATGTTACAAGACTCTGGTTGTAATCATAAGCCGTGGAATGGAAATACAATCCGGCATTGTCAAAGCCATCCTGATACTCCTTTACGGCGATGAGCATACTGCCGCTAAGATCATAGTAGAAGGGTTTATCCAGCTGGATTTCCACCCAGCCTGCTTCCTCAGGTAGCTCGAGGCTGCCGCTAAATACCCGGTCTTGTTCGAGGAGGGGCACCCAGTCTTCTTCATCGTCAAAGTTGTATTTCCAGGTATTTTTCATGAAGATTTCCCACTGGTTGCTATTTATAGCAGCTTCGCCGCCATTCCAATAGTAGGCTATTGTATCCATTCTCAGGGGATTTGGGGATACATCATATTGACGGGAATGATGGATATCATAAGACCTGTAGATGCTTTGGCTAAAGCTGAAGCTGGAGCCTGGATTGATGGGCAACTGGGCATCTATATCGTCATAACCTACTATCATCACGTTATCGGGAGTAGTAGTAAAGCTCCAGATGGGGCAATCATTAGCATCGCCATAGTCATTGTAAGGCACTATCTGCCAATAGTAAGTTTCATTGTGTGCCAAAGTGCTGGGCGCATACACGGTTTGGAAGGTATCGTAGATAAAGGTAAGCGGATACTCGGTACCCAGATATATTTTGTATCCCATAGGATTTCCTGCCGCAGCTTCCCAGCGCAGGATGGGATTGATGGATACCAAATCTGCTGCTTCTCCGGGATAGATCGCTTGTGTAGGATGGGGCGGCACTTCAGTATCGTGCAAAGAGCTTACTATCAGGAGGTTTGGACGGAAGGTTTCGCCTGCCATCTCACTCTCGCGGTCTTCGTGATAATCCCTACTCATTGTCATAAAGTGGTCATACATCTCTGTGGCATAGATGGATGCACCATGAGAACTGCCGGTACCATTTCCACCAGCGTGGCGCTCTACTATTACCATGAGGTTGTTTCTTGCTTCGAGGGTATATGGCGCGGTAAGTACTATCTTTTGCCAGCCAGCTTGGCTAATGGGGGGCATTATTTGATCGTAAACCAGGCTGGCGCCTTGGATAAGGCTATCCCAGGGTTCCGCCATCAGATAATCCTGCAACGTGGCTTTCAGATAGATCTTGGTGGGAACGCTATCCAGGGTAGAGCTTCCGGCATACCAGCCTATTTGGGAAATATCCAGTCCGGCATATTCCCATTCCCCAGATTCATATAGTGCAAGGCTCCTTTCCAAGCCGAAATAGCTCCCCAGAGGGAAGCGGCTGGTATATTCGCCATCTCCTAGGATGAAGGTGCCTTCGCTCATTACCTCTGCCAAAAGCTGCACATAGTGGATATTATCGCCGTGGCTCACTTTGAGTAAGGCGGAAAGCTCTCCTTCCGTTTGCGAATTCACAAATACGGGCAGATCGTAAGATTCATTTTGCTCCAGGTAAAGCGGGAAATCCAAAGTAAGGAAGAAGAACTCATCTGCATTGGGTCCGCTCAATTCTATATCTTCCAGGCTGAGTTCCAATACTCCAGAGCCGGCATTGCGCAGATGCACATATTTACCTGCTGAAATCTCATTCAGGGGTACCATGCCAAAATCCAGCGTATCAGGAGAGCATACCAGGGTGGGTGTGCTATAGATTTCTTCAAAGAGCACATCATCTATGCCAAAGCCATAGAATGGCGAGGAGGAATAGTACTGATGGAAAGCCACATATATTCTTTCACCATTGAAATAGCTGAGGTCCAGCTCGTGTTCCTGCCAAGTGGTATTGGTGCAGCTTACATCCAACAAAGTATCCCCAAAGGCATAGATGCTACTATTTGTGGTAGATATCAATATCTGGTAATTATTGGGATGTGTGGCGTCTTCCACTTTGTCCCACCATTTTAGTCTTACGTTTTTATCGCTAAGATTTAAGGGCACGGTGATGAGGTAGTCATCGTTATTTCCCATACCCTGCGCCGTCCACATACCGGAATGGGCAGGAGCAATGTATTGATTATTCTGGCTCCAGGTAATACCATCGTTATTACCATCTATTACCTTCCAATATTGGGGTGCAGGCGGAATCCCCGTCCATTCGTCATCAAAATTCTGCAAATAGGGGAAGTGGCTAATGGCGCGATCCACGCAAGAGGCGCTTACCGGCAGGGTAGCGGAAGCGGTATAGTAATCGAAAGTAATGTTTGCGCTATAATCCCCCGGTATGCCGGCAAAATAGCTTACCACAAAGCTGATGCTTTGACCCGTAGCCAGATTGACGGGGAAGCCGAAAGGCAATTCAAAGCTAAATACGTTCGGATTATCATTGAAGATATTGGCTATCCTCAGAGTATCGCCACCGGTATTGGTTACGACAACCGTAATCTCTTTCCAGTCGTACAAATCCATTTCACCAAAAATGAGTTGTTCAGGATGGATGGAGATCTGCGGATAAGGCGGCACAGTCTGCATATCAAGCTTGATATTGGGGTATCCCGCCACCAAAGTACCGGCAGGCGGAAGTGCCGGATCTGGATTGGTGCTATCCGCATAGTAGCGCAGGCTGCGGTCATTGTAATCTTCCGAACATAAGAAATAGTGGTTGCTGTTATCGTAACCGCTGCCATTTTCATCCACGGCTACTACCAGGTTTCTGGCGCCGTCAAATACAAAGGGAGCATTCAATTCCAGCCAGATCCAGCCCTCAGTGGCAGGCAAAGCTACCGTTCCGCTAAATACTTGCTGCATTTGGCTTAGCGGCAGCCAGTCGTTTTGAGCAGTAAAAGTGGTAGTTCCTTTATGCCCCATATATACAGTCCATAGATTGCTGTTATTAGCGGCTTGTACACCATTCCAGTAGTAAGCAAGGCGGTTGATGATCTTGGCGCCGCCAAAGAAGGGGTCTATATCTTGCGCCAGGTAGATGCTTTGGCTATAGCTATATCCATAGTAAGGATTGATAGGCAGATCATACTTTTGCTCTCCATTACCGATAAGCACCATGCCTTCCGGCAAGCCGGTTACGCTTACTGGAATCTCGAAATGCTGGTCGGCATAATCCACGATTACGGTGGCGCTTAGCAAGCCTTCCATCAAGGGCATTGCCACTACAAATATGGATTCGCTTTCATCTGGTCCCAGCTCGTTGTATATTCCACCAGGCTCCAGAGAGAAGTTTTCCAGATCTTCACCTTGGATATGTATCTGTATATCTTCCCCGTTCAGGTAGCCGCCGCCGATATTTGTAAAGTGCAGCGGGAGCCAAGAGTGCGTATATTGCCCCACTTCGCCAAAATGTAGCTCTGTGGGAGCAATAGCCAATACTGGATTCCCCGTGCGCTCTTTTACCTCAATATCATCGATGCTAAGGTACCAGGGGTCGTAGCTTACCGTGGCATTTATTGCCAGCCAGTAAATGCCAGTTTCTGCCGGCTCTATAATGCCGCTTACCTTTTGATAATCGCCATTTGTAATGCCTTGTACGGTGAGATTTACCATATCGATAGTAGCATTGGAGTCTCCCCAATACAGGCGCACCACCGCATAATCTGAGTCTGCGGTATTCTGCCGTGCCCATAGCGAAAAGTCATAGCTTTTTCCCGCTTCCATATAGAAGGGGCGCATTAGCCAGGCATTGCTGCTATATTGCAGGGTGGCGTTGAAATCTCCGGTGCGGGGGCTGCGGTTATAGCTGGATTGAGAGCTATTTGCCAGCCAGTAATTATTATAATTGCCATCTAAAAGCTGTTCCCAGTTCTCCACTGCCATACCATCTACGTTATTATCTTCAAAGCCATCGTGGAAGGGGTAGCTATTTACCAAGAGATTGCGCTTGGTAGTAAAGCTCCATATCGGGCAGTTTTCGGCATCACCATATTCATTGTAAGGCACTATCTGCCAAAAATAGGTGCTCTCATATTCCAGCTCATCATTTGGCGTGTAAGAAGTAGCATCCAGCAAGTCTTGTAGATATTCCGGCGGATTGCTGGTGCCAAGGTAAACTTTGTAGCCGGTAGGGGTTCCGCATCCGGGAGTCCAGCTCAGGGTGGGTATGGCATCCACTTTGGTGGCACCATTTGCCGGAGCTACGACATAGACAGGGCTCGGAGCATCGGAGGATTCAAA
>JAQVIX010000085.1 GCA_028695495.1 Candidatus Cloacimonadota bacterium | reverse complement strand
TGCAGCCTGCTTCCAGCGAATATGGGGTAATCCGGAACTATTTGGATTGGATTGTAAATCTGCCTTGGCGCGTGTATAGCAAAGACAGGCTTGATCTTAAGAAGATCGAGCGCACTTTGAGGCGGGATCACTACGGCTTGGAAAAACCCAAAGAGCGCATCCTGGAATACATTGCGGTAAAAAAGCTTAAGGGTCAATTGAAAGGCCCTATCCTCTGCTTTGTAGGGCCTCCCGGCACGGGTAAGACTTCCATTGGCAAATCTGTGGCTAATGCCCTGAACCGCAAGTTTATCCGTATGTCTTTGGGCGGCATACACGACGAAGCGGAGATTCGCGGACACCGCCGCACCTATATCGGCGCCATGCCCGGCAAGATTATTACCGAAATCAAGCGGCGGGGCACGGCAAATCCCGTTTTGATGCTGGATGAGATCGATAAATTAGGTCGTGATTTTCGGGGAGACCCCGCTGCGGCATTACTCGAAGTGCTGGATCCAGAGCAGAATAACAGCTTTGTGGATAATTACCTGAATCTGCCCTTCGACCTCAGCGAAGTGATGTTTATTACCACGGCAAATTCGCAGGAAAGCATCCCGCCGCCTTTGCGCGACCGCATGGAAATAATCGAATTCAGCAGCTATCTGGAATATGATAAGATCGCCATTGCCAAAAGCTATCTTATCCCGCGGGAATTGGAGGATAATGGGCTGAAAGAGCAGAATATCAGCCTGCACAAAAGCGCTTTGCAAGAGCTGATTCGCTACTATGTGCGCGAGGCGGGAGTGCGCAATTTGCAGCGCCGGATTGGCTCTATCTTCCGCAAGATCGCGCGGGAGGTAGCCAGTGGTGAACTAGGACCTTGGGTGATCAAAGCTAAGGACATTGAAAAGTATCTGGGACCGCGCAAATACTCGCTGGAATTGGCAAATCGTAAGCCAGAGATTGGCGTGGCAACGGGGCTGGCTTGGACCAGCTATGGCGGCGAAATCCTCTTTTGCGAAAGCACCCGTATGCCCGGCAAAGGGGCGATCACTCTTACCGGACTTTTGGGCGAGGTAATGAAGGAATCTGCGCGCATCGCCATCAGCTATCTCAAGGCACACCACAAGGAATATAGGCTAAATCCCAAGGATTTTACTACTTACGATTTTCACATCCATTTCCCCAGTGGCGCTATTCCCAAAGATGGACCCTCTGCCGGTATTACGCTTACCACTGCGCTGGCATCGCTTTTTATGCAAGCCAAAGTGCGCCACGATATTGCCATGACGGGGGAGATAACCCTGCAGGGCAAGGTATTGGCTATTGGCGGGCTAAAGGAAAAGATCTTGGCTGCGCGGCGCGCCGGCATCAAAAAGATCATTATTCCGGAAGAAAACCGCGAAAGCATTTCGGATTTTGCGCCGGAAATAATGGCAGGGTTGGATATTAGCTTTGTAAAAGATGTATCCGAAGTATTGGCTATCGTTATCATCCCCCAGCCCAAAGCTAAAAGAACCAGTGGAAAAGTATCCTAATATCAATATCCTCTTGAACTTGCCGCGGGATTATATCCCCAAAGCGGAGTTTGTATTGCGTACCTATTGCTATATCCTGCGGCTAAGCCCGAAGTTTATCTATGGCAATCACTTCGAGGCGGCGCATATCTATTATGGCGAATCCACAGACCAGGATTATCCCCTGCGCATCCATTTTGAGCCAGCGGCGGCGGATTTCTTTGAATCCGACCAATTGTATCCGCTGGAAAAGGTCAATTTCTGCCGCTTCAAAGAGGATTGGGTGCCCTTCCTCTTCTCTCTGGGAGGGGCGATATTTTCTTTTACTCCAGATGCCTGCATCCTGCGCAAGGATATCATCGCTTCCGGCTTCTATTTCCTTACCTGCTGGCATGAATACGTTTTTAGCTTGCGCGGCTTGGAAGGCGGCAGGGTGGATTACAAAGAGAGCCTGCAAGCACGCTGGGATTTTACCGAGCTGCCTGTGGTGGATGTATATACGAATATCCTGCATCACGTAATGCGAGACTATCTGCCGGAATTTGTGCGCAATACCGCCTGGCGGGAAAATCATCCCTTTGCCCTTAGCCTTTCGCATGATATCGACTATTGGGATTTTTGGGATGAAGCCACCCAGAAAAGCACCTTGGATTACAATCTTAAGAGCTTCCGGCAGCGTCCCTTGCGCTCTATATATAAGATTGCGGGGCACCTTCTGCACAAAAAGCTATGCAAAGGGCATAAGGAGCAGATAGCCCGGCTCTTGCGCAAAGAGCGGGAGCTGGGGCAGCGTTCCACCTGGTTTATCCTGGCGAAAAGCGATTTTGAGGATAAGCGGCAGAATTATATTCAGGATTTGGCGGTGCAGGTAAAGCTGAGCCTGCAATTGGGGGCAGAGGAGATTGGCTTGCATGGCTCGGCGGAAGCGGCGTTTGATATCGCTGCATTAAAGCGGGAAATGCAGGTATTGCAAGAGCTGGGTATATCCGTTAAAGGCTTTCGCACCCACCATTTACATTTCGATTATCAAAAGAGTTTTAGCATCCTGGAAGAAGCTGGAATTGAATATGATAGCACGCTGGGCTATTGGGAACATATCGGCTTTCGTGCCGGCACCTCATACCCCTTTTATCCCTTTAATATTCGGGAAAATCGTCCTTTTAGAGTCTTGGAAATCCCGCTTATCGTAATGGATACCACCCTGCACTCGGCAAAGGCAATGGGCTTAAGTCCGCTGGGGGGCAGGCGCACCTTGAAGCGACTGCTCAAGGTAGCGGAAAACTATCAATCCCATATCTCTATATTGTGGCACAATAATACTTTCGATCCTATAGATTACCCTGGCTGGGGCGCGCTGTATTGGTGGCTTATCAGGCGTGCGCTTAAAAAAGACGCCTGGGTATGCACCCTGCGAGACGTTTGGGAAGAATGGGTAAGCATTAGTTATTAAAGGAGCTATCTTGAAATCACTCATCTGGAAAATCTGGTTCATTCTCTTTATGCTGCTGTGTTTGGTGGCATATTTCCCCATCATCCTGCTAAAACTTGTTTTGCCCCTAAAGCATTACCGTAGGCTGATCCGCTTTTGCGTGGTAGTATGGGCGCGGCTTACCCTGCTATCCACTGGCTCCAAGGTGGAGATCGAGGGTTTGGAATTGCTGCCGGATGCCACCAGCATCTGCTTTATTGGCAATCATCAGGGTTTATTTGATATTCCGCTGGTATTGGGCTTTTTGGGCGTCTCCTGCGGCTTCATTGCCAAAAAGGAGCTACTCAAAGTGCCGGTTCTTTCCTGGTGGATGCTGGAAATCCCCTGCGTATTTATCGACCGCAGCTCTGCCCGCAAAGCCAGCGAGAGTTTCCGCAAAAGCGCTGCCGTAATCAAAGAGGGGCATCCCATGGTAATCTTTCCAGAGGGAACCCGCAGCCGCAGCGACCAGATGGGAGATTTTCATGCCGGCAGCTTCAAGCTTCCCGTAATGGCAGAGGCTACCATCGTGCCGCTCAAAATCTCCGGCACCTGGCGCGTTTTTGAGATCGATAAGGGTATTCACGCCGTGCCGCTCAAGCTCAAGGTATTTCCGCCCATTACGCCTGAACACGAGCTTTACAAAGATACCCGCAGTTTGGCAAAATACCTGCATGAATTGCTCTATAGCGAGCCGGCATAATAGGGCGATATTTGAAGTTATTTTTTGCTTTCCCTCAGCTTTATGAGATTTATATTATACTGCTATCTGATGCTATTACAGCCGCTTAAGCTAAGAGGCTCCCGATTATCATTGACAAATAGCCTGTATCAGATTATTTTGTATCAAAACACCAAAAATGGAGTCAAATAATGCTAAGGCAGATACTTCTATCCAAACTCCACCGGGGAACGGTGATGGAATGCGATATAAATTACAACGGCAGTATAAAGATTGATGAGGAGCTGCTCGAAGCCAGCGGTATGCAGGAATTTGAGCGCGTGGAGGTATTTAATATCTCCAATGGGGAGCGGTTTAGCACCTATATCATCAAAGCCCCGCGCGGCAGCAAGATGATTGGCATCAATGGCGCTGCTGCCCGGCTGGCACAGGTGGGCGATAAGGTAATTGTAATCAATTACGGGATGCTGGACGCCCGCGAAATGAAAGAACACCAGCCCCGCATTGTGATCTTGGGTGAAGATAATAAGATCGAGAGTATCTCCTAAATGAAGCAAATCACCAGCCTGGCAGAAATGCAAGCCCTGGTATATCCCGCCGATGCCAAGATCGGCTTTGTTCCTACCATGGGCTATCTGCACGAGGGGCATCTCAGTTTGGTGGAGCGGGCTAAGGATAATTGTGATATTACGGTGGTTTCCATCTATATAAATCCTACTCAATTTGGCGCTAATGAAGATCTTTCC
The DNA here is from genome assembly GCA_028695495.1 of Candidatus Cloacimonadota bacterium. GTDB lineage: Bacteria > Cloacimonadota > Cloacimonadia > Cloacimonadales > Cloacimonadaceae > UBA5456. The sequence continues at coordinate 5,887 of JAQVIX010000085.1, read as the reverse complement.
AGCTATCCGCGGGATCTTGAGCGAGATTTGGAGCTTTTGGATAGCCTGGGCGTGGATTATGTATTTATCCCCACAAATGAAATGATGTATCCCCAGCCTTATCTCACCTGGGTGAATGTAGATGAATATTCAGAGCTTTATTGCGGGCAAAGCCGTCCGGGGCATTTCCGCGGCGTGGCTACAATTGTGTTCAAACTGCTAAATCTGGTGCGTCCGCATTATATGTTCATGGGCGAAAAGGATTTCCAACAGCTTGTAATCCTGCAAAAGATGCTGGCAGACCTCAATCATCCCTGCCAGATCATTTCCTGCCCCATCGTGCGCGAGGAAGATGGCTTGGCAAAAAGCAGCCGTAATAGCTACCTCAGCCCGGAAGAGCGCATTGTGGCGCGTAGCCTTTCCCAAACCCTTTTGCAGATGAAGGCGATGGTGGCAGCCGGATACAAAGACGCCACGCAACTCATCAAAATTGCCGCATCCAATCTGGAGAATAACGGCGCTAATGTGGATTATGTAGAGCTTATAGATTCCCGAAACTTGCGCAAACAAACTGAAATAGATGACCATAGCCGCATGATCATGGCAGCTTTTGTGGGCAAAACCCGTTTGATCGACAATATGCTGCTGTAGTGCAGCTTCAGTAGCCTGTATTGCCGCATCTTTTCAGCATTCTTCTTGACAGATAGGGGCACTCATAAATACTGTCCTCTCTACTATAAATAGCAGTGAATTAGCCTATTAGCGAAAGTGGCGGAATTGGCAGACGCGCTGGACTTAGGATCCAGTAGGTTCACTCCTGTAGGGGTTCGAGTCCCCTCTTTCGCACCAAAATGGATTTTAACTAAGGAGATATACAGTGAACGTTGAACTCAAAGCAATAAACGCTGTCACTACCGAGATCAAGATTCTCGTTCCGGCAGATGAAGCCACTTCGAAATGGAATAAACACCTGGTAAAATATGGCAAAAAAGTGGAAATAGCCGGTTTTCGCAAAGGGAAAGCCCCTTTTCACATGGTGGAGCGGCTCTATAGTGCGCATGCCCTGGAAAGCTTTTACCATCAGATGGTGGATGATTATTTTGAAGCTGCCGTAAAACAGGAAAATCTGGAATACCTGCTCTTTCCGGATGTAAAAGATATAGATTGGGAAAAGGGCAAAGACTTGGAAATGACTATCGAAATAGAGCATGAACCCGCTATCGAATTCAAGCAATTGGATAACCTGCGCGTGCCTTACACTCCTATTACCTTGGAATCTGAGGTGGATCAGTATCTGGAGAAATTGCAGAAAGAAAATACCCGCATTATCGATGCCGAAGAAGCTGCGAATGAAGACACTGTGGATGTGGAATATACCATGAACATAAATGGTGAAGAGCGGGTAATGAATGGCACGGTGCAGGCAGGGGGAGAACTGCCAAACCGCAGTATTCCGGAGCTGATAGGCAAAAAGACCGGAGATGTAATTCAGAAGGACCTTAGCGGCATGATGATCAAGCTTAGTACCCGGGATAGCAGCCTGACGCTCGATAACGACGCCATGTTTCCGGTAAGTATCATGATAAACTCCATCCGCCACAACCAGATACCCGAGCTGGATGACGACTTTGCCAAAGACCTGGAGTTTGATAGCCTGGATGCCATGAAAGCTAAGATTGCAGACGAAATGCGCGAAGCCAATGCTGCCCGTGAACTGAATAACCAGTTTGGCGCCATTATGACCAAGCTCTATGTGGATAATCAATTTGATCTCCCCAAAAAGACCATTGAATATCTGGCGGAGCGGGAAGCAGAAAACGAGCCTAATGAAGCCTATCGCCAGTATTTGGAATATCAATACAGAATCCAGCTTTCGCAAGAGCTGTTGGGTATGTATATCAAGAAAGTGCTGCGTGCGCAATCGAACATTGAGGTTACACCGGAGCTTACCGAAGAGTATATCAAACATCTTGCCATTTTGGAAGATATCAGCCCCGAAGCCTATAAAGAGGCGAATAAAGAGGATATCGCCGCTGAAGAGTTTAAGATGGCGGTAGAAAACTATGGCGCTTTTATGCAGCTTATCCAAACTGCCGAGTTTTACATTCACGATCCCGCTACCGAAGCCGAGGAAACGGTGGAAGAAGCGGAATTGGTAGAGCCTCAAGAAGTTGACACAGAGGAGGAAGCATGAACTATATCCCCATGGTAATCGAGCAAGTAGGGCGTGGCGAACGCGCTTACGATATCTATAGCCGCTTACTCAAAGACCGCATCATCTTTGTGGGCGGTCCCATCGACGATGTATTGGCAAATACCGTAGTAGCCCAGCTTTTGCACCTGGAAGGCGAAGACGCCAGCAAAGATATCTATATGTATATCAATAGCCCCGGCGGCAGCATCAGCAGCGGACTGGCTATTTACGACACCATGCACTATATCAACCCCAAGGTTTCCACCATCTGCATCGGCATGGCTGCTTCCATGGGCGCTGTACTCCTGGCAGCTGGAGCCAAAGGCAAGCGCACTGCCTTGCCCAATAGCCGCATTATGATCCATCAACCCTGGGGCGGAATGCAGGGGCGCGCGGCAGACGTGGAGATTCAAGCCAAAGAAATCCTCTATCTGCGCGGCAAAATGAACGAAATCCTGCACCAGCATACCGGCAAGAGCATCGAGCAGATTGCCCTGGATACGGATCGGGATTACTTCCTAAGCGCCAAAGAGGCAATGGAATACGGGCTTATAGACGAAGTAATAGAAAGCAGGCAACTAAAGCAGGAGATTAAATAAGTGGATAGAATGAAACGCTTGAGCTGCTCTTTTTGCGGGCGCAACGAAACGGAAGTAAAAACCGTGATTCGCGGCATCACCGGCAATATCTGCAACGATTGCATCGAGATGTGCCACAACATAGTGGAAAGCAGCACCACAGTATCCAGCGGCGAAGAATTCGAGCTACCCATCCCCAGCAAAATTAAGAGCTATTTAGACCAATATGTAATCGGGCAAGACCGCGCCAAAGAAATCATCTCTGTGGCAGTTTACAACCATTACAAACGCATTTTCAAGCAGGAAGTGGGCAGCGAGATTGATCTGGAAAAGAGCAATATCATGATGATAGGACCTACCGGCAGCGGTAAGACCTTGATAGCGCAAACCTTAGCCCGCTTTTTGCAGGTGCCTTTTGCCATTAGCGATGCTACCACCCTTACCGAAGCTGGCTATGTGGGCGAAGACGTAGAAAACATCCTCGTGCGCCTGCTGCAAAGCGCAAATTATGACATTGCCAAAGCCGAACGCGGCATCGTGTATATTGATGAAATAGATAAGATTTCCCGCAAGAGCGAAACCCCCTCCATTACCCGCGATGTATCTGGCGAAGGGGTACAGCAAGCGCTGCTTAAGATATTGGAAGGCACCAAAGTAAACGTTCCTCCCAAAGGCGGGCGCAAACATCCTCAGCAGGAGTTTATCGAGCTGGATACCAAAAATATCCTCTTCATTGCCGGCGGCGCTTTCTTTGGGCTGGAAAAGATTATCAAACAGCGCACGAATAAGAAAGCCATTGGCTTCGATGTGGACTTGGGTGAGAAAACCGAGGATACCAATATCTTCGATCTCACTACCCCGCATGACCTTCTGAAGTATGGGCTGATCCCCGAGCTTATCGGCAGAATGCCCGTAATTTGCACTCTGCACGAGCTTTCCGAAGATGCCCTTATCGATATTCTTACCGAGCCTAAAAATGCCATCTGCAAACAGTATCAAAAGCTCTTTGAGATGGATGGGGTGCAGCTTAGCTTCGATACCGAAGCGCTTAAAGAGATTGCCCGCATTGCCATTAGCCAAAAGACCGGCGCCCGTGGACTCCGCAGCATTATGGAACGCTTTATGATCAAGATTATGTATGATATTCCGGATTTGGGCAATGTGGAAAGCTGCAATATCACTGTCGGCGTGGTAAATGAGACCGAAGAACCCAGTTTTACCTATGTGGAATCCATTGTAAAGAAAAGCGGATAAATAAATTAGATAAACAATAAGCGCTCAAGCCAGGCAGGGTGACTAAGGCCTTGAGTGATCTGTAGTGCAAGCATTGCCCAAAAATCGGGGATGGGGTTTTATTTATCATATTGCTACATTGCGCGATTGCTATTTAAAATGCCAACCATAACGGGGTTCCGCTCGGCAGCCAAGCATGATATTCTATGTTCATGCGTTCATTATTCATTGGCGCAACGAAGCAAGCCTTCCCGTTTCTCTCCCTCGCAATGCCCCCAAGAAGTATGATTTCATCGTAAACAAATGGCTAACGAGGTTCCTTTCAGCAGGCATGGTTTGGCATTTTAGGGCAACCTCAAGATTGGCTTTATCTCCACAATTTCTGGAAAATAATTGCTCCCCATACTACTCAAGAGCTTATCCACCATATATAAACAAGCGCAAAAAAACGCTTGTACGAAAACTTGTATTAGCTATTCGTTCAAGCGTTTGTTTTTTTGTATATCGGTTTATTTCGTTTTTCTAAAGCTGATGCGCGTGCCCAATACATCCAGTTCCAGCTTTTGGGCACGGGCTACCGCTTCGTGATAAAAGAGATAGCCTTCTTTCTTGCCACCGGAGAGTATCTCGCCCATGCCAAAGCTATCCGCGATCAGGCTATAGCGGTCGTCTTCCCAATTTTGGCGGGCGCGCAGGGCTTCCGGGCTTTGGTTAAAGGGGTCTTGCCAAGCAAGGTCGTAATAAATGGGGTAGCCGCTTAGCAGCATCTCTGTGCTAAAGGGGGAATACTGTTTGCCATCTGCCAAAAGCTGGAAGGAGCCTGCCGGCAATGCTACATTCTGTTTAGCAATGTTTTGTGCCCTTATATATAGGCTAAAACTGCGGTTCTGATAAGTGCCGTTTGGGCTGCGGTAATGCTGAGGTTTTAGCATAATGATTAGGCTATCCGTGCGCAATACTACCCAGCCGTTTTCTACCTGATACTCTCCCGGTATCGGCTGAAAGCGCGGGGAAGCGCAGCCAGCCAATACCAGCAGCAGTATAAGTACTTTAATCTTCAGTATCTTCTGAATCTTCATTCAGAGATATATCCTCTGGCTCTTCCAGATCTTCGTTGCTATCCCACTCACTGGCTTCTACCGGTGCAACGGGAGCTTTTTTAGGTGCTTTTTTGAGGTTTTCCACCTCTTTATCCAGCTTCTCCTCGTCGTCATTTTCTGGCGGCACGCAGGTAATATCCTTCACTTGGTCTTTGGAAGCCAAATTGATGAGGCGTACGCCCAAGGTATTGCGGCTAATTACTTTAATTTCTTTTACAGTCTGGCGGATAATCATGCCGCTGCTGGTAATAATCATCAGATCATCTTCGTCGGTTACCAGCATCAGCGCTGCCATTTGACCGTTACGCGCTGAGGTCTTCATGGTAATCACGCCCTTGCCGCCGCGATGCAGATTTACCGGGTAGGCAGAGATGGGCGAGCGTTTGCCATAGCCATTTTCGCTAATTGCCAAAAGCGTAGGTGCTTCATCTTCAGGCATTTCCATCATATCGGTGCTGATTACTACCATCGAGATTACGTAATCTCTATCCCGCAAGCTGATGCCTTTTACGCCCTTGGAATTGCGTCCCACGCTGCGTACCAAAGCTTCGTCAAAGCGGTTGTTGTAGCCAAAACGGGTACCTAAGAGGATGTGATCGCCAGCGCCGGAGATGCGGGCATCGATCAATTCATCATCTTCGTTCAAATTGATGGCGATGATGCCATTGGAACGTGGATTGGAATACGCCATCAGCGAGGTCTTTTTTACCAAACCGTTTTTGGTGCACATTACGATATTCATATCCGGATCAAAATCCTTCAGCGTTACAAAGGCTTTCACCTTCTCTCCTTCGTTAAACTTC
>JAQVIX010000084.1 GCA_028695495.1 Candidatus Cloacimonadota bacterium | reverse complement strand
CCCTGCCTCTACTCTACTGGACAAAAAAAAACTAAGCGCAAAGAGCCATCCTGCAATCTTATAGTCCTCTTCGGTGCTTTCGGTGCTTTCGGTGGTAAAAATAATCCGTGGTATCCGTCAAAATCCGGTCAATCCGTGTAACCGTTAGACTGCAAATTCCGTCACGACCTTACCTGAAGTCCATGTCGGCGTCAAGTGATTGGTACATGCGAGATTCGGGAAGCCGCCATGAACTCCAAGAAGCCGCAGGCGTGCCAAATATCTTGACAATATCCTCTATTTTAAAATAGCGACATTAGATTAGAGTAAATTAATAAAAAATACTGGAGGAAAAGTGTCCGAAACTCTCAAATATGGAAATATCAGCTCACGTGAAGCGATGGAACTGGAAGAGCGCTATGGTGCGCACAATTATCATCCGCTGCCGGTGGTTTTGGCAAAAGGTGAAGGAGTTTTTTTGTGGGACCCGGAAGGGAAGCGTTATTACGATTTTCTTTCTGCCTATTCCGCCGTAAATCAGGGGCATTGTCATCCTCATATCATCAAAGCTTTGTGCGAGCAGGCGCATACTTTGACCCTTACTTCCCGCGCTTTTTACAATAATAAGCTGGGCGAATACGAGAAGTTTATCACCGAATATTTTGGTTATGACATGGTGCTGCCCATGAATAGCGGCGCCGAGGGCGTGGAAACCGCCATGAAGCTGGCGCGCAAATGGGCCTATAATGTAAAAGGTGTGGAAGATGGCAATGCCATTATCATCTTTGCCGAGGGCAATTTTCATGGCCGCACTTTGGCAATTGTATCCGCCAGCAACGACCCCGTGGCGTATGAAGGCTATGGACCCTATCTGCCGGGCATCGTGCGCGTGCCCTATAATAACGTAAATGCCTTGAGCGAATATCTGCAAAAACATGGCAAAAATGTAGCCGCCTTCATCGTGGAACCCATTCAGGGTGAAGCGGGCGTATTTGTGCCGGATGATGGCTATCTGAAGGGCTGCTACGAGGCTTGCAAAGAACATAATGTGCTCTTTATCGCCGATGAGATTCAAAGCGGTATCGCCCGCACGGGTAAGCTTTTAGCTTGCGATTATGAAAACGTAAGACCGGATGTATTGATCCTGGGCAAAGCCATTTCCGGCGGTGTATTACCCGTTTCGGCAGTATTGGCAGACCGCGAGATAATGCTGCAAATCAAGCCGGGGCAACATGGCTCTACCTTTGGCGGCTTCCCACTCGCCTGTGTAGTGGCAAAAGCGGCGCTCGAAGTGGTAAGAGACGAAAAGCTCGCCGAACGCGCTTATGACTTGGGCAAATACTTCCGCAAGGAACTGAGGAATTACGAGCATCCAATGATAAAGCTGGTGCGCGGACGCGGACTTTTGAACGCCATCGTGGTGGAACCCAAAGACGGCAAAGAAGCCTGGGACGTATGCGTAATGCTAAAAGAAAAAGGATTGCTCTGCAAGCCTACACACCGGCATATCATCCGCCTTGCCCCGCCTTTGGTGATTAGCAAAGAAGAGCTGGATGAATGTGTAAGCATTATTAAGAGCGTGTTCGAAACACTTCGCTAAGTTGCACTTAGCGAAGTGTTTCGCAATGTAGAATGTAGAATGTAGAATGTAGAATGAAGGTATTGCTCGCTGCGCTCGCAATGGTGAATTAGATGCTGACGCATGGTGTATATAATTTGGTAAAGCCCTTTGAACTCCTGCTCGCTTGTATGGGGCGCTCATGGCGTTAGAAGGCGTCTAAGCGGCAGAAGTCCAAATGGCTGGTCGCTGCGCTACGCAATGAATAATGAATATAGGTTCTTGGAGTTCATGACGCTTAGCCACCTTATAGCTCCGTGTGCGCATCTTGCCAGCGGCATGGACTTCAAGAATCTTTCCCGATCTCCGCAAACCATGCGTAAGCTCATATCAGCCATGCGCGTAGCGCATACCGCCATTCTACATTCTACATTCTACATTCTACATTTGCTCCATTGCGAGCGTAGCGAGTAATGGAGCATAGATCCGGTTTCGTAGCCATCGTGGGTAAACCCAATACGGGCAAATCCACGCTGATGAACCGCATTTTGGCGGAAAAGCTGAGCATTACCTCGCCGAAGCCGCAAACCACGCGCTATGCCATCAAAGGCATTTGGAATGGTGATAATCATCAGGTAATCTTTATCGATACACCGGGTTATCTAAAGCCGCGCTACGAAATGCAGGAAAAGATGAGCCGCATTATATCGGATAGCTATCAGGATGTGGATCTCCTGCTCTTTATTACGCAGATTTCCGGCTTTCCCACGGATTATGATTTGGAAGTATTGGAGCTGATAAAGCGCCTAAAATGCCCGATGATTGCGGTATTTAATAAAAGCGATATCGCCGGTGAATACGATGCTGAGGCGCTAAAAAAGCAGCTGCCAGACAAGATAAATGAAAGCATCTTTATCTCGGCAAAAACGGGGGAGAATATCGCGCGTTTGGAAGAGCGCATCCTGCATTTTATGCCTTACCATGCGCCATATTACGATGCAGACCAGCTGTCGGATTTGCCCTTACGCTTTTTTGCGCAAGAGATTATCCGCGAAGGCATCTTTCACCATTTTGGCGAGGAAATCCCTTACGCCAGCGCGATTATCATTGAACGCTATCAGGAATTGCCGGATAAAGTGATCGTTTCCGCCACAATCTGGGTGGAACGCCATAGCCAAAAACCGATCATTATCGGAAAAAGTGGGGCGGGTTTACGCAAAATCCGGGAATATGCGGAGGCGCAGCTTACGAACTTTTTGCAATTTCCGGCGCAAATACATCTGCATGTGAAGATTAAGGAGAATTGGCGGAAAGACGGGAGAGCGCTGAAAGAGCTGGGGTTTTAACCTTCCTGGAGTTCATGACGGCTTCCCGAATATTGCATGTACCAATCACTTGACGCCGACATGGACTTCAGGGCTTCGCAAGGTGGCAGGTGGCAGGTAGCAGGGGGCAGCGCTGCACTGGTGGCGGAGTTTGCTGTCTAACACCTAACACCTATCACCTAACACCTTTTTTGCATGCAAGTCCCTTGCAAGCAAAAAAAAGCTTGCCTAATCTCCCGCATTCAGAAAAGTTGGAAAAAACTAATTTTTAGGCTTGAAACGCAAGCCTGGGGAGAGTTGATGCGCTTAAAGACCTTTCCTGGGGGTATCCACCCTCACGATGAAAAGCATTATTCCGCAGCCGCAGCCATAAGTGAATTTCCCCCGCCCGCGCGGGTGCAGATTCATCTTTCTCAACATATCGGAGCTCCCTCCGCGCCCATTGTGGCAGTAGGCGATGAGGTGAAAAAAGGGCAAAAAATTGCCGAAGCTACCGGTTTTGTTTCCATTCCTGCACACGCCTCCATCAGCGGCAAGGTGAGCAAGATCGCCAAAATGCTGCATCCCACGGGGATTAGTAGCCTGGCGATTGAGATATTGTCCGATGGTAAAAACGAGATGATCGAATTAATCGATGACCCAAACTATCTGGAGCTGGATATTGCCGAGATGAAAGAGCGGATTGGCGCTGCCGGCATCTGCGGGATGGGCGGTGCGGGATTTCCTACTTTGGTAAAGCTTTCGCCGCCGGAAGGCACCAAGATCGATACAGTTATCCTCAATGGCGTGGAATGCGAGCCTTATCTTACCAGCGACTATAGGCTAATGCTGGAGCGCGGGCAGGAGATCATCCAGGGGCTAAAGCTGATCATGAAGATCGTGGGCGCCAGGCAAGGGGTAATCGGCATCGAGGCGAATAAACCGGATGCCATTGCCAGTATGGAAAAGCTGGTGGCTTCCGAAAAGAATATCTTTGTACAGCCGCTCAAGCTCCGCTATCCGCAGGGTGCGGAAAAGCAGCTGATCTTTGCCGCTACGCGTCGTAAAGTTCCCGCCGGCGGATTGCCCATGGCGGTGGGCGTGGTGGTGCAAAATGTGGCAACCGCCTTTGCCATCTACGAGGCAATTCGCTACAAAAAGCCCTTGATCGAGCGCGTAATCAGCGTTACCGGCAAAGTGGTAAATAAGCCCATGAACTTGCTGGCGCCGATTGGAACGCTCTTTAGCGAGCTTTTGGACTATTGCGGCGGTGCCAAAGAGGCAGTAGGCAAGGCTATCTCCGGCGGACCGATGATGGGCTTTGCGCTGCCCAGCCTGGAAGCGGGAATGAGCAAAGGTAGCAGCGGTTTGGTGCTTTTTGATGAAAAAGCGGCGCATAAGATGCAGGAACACAATTGCATCCGCTGCTCGCGCTGCGTGGATGTATGCCCCATGAATCTTATTCCCACCATTATCGCCAATGCCGTTAAATACAAAAATCTGGATGAAGCGGTAAATGCAGGGCTAAATGACTGCATCAAATGCGGCAGCTGCGCTTATGTATGCCCCGCGCAAATCCCGCTGGTTCAATACATTGATACCGGTAAAATTCGCTATGCAGAAGAACAAAGGAAAAGCAAATGAAAGATAAGTATTTAGTTTCTGCCGCTCCGCATGTGCACGATGGTTCCAGCATCAAAAACGTGATGTGGAATGTGGTGCTCGCCTTAGTACCAGCTCTGGTCTTTGCCGTTTATTACTGGGGGCTGCGCGCACTGATGCTTAGCCTTACGGGGGCGCTGAGTGCGGTAATAGCCGAGGCGCTCATCCAAAAATGGCGCAAGGTGCCTATAACTGTGCACGATGGCTCGGCTTTTCTTACCGGTTTGCTGCTTGCTTTTAATATCCATGTAGGAGCGCCGATCTGGCTGCCCATGGTGGGAGCGGTATTTGCTATTGGAGTAGGCAAGCAAGTCTTTGGCGGGCTGGGAAATAACCCCGTAAACCCCGCGCTTTTGGGCCGCGCATTTCTACTTGCCAGCTGGCCTACTCGCATGACGGCGGGCTGGGTGGCGGCAAAAGGCGGCGCCATCAGCGGAATCAACAACCTCAGCCGTATTGCCACGGATTTACCCTCGCTTTCGCCTAAGGCTTATGAACTGCTTACCGGAGCCACGCCTTTGAATGTGGCAAAAACCCTGCGCGATACCAGCTTTGTGGCGGAGATCAATGCGAAGGCGGGTGGTTTGGAACTGGGCAGCAGAATCTTAAGCTCGCTTACCGAGATGGAAACGCTAAAAAGCCTCTTTTGGGGTAATATCGGCGGCTGCATTGGCGAGGTATCTGCCTTTGCGCTGCTCTTGGGTGCGGCGTATCTACTTGTTCGCAATATCATCGAGTGGCGCATCCCGCTCTTTTATATCGGCACGGTGTTTGTGCTTAGCTTTTTCTTTGGCGGAATAGGCGAAAACGGAACTTCGCTGATGCTGCCTTTCTTTCATATCTTTGCCGGCGGTTTGCTACTGGGCGCCTTCTTTATGGCTACGGATTATACCACTACGCCATATACCAAAACGGGGCGCATCATCTTTGGCATTGGCTGCGGGCTGCTTACCATCGTAATCCGCCTGGTGGGTGGCTATCCGGAAGGCGTAAGCTACAGCATCCTTTTGATGAATGTATTTACGCCGCTTATCGATAAACTCACCATGCCAAAATCTTTCGGGAAGGTGAAAAAATGATGTACTATCTCAAGCTTGGCTTTATCTTGCTCATCTTCTGTGTGGTGGCTACGGGTATCTTGGCTTACTTAAATACCCTTACCGCACCCATTATTCAAGATCGCAAGACGAAAGATGAAATCGATACACGGGAGAAATTGATACCGGATGCTGTATTTGCGGCAGATAGCACCGCCAGTGGGATGCAATACTTCAGGGCGCGGGCAAAAGAGGATAGCACCCTTGTATTGGGCTATACCTTCATCTGCTCGCAAAAGGGATATTCCAGCGAGGTAAAAACCATGGTGGGTATCGATAAGGACTTTAAGGTTTTGGCGATAAAGGTGATAGACCAGGCGGAAACTCCGGGACTGGGCGCAAATTGCGAGCAGGAAAGCTTTAGCAATCAGTTTAAGAACCTGGCAGAAGCCGATCTGAAGGTGGATAAGGATGGCGGGCAGGTGGTATCGCTTTCGGGCGCAACCATTACCAGCCGCGCTATCGCCTCTTCCATCCAGGCAGGCATCGCCGCTATCAAAGCAAGTATGGGAGCGGAATTATGAACTTCTTTAAGGAACTAACCAAAGGCATTATCAAAGAGAACCCCATCTTTGTGATCGTATTGGGGATGTGCCCTACTTTGGCGGTGACTACTTCGGTAAAAAACGCCATCGGGATGGGGCTGGCAGCTACCTTTGTATTGCTATGCTCCAATATCATCATCTCCCTGATCAAGGATATCACCCCTTCCAGTATCCGCATCCCCATCTATATCGTGGTAATTGCGGCGTTTGTAAGCGTGGTGAATATGCTAATGGAGGCGTATGTGCCCGCGCTGCATAAATCCCTGGGGCTATTTATCCCGCTTATTGTGGTAAATTGCATCATCCTGGGGCGTGCAGAAGCTTTTGCCAGCAAGAATAACGTAATCATGAGCGCTGCCGATGGCATTGGCATGGGGCTGGGTTTTACGCTCTCGCTCATGGTGGTATCTACCATCCGCGAACTTTTGGGCGCCGGAACCTGGCTGGGTATAAAGATATTGCCCGCTACTTATGACCCCATGCTGGTGGCGATATTGGCACCGGGAGCCTTCCTTACTCTGGGCTTTTTGATGGCAATCCTCAGCATGGTGAAGGAGAAGAAACAATGACGTATCTCGGCGAAATCTTTGTGATGGCAATGACTGCCATCTTTATCCAAAACTTCATCCTTTCGCGCTTTTTGGGGCTTTGCCCCTATTTAGGTGTATCCAAAAAGCTGGATTCTGCCATCGGGATGGGGCTGGCGGTAATCTTTGTAATGACGCTTGCCAGCGCCTTCTGCTACCTCATCGATATCTTCCTTTTGCGCCGCTTTGGGCTGGAATATCTGCAAACCATTGCCTTTATCCTTACCATTGCCGCTCTGGTGCAATTTGTGGAGATGGTAATCCAAAAGAATGCACCGGCGCTGTATAAATCGCTGGGCGTATTTTTGCCGCTGATTACTACAAATTGCGCGGTATTGGGCGTGGCAATCCTGAATACGGGGATGCTGCGCAGCGATGGCACGGCTTACAACTTCCTAGATAGCGTATTAAACGGCTTTTTCAGCGGCGTGGGCTTTACCCTTATGCTCTTGGCAATGGCGGGTATCCGCATGCGCCTGGAGATGGTGGAAATGCCCAAAAGCATGAAAGGCATGCCCATTGCGCTCATCCTTGCCGGCACCATGGCATTGGCTTTTTACGGCTTTATGGGCTTCAAAATCTAAGGAGGCGATAGATGAGTATTATACTTTTACAAAGCGTAAGCACTTTGGGCGCCATCGGGATTCCGGTGCTTATCATCGGCTCTTTGGGCTTGATCTTTGGGCTTATCCTGGCGGTGGCGTCCAAACTCTTTGAAGTACAGATCGACCCGCGTGTGGAAGAAATCATCTCCGCCCTGCCGGGGGCAAATTGCGGCGCCTGCGGCAAAGCGGGCTGCGCCGGATATGCCGAGAATATCGTAAACGGGGGAGAGGAGATCAATAAATGCGCACCCGGTGGAGCGGCAGCGGTGGCGGCGATTGCCCGGATCATGGGCATCTCTGCCAAAGCGATGGAGCAGCGCGTGGCGGTAATCCATTGCAGCAGCGGTGGCTATAATAACACGCGCTGGAAATATCAATACGAAGGAATCGGCTCTTGCAAAGCGGCAGTAAATATCGCCGGCGGACCCAATAGCTGTTCCTGGGGCTGCCTGGGGCAAAATGACTGCATGGCAGCCTGTAAGTTCGATGCCATCAGCATCAATGAACTGGGGATGCGGGTGATCGACTTTACTAAATGCACCGCCTGCGGCGCCTGCGTAAATGCCTGCCCGCGCGGACTCATCCAGCTGGTGCCCTATAACCGAAACGTATATATCAAATGCTCGTCAAAGGATAAAACGCCGGATGCCAAAGCGGTGTGTGGCAGTACCTTCCCCTGCGTGGGCTGCGGACTCTGCGCCAAGAAATGCCCGGTGGATGCCATCACCATTACAGATAATCTGGCGCGTATAGATTACACAAAGTGCATCAATTGCGGCATCTGCGCCACGGTATGCCCCACCAAAGCAATCCTGGATTTATTAGTAGGTATCCGCAAGAAAGCGGAGATCGATCCCGAAGGCTGCATTGGCTGCACCATCTGCGCCAAAGCCTGCCCAGTGCAAGCCATTAGCGGCGAGGTGAAACAGCTGCACGTGGTGGATAAAGAGAAGTGCGTGGGCTGCGAGATTTGTGTAAGCAAATGTCCGAAGAAAGCGATCGCTATGGTTTAGACGGACCTGAACCGTGGAATTTAAAATGTAGAATGTAGAATGTAGAATGTAAAATGTAAAATGTAAAATGTAAAATGTAGAATGTAAAATGTAGAATGAAGGTATGGGTTAGCCCATTGCCAGATTAGATTGTAGGGGCAGACCAATGTGTCTGCCCTTTTAACAAAGAAACTAATTAACTATAAAAAACAAAGGAACAAAACCATGGATAACATCGATTATAGCACTTACAGCGATGCTGCCTTGCAGGATCTCTTGGATTCTGCCGAAAGTGATAGTGAAATCCGCGAGGCAGTGCAGCAGGAATTGCAAAAGCGGCGCCCCATTTACGATGAAGAAGCAGAGAAACTTGTAGAGCTTCCGCCGGAGGCTTTTAACGGAGCAGATACTAAGCCCCTGCCTTATCCACCCATTGGCTCCCTGCTATGGCCGCTTATTACTGCACTTGTGATAGCGGGCATTTTGGGCGTGGTATTTAAGCTGCTTCATTCCTGGGGGAATTTTGACCCGCAGCTTTACTATCTGGTAGCGGTAGCTTCGGTAGCGCTGCTTTCCCCTGCTTTCGTAATTAGCGGCATCCGCGATCTGGCAAATCAAAAGGCAGAGCCGTCTCACCGCGTATGCACCATCAAATACTATGTATTTGCCGTGCTGTGGTTTGCCGCCTTTATCTATAGCCTCTATAATGCTACCCGCCTTGGCATTATGATAGCAAAGATGGGCATCGGGGCGATGGTTTATTACTCTATACCCAAGCTGCTCACACTCTTTATCTGCTTCTTTATGCAGAGTATCTTCTTTATCTTAGCGCGGGAATTGGGTAGAAAACCCGATCTGGAACAAGCTATTTAAGGAGTTAATTTGCAAGAGAATAAAGTAATATATCAGATGACCGGCGTAGGGAAGGTGGTGGATGGAAGCCGCTATATCCTAAAGGACATCTATTTGGGCTATTACTATGGCGCCAAGATTGGCGTGGTGGGGCTAAATGGCAGCGGCAAAAGCAGTTTGCTAAAGATTATGGCGGGGCTGGATAAAGACTATTTAGGCAGCGTAGCCATGAGCAAAGGCTACAGTATCGGCTATCTGGAACAAGACCCGCAGCTGGATGAAGATAAAACGGTGTGGGAAGTGGTGCGCGAGAGCGTAAAGAATACCATCCTGCTACTGGAGCGCTTTGAAGCCATCAATATGCGCTTTATGGAAGAGCTTTCGGATGCTGAGATGAATGCGCTTTTGGACGAACAAGCAGCAGTGCAGGATAAGATAGAGGCGCTAAATGCTTGGGATTTGGATAGCCGTTTGGAATTGGCAATGGATGCCCTGCGTTGCCCGCCTAAGGAGATGAGCATCCGCGTGATAAGCGGGGGAGAGCGGCGCCGCGTGGCACTTTGCCGTTTGCTTTTGGAACAGCCGGATATCTTGCTACTTGACGAACCCACCAACCACCTGGATGCGGAAACCATCCTCTGGCTGGAAAAGCACCTCAAAGACTATAAAGGCACGGTAATAGCCATTACGCACGATCGCTACTTTTTGGATAATGTAGCGGGCTGGATACTGGAGCTGGATCGCGGCGAAGGCATACCATATCAGGGGAATTACAGCTCCTGGCTTCAGCAAAAGCAGCAACGTCTGGCGCAGGAGCAAAAGGCGGATAGCCGGCGCCTGAAAGCCCTGGCGGAAGAGCTGGATTGGATACAAAGCAGCCCCAAAGCACGGCAAGCCAAAAGCAAAGCGCGCATCCAACACTTTGAAAAGCTCTCAAGTGTGGAATACGAAAAAGAGCGCAGCACGCAGCAGCTGCCCATCTTTCCCGGTCCCAATCTGGGCAGCAAGGTGATAGTAGCTAAGGGCTTGAGCAAGGCTTATGACGAAAAGCTGCTCTTTGAGAATATGGAGTTCAATCTGCCCGCTGGCGGCATCGTGGGCGTAATCGGACCCAATGGTGCGGGAAAAACCACGCTCTTTGAGATCATCATGGGTAAGGTGCAGCCGGATAGCGGCAGCCTGGAGATAGGCGAAACGGTGAAGTTTTCCTACGTAGATCAAAAGC
>JAQVIX010000011.1 GCA_028695495.1 Candidatus Cloacimonadota bacterium | reverse complement strand
ATAAGCTCTACCGCTACGCGTTCCACATTGCCACTGATTAGGGGTCCATCTGCCAAAGCGTTCAACGCCGCCTCTTCGATGGCTTTCCAATATTCGCTCGGAATCACTTCCGGCGGAATGCAGCATTTGAAGGTATTCTTGGTATCCTCAGGCAAGCTATTCAAAGCAATGGGGCAAAGCCGCAGCTTTACATCTGCATAGTTTCCCTTGCCTGCCATCTCGCGCTGGAAAACTTCCTGATGCTCCACGCATTGGGTAATGGTCTCTTTGTAGCTTACCTGCGGAGTGCCCACATTGGCATTTACGCCAAACTCGCGGCGGATGCGATCCACAATAATATCCAGGTGCAATTCGCCCATTCCGGAGATCAGCGTTTGCCCCGTATCCTTATCCACATGCACTTTGAAGGTGGGGTCTTCCTCTTCCATCCTTGCCAAAGCGGCTCCCAGATTCTCCTGGTCTGCCTTGGTTTTAGGCTCGATGGCAATGGAGATTACGGAATCTGGAAAGTGCATTTGGGTAAGGAATACATCCAGCTTGCCATCGGTAAGGGTATCGCCCGTTACCAGATGCTTACTGCCCACCACTGCGCCGATATCGCCGGCATGAAGGCAATCCAAATCTTGCTTTTTATTGCTCATCATCTGCAAGAGCCGGGATACGCGCTCGCGCTTTCCGCCATTCATATTTATAAAGCTGCCGCCTTTCTTGAGAGTGCCGGAATAAACGCGGATATATACCAACCTGCCCACATATTTATCCATCTGCACCTTAAACGCCATCGCCACCAGAGGACCATCCGGATTCGGCGCCAGCGGCACAGGCTCGCCGGTTTCGGCATCAAAGGCATGGGTATCCCCAATATCGATGGGGCTAGGCAGATAGTCCACCACGGCGTTTAGCAATAGCTGCAAGCCTTTGTTTTTCAGCGAAGAGCCGCAGAGCACGGGGATGAAGCCGTGGTCGATGGTCGCCTTGCGAATCGCCTTCTTGATGAGGGTTTCGGGAATCTCTTCCCCTTCCAGATAGAGCATCATTAGCTCATCGTCATACTCCGCGATTTTTTCCAAAAGGTGTTCACGTGCTGCCAAGGCACCCGGTATAAGCTGTTGGGGAATCTCCAGATGCCGCGTCTCCGAGCCTTGAGTAAGGGGATCAAAATACCAGGCTTCCATGCTTACAAGGTCTATTACACCCTCGAAGCAATCCTCTTTGCCGATAGGGATATTGATGGCGCAGGCTTTGGGATTCAGCCGTTCATGAATCATCATTATTACCCGTTCATAATCTGCCCCGATGCGATCCATTTTGTTTATATACGCCAGGCGCGGCACCTTGTAGCGGTCTGCCTGATGCCACACTGTTTCGGACTGGGGTTCCACCCCGCCCACTGCGCAAAATACGCCCACTGCACCATCCAATACGCGCAAAGAACGCTCCACCTCGGCGGTAAAATCCACGTGCCCCGGAGTATCGATGATATTGATCAGGTTATCGTGCCAGGGGCAATTCACCGTAGCTGATGTAATGGTAATTCCGCGCTCGCGCTCCTGCTCCATCCAGTCTGTAAAAGCATTTCCATCGTGCACTTCGCCCATCTTGTGCAAGAACCCGGTATAGAATAGTATCCGTTCCGTAGTAGTAGTCTTGCCGGCATCGATGTGCGCCATAATGCCAATATTTCGTATCTTTGAGAGCGAACTCTCACTGTCGCTTTTCATAACCACAAAATCCTTTATCTTTAGCTGAATTAACTCGGTTTTTTATATAGTAAACCAATTTAAAAAAGGGGGAATCCTTGTCCACTAAAAAAACTCCGTTTTTCGCATAGGTGTTAGGTGTCAGGTGTCGGGTGTCAATAACCAGTATTGAACATATAGCTGCATCTATTTGCGTAGGAATATGTTCGGGGTATTGTGCAGGCTCAGCTTCATACGAAGCCGTGGAGTTCATGGCGGCAAAATATGTGTGCCATTATCTGGATTTGTTGCCGCCACTTGAAGTCAATGTCGCTTTCTTAATGCGTTGATATGGTGTTATGCGGGTAAGCGCCATTAACTCCAAGGGCTTGCATGCCGCACCTTTTTTTGCCATTCTTTTCCTTATTGATGCCCTCGCAATGCCGTCCTCTCTCCCCACTATTTAGGCGGAGAGGCGAGGGCATTGTGAGGGCGGGAAAAGAGCTGCACCTCTCACACATTGGGCTTCATCTCATAATTTTAGGCGTTTGTTCATTCGTGGTGGGTAATTCCTTGAGTAATCTGCAAGGCATGCAGTTATCCAGAAAATGTGGAAACATAAACAATCTTAAGGTTGTCCTGAAATGCTTGCTACCTGCCTGACAATCTTGCCCCGTCAGGGGCTGGAGTTTTATTTTTTATGCTTCGTGTGGGACATTTAATGCTACCTAAACTTTCGTTCCTCCGGAACTAATCCGGCAGGCATGTTGCCCCGTCCAGGGCAAGCTGGTACGGTAGTTTCATCATTTACGTTATTATACTGTTTTGGGGCAGGCACATCGACCTGCCCCCTACATTTTCGCGCTCCGAAATCTCCTGTTATTGACCACATTTCGTATTTCTGGACATTCTCGCCACGATGCGTAAGCTTCTAAATATCCATTGCGAGCTTGCGAGCAATACCTTCATTATTCATCATTCATCGTTCATCATTCATTATTCATTGCGTAGCGCAGCGAAGCTCAAGCGCCATTATTCATAGCGTAAAGCATCAATCAAATTAAGATTCGCTGCTTTTTTTGCTGGATACCAGCCGAAAAAGATGCCGATCGCCATGGAGAAGCCCACGGAGAGGATTACAGACCAAGCGGTAACCGCCACATTCCATTTCATGGCGTTGCTTACCACCTTGGCGGCTCCGGTGCCCAGGAAGATGCCCAGGATGCCGCCCATAATGCTGATGGATACGGCTTCGATGATAAATTGCAAGAGCACATCCTGTTTGCCAGCACCCACCGCGCGGCGGATACCAATCTCTTTGATGCGTTCTGTAACCGATACCAGCATGATATTCATAATGCCGATACCGCCCACCAGTAAGGAGATGCCAGCGATTGACGCCAGAAGGATGGTCATAGTATTCGATACTTCATTGGCAGATTCTGCCAGGTCTGTTTGCGAGCGCACCATAAATTCTTCGCTGGTGGTGCCGCGATGGCGCACTTGCAAAAGCTCCAGAATATCCTGTTGTACAAGATGGATTTGCTCCCGGCTAACGGCGGAAACGATGATGGTCATCATGCGCCAGCGGTGTCCCAAAAGGCGGGTATAAACGGTGGAATATGGTGCGATTACGGTATCATCCTGATCGCCCCCCATCACGCTTTGTCCTTTGGCTTCCAAAACCCCTTTCACGGTGAAGGGGATATTTCGGATGCGGATGATCTTATCCACAGGGTCGATATCGCCAAAGAGATTATCCGCCACGGTTTTACCGATCACGCATACCTTGGCGCCGTTATCCACATCCGAGCTATGAAAGCTTTCGCCTTTAGCAATTTTCATATCCCGAATCAAAAAGAAATCTGCATCCACGCCCATTACGCCCGTGCGCCAGTTTTTCCCTTCGTATTTTAGCTGACCAAATGTATTGTAGATTGGCGATACATAGAGCACGCCATTTACTTGATCGCGAATGGCTTCCATGTCTCCCATGTTCAGCAAATTACCCCCACCCGCACCTGCGCGCACAGTGGATTGGCTAAAGTTTGAAAAGACTTGGATCACGTTTGTGCCCATGGAGTTTACCTGGTCTTCCACGATCTTTTTGGCACCCTGCCCGATGGCGAGCATGGCGATCACGGCGGCTACGCCAATAATGATGCCCAGCATGGTAAGAAAGGTGCGGGTTTTATTGCGCGCCAAAGATTTAAGCGCTATTCTTAAGATTCCCAAAATACTCATGTTGTCTCCTCCGCATCCGCTTTGGGCAGCTTCAAAAGGTCTGCTTTAGCGCTTTTGGGGTTTGGATTTATCTTATCCGAGATCAAGCGCCCGTCCCGAAACGTGAGATGCCTTTGGGCATACATCGCGATATCCATTTCGTGGGTAACGAGCACCACGGTTTTGCCTTGGGCATGCAGCTGTTGAAATACGTTCATTACTTCGATGCTGGTGCGGGTATCCAGATTTCCGGTAGGTTCATCTGCCAAAATGAAGACGGGGTCATTTACGATGGCACGTGCGATCGCCACCCGCTGTTGCTGTCCGCCGGAAAGCTGATTTGGATGGTGATGCGCGCGATCTTGTATTCCCACTATTTCCAGCGCTTTGGTGGCTTTTTCATGCCGCTCGCGCAGTCTGCATTTGTGGCAATACAAAAGGGGTAATTCCACGTTTTCCAAAGCAGTAGTGCGCGGCAGCAAATAAAAGCTTTGAAACACATAGCCAATCTTTTGATTTCGGATAGCGGTAAGCTCGTTATCGTTCATTTTGTGCACGGGGATTCCATCCAGAATATACTCTCCGGTAGAAGAGTGATCCAGGCAACCTAAGAGGTTCATCAATGTGGTCTTTCCGCTGCCGCTGGCGCCCATGATGGCGATAAACTCTCCGCTACGCACTTCCAAATCCACGCAGCGCAAGGCCTGCACCTGCACTTCACCCATCTGGTAAGTCTTTGCCAGACCGATGGTTTTAAGCAGTACCTCCGGCATTAGAATCCTCTCATACCGGGTCTGGCTGAGCTTTGAGAGTTAGATTTGTTATCTTTTGAAATCACGCCGGTTACCAGGATATCTCCTTCGCTTACGCCTTCGATGAGTTCCACGTATGCACCGTCAGAAACGCCGGTTTTTGCCAAAACTGGAGAAGGCACATCGTTTTTTAGAATCCAAACCACGGTGCTGCGTCCGGCATTTGCACCACCACCCGCACCGCGCATGCCCATGCCGCCTTTGGCGCCGGTATTTCCCATTCCACCCATGCCTTTACCCGCAGAAGCTACCGCAGCTTCGGAACCTTTCGCAGCTTCCGCGGCTTTGGCGGCTGCATCGGCGCGCAGTTTTGCGCCAGCGTTTAGAAGCTCATCATCCCATTTCAGCCCAAAGAGTTCCCAGGTTTCTTTGCTGGGGCGAAAGCGCGTAGCCATCTCCGGAATGCGCATCACGCCCTCTTTAGCCTGGATGATGAAGGTGACGTTTGTAGTCATTCCCGGCAGCAATTTACGCTCCGGATTTTGGGCGTCGATGATCACCGTATAGCTCACCACGTTCGATTCCGTATTGGAATTCAGGCGAATCTGCTGCACATTGCCGGTAAAAAGCTGGCTGGGATGCGCATCCACGTTAAATTCCACCGGCATACCCATCTTGATCTTGCCGATATCCGCTTCATCCACGCTGGCTTTGATCTGCATGCGTTCCAAGTTATTCGCAATCAGGAACAAAGTAGGTGAATTCAGGCTTGCCGCCACCGTTTGCCCCTCATCGATATTGCGGGAAACGATTACGCCATTGATGGGGCTTTTGATATAGGCATTATCCAGGTTTTTCTGGGCGCGCTGCAGGTTCAGCCGCGCATTTGCCACGTTTTGCTGTGCGGTTTGATACTTAAATTCCGCCTTGCGCATCTCATATTCCGGGCTCATATCCTTTTCATAAAGCTCGGTGAGAAGGTCATAATCCAGCTTAGCTTCCGCCATCGCCGTTAGCGCTTTATTCAAATCCCCGCGCGAGGCTTCCAGGCTGGTATCCAGTAGCTCGGTATCCAGTTTTGCCAATAGCTCGCCCTTCTTTACGGTGTCGTTAAAATCCTTATAGAGTTTCTCTATTTTGCCGCTAACTTCGGTGCCTATATCTACCAAAAGATAGGGGTTTAGCGAACCCGTGGCGGTTACCACTTCGCGCACCGATCCCCTGCTGGCACCATCGGTTCTCCATTCTGGCGCCGATCTTTTCTTGCGATAAGTGCTAAAAGCTATTAGCGCCGCAGCGATTACGATTACGATTACGATGTATTTGATGTATTTCTTCATAGATTCTTACCATTTGCCTAAGATATTGCCCGAAAGCAGAAAGTTCAATGCCTCTTGTTTGGCGATGATCTGATACCGGTTTGTATGATAATCGATATCCGCCGCGATATAATCCGTGCGCGTTTTATCCAAATCCAAAAGCTGAATAAGCCCCAAACGATAACGCTCTTCTGCAATGCTCACCTGCTGGGTGGATTGCTGCAAACGCTCGTAATTAAGCTCTTCCAACCGCAAAAGATACTGCAATTCTTTTACGATGCTTTCATATTCGCGCTGCGTTTGCTCCTGACTATCGCTAAGATTCATCTCGGTAATCTGACGGTTGATTTTGGCGCGCGTCTTATTTTCACCGTGGCGAAAATAGTTCCACAAAGAATATGATATGCCCAGATTCAAGCCGTGGGAAGTGCTGTATTGGTCAAAATCAAAGTCTTCGCCAGATACCCTTCGTGAGTAATTGTAGCTAAGGCTCAGGCTGGGAATGTCATCCAGCGAGTTCTGCTTTTTGGTAAGGTCTTGGCGCTTCAGCTCTTGCTTTAGCAAAAGATGCTCAAGTATTTGCTCCTGTTCCAAAGCGGGAATGTTCTTTTCCAAATCCACCTCTAAATCCTGCAAATCAAAGCCCTCATCATCCATGCGCACCAGAGCAAAAAGCTTTGCCCGGCTATTGGAGATGCTATTTTCGAGCTGCAAGATGCTGATCTGCGAATTCATCAGCGCAATCTCGTTTTGCTTTACCTCAAATGGCGTTACTTTGCCCAAACGCAGTAGCAGCTGGCTTTGCTCCAATACCCGGCTTTGAATTGCCTGGTTCTCTTCCAAAGCCTGTTTGCGCTTTTGTGCGGAAAGCACTTCCAGATATGCCTGAAACACCTGATACACATAGCTTTTGTAGCCTTGCTGAAATTTGAGCGCGGCGCTATTCTTATCGATTAAAGCCTGGCGATAGGCAAAATATGCCGGATCGTTCAGGGAGATGCTTTTGCTTACGCTTATTCCGGCATTGCTGCTGGTAGCGCTGCGCGCGGGCGCTGGATCAAAATCCTGCGAAATCCCCGCATTTAGCGCCACTTCCGGCACCATATTCCACTTCGCACTGCTAAGCGAACTGGCGCTAATCCCTGCGCTAAGCTCTTCCTTCTGAATCTGATAGCTGTGGGCAATCCCGTGTTCGATAAGCCCATCCAAGCTGTACTCCCCTGCCACCAACAAAGCCGGCAGCAAGAGGATGAGGAGCAGAAATCGTTTCATTTTACCTCTTTTTGGTTCTTATGTCTTTATTATAGTGATACTGTGTAAATCGTGGTATCCTGCAACTTTTCTTGTTTCGCATTGCAAGGTGTTAGGTGATAGGCGCTGACGCTCGGGGCGAAATTATCTTGTTGATTAAGATCTTAGCGCTGTAGCCGAAAGCCTGCTGCAAAACGTTTATACCGTCCATTTTCACCAAAAACTATCGCCTGGCACCTAAGTATTAGAGTAAGTTACTTAAACCACCTTTAGTTTTGAGCGCAATGTTGTAAGCATTCTGCCTATTTCATCGCACAGTTCCAGCAGAGTTTTTGAATCCGTTTCACCTAAATAATTTAGACGAACAGAAAGCAATATCTGCGTTTCAAGCTCACAAAGCGATCCCTCAGATATTGCGAGAAAATGCAAGTATTCTGGCTTGGAATCTCTTCCCTTTCCTTCTGCAATGTTAGAAACAATCGATGTTGCTGCACGGCGCATTTGAGACGTGAGCGAATACAATTCATTTTTTGGGAAATTGGCTGTAACTTTAT
This sequence comes from Candidatus Cloacimonadota bacterium, assembly GCA_028695495.1. Lineage (GTDB taxonomy): Bacteria > Cloacimonadota > Cloacimonadia > Cloacimonadales > Cloacimonadaceae > UBA5456. The sequence goes on along the minus strand of JAQVIX010000011.1, from coordinate 34,313 downwards.
AAACCATCACCGCCAAATCCATTCCTTTCTGCCATACAATCAAATCTTTGTAGCTATTTTTTTTTTGTTTCTTTCATAATCACTTTCCTTGTACCCGCTTTCTTTCATTTTCATGCCCTCCGATCCTGAAAACCGCTTGCAGGGTATCTTATCTCCCAGCGCAGCGCCTAACACCTAACACCTATCACTTAACACCTTGCAAAGCGCCTGCGACCTGCAACCTGCCACCTTGCAAAGCGCTGCCACCTTATCCCTTACACTATTCTCAATATTAGGCGCAAGCAAGCGCATTCTGCAATGAGCGTCAGCGCCTAACACCTATCACCTAACACCTTGATACGCATCAGCTCAACAAACCAAGCACCGTCGCATACACCAACCTCGGTGCCACATTAAAGGAATAATCCCTTTCCAGCCGCTCAGTGTATTTATGCGCATCTTTGCCAAAGGGACCAATATTCAGCACCGGCAGGTTCAGCTTTTGCATGGCTTCGATGGGCAGATTGTAGCGCTCGCCCCAGCCGGGCATGTTGTTCTTCAAAGAGTCGATGGCGTTTGCCTCGCGGGGTGCGGCGGCATAGCTGAGGTCGCTGATATAAGGATAAAACTTCTTAATCGCAATATCGTATTTGCTCTCGGTGTTTTTCAACACATTTTCTAGGGTGCTCAGCAGCTTTTTCTCCAGCGGATTCTCGTTTTTCACATAGATATGCGGGTAATAAGGCGGCGAGTAGTAAGAGATAACCACGGGGTTTTTGTCCGACCACATATTGTGCAATTCTTCCACCATCTTCAGGGCAAAGATGCGCTCATCCAGGTTTTCATCCTGCATTAGGCGCGCACTCAGCTCCTTCATTGCCTTATCCAGCTCTGCCCCACGCTCGGCTTTTACTTTCTCATAAAGCTCTTCATAGCTCATTACGCGGGCTACCCAGGGCAGCTTTTCGTAAGGAAACTTGTTGCTATCGCAATACTTTTTATATTCTTCGTTCAGGCTGTCGATCACCTTTTGGAAGGCTTTTTGGGCGCCTTTATTCATCAATTCCAATACCTTATCCGGAGTGCTGCTATGGGTGCTAAAATTGAAATACAGATAGCTGGCGCGATTGGTTTGCACGGAATATTCTGGCTTCAAATCCTGCTGACGCAAGGAGATGGGCGGAACCGTCACTTCGCCTTCGGCAGCGTCGCAATACTCGGTATTGAAGTTCATTTCCTCCATAATGGCAGAGGAAACGTGATTTGAATCCACGCCTTTGAAGGGGTCTCCGGCATGCGCTTCGGCGCCGATTACATAAAAACTGGGCATCAGCTTGCCCACGGTGCCCACATAAATGTAGCGCGTATTATCGCCTTCGTAGCGCGGCGCGCTGTAATCCGTATCCAATACCGCCATATATTCAAAGCCTTCACTCGCTTGCAGTTCGATAAGCTCTTCCACCACTGCCAGCATCCCTTTGGAGCCACCTTCTTCGTCGCAAACGGCTGCCATTATCAGGTTGCCTTCAAAGTCTTCCGGCTTTTCGGAAAGCGCTTCCAGAATGCTCATCAAAGTGGAAGTGCCGCATTTCATATCAAATACACCGCGACCAAAGAGATATTCACCGGAATTGAGGTCTTTTAGGGCGTCCGGAGAAAGGCTCAGTTCGCGCAGCTTTTCTGCCAATTCCAAAGGCTTCGTGGCATATTCGGCTATCGTGCCATAATCCGAAATACCCACGGTATCGGTATGCCCTATCGCTACTAAAGTCTTTTTACTATTGTTCTTTTTGCCTTTTAGCACCGCCACTACGGATTTGCGCTGCAAGGGATCGTCTTTGGTAAAAACATATCTTAAGTTTTCCGGATGCTTAATAAAGTAAGGCATCTGGCTGAACTTCTCATACACTTTTTCGGAAACCTTATTTTCGTCCGGGCTTCCCACCACGCTTTGGATATTTACAAGCTCCAAAGTAAGCTTCTCGATTTTTTGGGCTAATGCTTCAAACATTTAGCTACTCCTTTTATATCTTATTTATTATTATCAGTTATCGGGTAAATAACGCATTTTGCGCACTTTACTCATTATGAGGCATTATTTTATAGCCTGAAATAAGGTCAAGGAAAATCAGGCACAGCCATTAAATGTAGAGTGTAAAATTAAGCTGACGCACACGATGAATATGGTGCGAAGACGTTGCAATCTTGTAATAGCATATCATTCTTGATGAGTATAAAAGACCGCCACATTGCACCCAGCCTCCAATACGCTATTAGTGGACAAGCAGTGGACAAAACCAGAATTATTTTTTGGGGGAGGGATGTATTTTGATGAATATCTTTTATCCGCCACCTCCTCCCTTTGGTGCACACTGCGTTCAAACACCCCACAAAGCAATTTTCAGTTGACGCTTCAGCGCCCTCACCAAATGTGGCAATCAAAACAAGATAGGAGTACCCATAATGATAGACTTAGAATTAGAAATCAGCAAAGAAGAAATGCAAGAACTTGTCCCAAAAGCAGAAGCAGGCGATGCAGATGCCCAATTCAAGCAAGGCTATGCTTTTCTAAAGGGCATTGGCACAAAACCCAATCCCAAAGAAGCACTGCGCTGGCTGGAAATGGCTGTAAAGCAAGATCATCCGGCAGCATTATATGTAATGAGCTCCTTATATGAGGATGGAGACATAGTCAAGCCAAATCCGATGAAATCCGTCGAACTGCTGCAAAAAAGCGCCGAACGCGGATTTGCCAAAGCTCAGGTAATTATGGGAATGATGTATGCTTATGATGATTTGCCCACTACCGATTTCAAAAAAGCTTTCAAGTTGTTTAACGCAGCAGCGGCTCAGGGAGATGCTGAAGCGCAATACTGTTTGGGGGTAAGCTATGCCGCCGGCAGAGGGGTAAAAAAGGACCAGGCAAAGGCAATCGAATTGTATGAACAAGCCGCTGCCCAGGGAAATCCAGATGCCCAATTTGAACTTGCTATGTATTATGATGAAGGAATCAAAGTAAAAAAGGACAAGGAAAAAGCTCTTAGCCTAATAAAGTCCGCCGTAGAAGGTGGAAATGAAGAGGCAATGCTATATTTAGGCGGCAAATACTATACGGGTGATGGTGTAAAACAAGACTCCGAAGAAGGAATCTTTTGGATAATTCTGGCTGCTTTGCATGAAAATCAAAAGGCGGATGAGCTTCTCAGTTTTGAAATAGATGATTTAGGGCAACAAGAACTGAAAAGGGTAAAGAAAAGAGTGCAAAAATGGATAAAAGAAAACAATCCTGATCTGCAAGACCTTTTTGATGAGGAGTTTGAAGATTTGTTTGATTGAGGAGGAGCGCGAACTCGTAAGCTCGTAAATGAATAATGAACAATGCTGGCTGCGCAAGTGCAATTAAATTATAGCTTACGCTCGGTTTGAAGTTATCAGTTGTGAGTTTCCAGTAAAGGCGGGCAGAGAGCTAAGAGCATAGGGCAAAGCTAATTAGTTGTAATTTGTGATAATTAGTGTTAATCTATGGACAAAATAAAGAGCTTAGAGCGGAGGACAGGCTCCGCGAACTTGGGAAAGGGCTACTTGAAGTCTTTGCCGCTAAGGAAAGGCGTTGGCAGCACTAAAAGGCGGATAAGCGGCAAAAACTCCAAGAGGCTTTCCCCAATCCCACACACCATGCGCCAGCATCTAATAAACCATTGCGAAGCTCGCGAGCAATACCGCCATCATTCATAATTCATCATTCACCATTCATCATTCATCATTCATTGCTTCGCTTGCGCAGCCCTACAATCCCCCGGAATATCTCGCCTTCCATTCACCGTATTCATCCTAGAATACATGAAATTCGCCATCTTTATCGAATTCGTTGATCTTTTTATCGAAGAGCAGGTCTGCTTCGGCGGTGCCGTGGCAATGCACTTTTACCGGGTAATATTCGCCATGTTTGTTATATTTACCTACTTTTACTATTTCCAGGCTGTATATATTCAAAGCTTTGCCACCCAATAAACTGCCAGACCAGGTGGTGGGAATGCTCTTAATAATGCTATCGCTGATCGCGTCTTTGATCACTTTGTTGCTGGGGCGGCAGGCGCTTAAAGCAACTAATAACAATAAGAGAATCAAGATATTGCGTTTCATGGTATCACCTCGTTTATTTATTTTATTCTTGAAAGACAGCCGGACTATTTTGCACAGGGAGCCAGCTGCTACACACTATGTAAGCCAAAGACTATGATGTAGTTAACTTAGAACAAGATACAAATAAAAGTGGAAATATTTGTCAAGCACAAAAGCGCTTTGCTGCGCTTCGCAGGTGTCAGGAAGATAGGTCTCAGGTTTTAGCGGTATTGCTTAGCTCTGCCCGCAATGGTTTTTTAGATGCTGACGCATTATCATATAATTTGGGAAAGCCCCTTGAACTCCGGCGCACTAAACAAAGGCGTTGCCCGAACTGATAGGCGGATAAGCGCACCGAAGTCCAAGAGGCTGGATGCAAGGCTCTCTACTCTAAGCCCTTTGCACTTAGCAACCAAGCAACCAAACAATAAGGCAACTTCACTCCTTGCGCCAGCGCCCTATCACCTAACACCTATCGCCTAATACCTGCTGAGCGAAGCGAAGCAATTTTCATTGACAGCCTCAGCCGCTTCCCTATCTTGGCAATATACTATAAATTATGGAGTAAAAACATGCATAGAAACTTCTTAAGTAATAAAAATAATAAGGACTTGAAGAACGAACTTGAAAAGCTAAGTGAGCCAGAAAACATTGAAGCTCTAAAAGCCCGCGCGGATGCTGGAGACCCGGAAGCATCTTATGTGCTCGCTACGCATTACCTGGTTCATGAACCAGAGGAAGCATTACGCTTATTGAATTTTGCTGCCGAAAATGAATATGCCGCAGCAGAATTATTATTGGGAATACTATATACCTTTGGAATCCATGTAGAACCAGATGAAGATAAAGCCCTTGAACTACTTCAAAAAAGTGCAAGGCGTGGTGATGCCTCCGCTCAAAAGGTGCTGGGAGAATTGTATTTAAATATTAGCGAAGCAAGTAAAGAATCTGAAAGGAACGCTTTCTTTTGGATGAAAAAGGCGGCAGATCAAGGAAATACCGAAGCCGAATTCTATTTAGGTTTTTTATATTCAGGCGGAATCGGAGTAAAGAAAGACCCCGCCGAAGCCTTTCAATGGTACAAGAAAGCGGCGGACAAAGGTGATCCGGACGCCCAACTTGAGCTTGCATTTTGTTATGATAAGGGCAAAGTGGTAAAAAAAGACCCCAAAGAAGCCATGCTGCTGCTTCAATTGGCAGCTGAACAGGGAAACGAATATGCCATGTTTCACCTCGGAGCTAAATACATATTAGGAAACGATATGGAGCAAGACCTGAATGAAGCATTTTTTTGGATGTTGCTTTCTGCTTTATATGGAAATGATGCAGCTCATAACGCGATAAAAGACGGCTTGGCTGGTATATCATCACTCAATCTCATCAAGATAAAAAGCAGAGTATTGAGATGGCTTGACGAAAATAATCCCGAGCTGCGGGAGACCTTTATTAAGGATTATAATTACTTGTTTGATTAGGAAACGCCTTAGCCTATTTTTAAGGTGGCAGGTGGCAGGCTTCGCTTTGCTCCGCAGGTGTTAGGTATTAGGTTTTAGGTGTTAGGCGCTGACGCACGTGGATAGGATATTCTGTTAGTGTTCAGATTGAGGTTTTTTCATAATTAGCGTAAATTGGCAGTATTGCTTGTCTTTTTCGGTGGTTCAAAACCTGCGTTTGCACTGCCGCCATCATTCATTTGAGGATGCCCTGAAATGCTTGCAACATGCCTGGCAATCTTGAAGCTGTCCCGAAATGCGTAAACAACACAACAACAAGAAATATCCACCCCTGAAATGTAGGGGCAGCCCCGTGTGTCTGCTCTCAAAATCTTCACAAAGCTTTTACAGATTTTTAAGATCATAAAAGATGGAAGCTTGAACAGAGAATATAATGCTTGACTGCCGAGCGGAGAGGTTGTCCCGAAATGCCAGAATCAAGCACGATATCTGTCACATTGGGAGTGTAGGGCGCAAAGGGCACACCGTAATAAATTGATACTGAGTCCGTAATGATTAGCTGTTGCGAATAATTTTCGGCGGGTTCAATGCCTTGAACCCCTACATTTCAAGTGTGGACATTCCTTGTAGTGCTATTCATTTTACTGTATATTAGATAAGCTCGGAATTTGATACCCTCAAGAAATGCCAAAACATACACTCCGAGCGGAGAGGCTGTCCTGAAATGCCAAAACCAAGCACGGTATCCAACGAAACGAGAATGTAGGGGCGTAATGCTTTGCGCCCGCTTTTAATAAAGCGTGTGCGCAGCACACACCGTAAGAAATTGATACTGAGTCCGTAATGATTAGCTGTTGCGAATAATTTTCGGCGGGTTCAATGCCTTGAACCCCTACATTTCAGGTGTGGACATTTCTTGTTGTCGTGTGGTTTTTCGTATTACTGGACAGCCTCGGCAGTTTAGATAGCCTAGGGTGTTCTTGTCCCAAAATGAGCTTGCTCGTTTTGGGCAAGATAAACCCTGGGTAATGGTTGCGTTTTGATGAATGTTTTTTATTCCCCACCCTCCTTTCGGTGCCCATAATCCCCAAGGATTTTGGGCACCGAAAGGAGGTGGGGATAGGGTTTTATAGAATTGTGTGGATAGGCTGCCGGAATTCTATCTGAAATAGCGTTCCTAACGGAACTCCGCTCGGAATGCTTGTTTTGGACTTTCAGAACAACCAATTTCAGTGCAAGCCCTTGGAGTTAATGGCGCTTATCCGCCTTTTACCCTATCAACGCCTTTCACAAGCGACATTGACTTCAAGTGGCGGAAACATAGGATCATATCCAGGTTCGTGAAGTCCATGGCGGTCGTAAATCCCGATAATAGCACACATATTTTGCCGCCATGGACTCCACGGTGCATAGGCTCTTCCTCTATTGCCGCCCTCGCAATGCCCTCACCTCTACCCAGAATTTGCCGGTAGAGGTGAGGGCATTGCGAGGGTATTAAACGGGCATCCGCCAAATCTTCTTGACATACAGGCGGCAAATAAATGAATTGGAATCATCATAAAACAAAGGAAGAGCAATGAAGAAAGTATTGGTGATCTGCTCGGCAAATTCCTGCCGGAGCATTGTAGCAGAAGGCTTGATAAATCATTATTTAGCGGGCAAATGGCAGGGCTTTTCCGCGGGTTTGCAAAGCAGCAGCATACACCCCTATTCCCACAAGGTGTTGGAAGAACTGGGCATCGATACCTCGCAAATGAAAAGCGAATCCATCGCCGAATACTGGCATCGGGAAGATCTGGATTTGATTATCACCGTATGTGATAGCGCTGCGCGCCGCTGTCCAAACTTTTTTCACCCAATAAAGCGCGTGCATATCCCTTTCCCCGATCCCATCAATTACCGTGCCCGCAGCGAGGAAGAAGGGTTGAAGACCTTTAGAGATATGCGGGATAAGATGAAAATCGAGATAGTAGATTGGCTGAGGAACTTATGATAATGCTTGATAATGACAAAATCCTGATAATTCGCAGCGATAGAATAAGCGTAAGGTTCAAAACCTTGGCAGACGGCAGGCTGGAGGTGAGGATGCCGCTGGCGATGACTACGCAAGAACTGCACGATTTGATGGTAAAAAAGCAAGATGTCTTGGATAGGCTGGTTCTGCGCCATAATGAACGAAGTGCGGGGCGAGAATACAAAGAAGGCGCGCAAATAGTATTATTTGGAGAGGCTTTGGAGATATCCTTCGTAGAAAAGCCCGGCTTTTGCTGGAAATATGATAATAAACTCTATATTGATAAATACTTTGAACGAAATGTGCCGGCAGTACTCAAAGACTTTTACGAGAAACAAGCTCCGGGCATGATAGGCAGGGCAAAGCAAATCCAGAGGGAATTCGGCTTTCATGAAGTAAAGATTGGCTGCCGCTGGATGAAAAGCCGCTGGGGTTCATATAGCAGCAAAGGGAATATGACGCTAAATATCGCTTTGGTGATGGCGCCTCGGGGCATAATAGATTACGTAATCATTCACGAGCTTTGCCATCAAAGGCACCCAAACCATTCGCCGGAGTTTTGGCAAGAGGTGGAGCGCTATCTGCCCACTTATCGGAGTTTTAAGGCTTGGCTAAAAGAGCATGGGCATCTTTTAAGAATAATGCCGCAAGTCTTATAGCAGCCTTTAGCCGTTTTTCAATCCGCTTAGCTCGTATATTTTTACGGCGATATCCTTGCCCTTTACCTTTACTTCATCCAGGTAATTTACTATTACTTTGTCTTTTACCAATTCATAAGTGTATTCGCTGATGATAACTTGGCTTTGGGTAGAGTAATCCTTATTTATTGCTTCCAGGCGCGCGCCCAGGTTTACGGTATCGCCGATGGCGGTGTAATCAAAGATCTGTTCGCTGCCCAGATTTCCCACCACCGCTTCACCGCTATTGATACCGATGCCGATCTCGAAGATATCGCGCCCCTCCGCCTGCCATTTGGCATTTAGTTCTTTCAAGCGGCTTTGCATTTCCAGAGCGCATTTGCAGGCAGAAAAGGCGTGGTCTGCCAAAGGCAGCGGGGTGCCAAAAAGCGCCATTACAGCATCGCCCACAAACTTATCCAGAATGCCGTTATTGGCGGTAATTACGCTTACCATCGCAGTAAGGTATTCGCGCAGAGCGTTTACTGTTTCTTGCGGACCGTGTTTTTCGGAAAAAGTGGTAAAGCCCCGGATATCGCTAAAGAGAACGGAGATATGCTGATGCGAACCACCGTAGCTTATTTTGCCGGGGTCTTTGAGCAATTCATTCACCAATTCTGGCGCTAAATACTGTTGGAATGCGCTGCGGATGAAGCGTTTCTCCTTGAGAGATTTCAGGTAATGAGAGATAAGCGAAACGAGATAAAGCGCAAAATAGGCGATAAAGGATTGGGCGAGGGGGATAAGCAGATGCTGCCGGCTAAAGAGCCCCCAGGCGATAAAGTATTGGGCACCAAAGATCAAAAGCAATATCCAGAGACTGTATTGGGGTTTTAGAAAATGGAAGACCAGATTTAAGATAAGCAACACGCAAAAGAGGATAAGCGCACTGAGCCAGGGCGAAAGCGTATTGAGATAGGCTTCAGTGCGCGCCATTTCCAGGAAGTTTGCATGAATCTCCACTCCTGGCATCCATTTGCCCCCCAGGGGAGTGGGGAAATTGTCGTGCAATTCATCGATGCTGGCGCCCACGAGGGCGATCTTGCCTTGCAATTCTCCGCTGGCTTCCAGATCGTAATATTCATCCAGTTCAATGCCCATATAGCCCGGCATACTGACGGTGGAATCATCCAAAACCGAGGAGTAGGAAATATAAGGGAAGTATCCGGCGGGACCGAAATAATTGATCAGTGAGCGGTTGCGGTGCAGGATGGGGATGCTTTTGCCTGCCACTTTTAGCTTGCCATCCACCGCTGCGATATGCTCTGCCCAATCGCTTTGATAGATGCGTTCATTTGCCAGCGAGGCGATTCCAATAGTATAGTGTGGCGTATCTTCCAGCTTTTCAAAGAGGGTGTATTGGCGAATTACGTTATCCGCATCCGAAGAGATATTTACCAAACCCCAGCTTAACTGATGGTTGCGAATGGCTTTGATGGGGCTTTGCAAACGGGAGGGTTCGCCCGGACGCTCGGCGCGTAGTAGCTTGCCCGCAAAGATGGTATTTTGATGGTAAAAAGCGGTATCTGCCAATAGTTTATCTGCTTCCGGGTGCGAGGATTCGGTAAAGGATACGTCAAATACCACTTGCTTTACGCCCAGCTTGAAGAGATTATCAATCAGCTTGGCATGGTATTCGCGGGGGTAGGGCCAGCGGGTATCCAGGGCGCTATCCGTGGCGTCATCTATGGCGATGATTACGATATCCCCGCTAAGGGGGCGAGGGGCACGCAGGCGAAAGAGGCTATCCTTACTTTTGTGTTCCAGCCCGGCAAAAAAGGCGGATAGAAAGAGTGCCAGGCTCAGGATGAGGATTGCCAGGGGCAATAGGATAAATCTTAATACAGCTTTCATGACGCTTGACTTCCAGGCAAAAAACCCGTGCAGCTTCTTGCCACTGCACGGGATACAAGGTTTATCTGGGCGGCAAGACACCCCATATTTTTAGAATCTCTGGCTAAGCAGCAGCCGGAGAGTGCTATTATCATAATCTGTGATGCTGTTTGTTTTGTTTTTGTAGCTTTGCAGGATGTAATCCGCATTTACATTCATGTTTTTGATGGGATAGGCGGTAAGCCCCAGGGCAATGGTATTATAATTTTGCGTATCCTGATCCCCGGAAAGAGAGCTATTGCTTATTGATAAATAGGGCTTTAGAATCTCGTTAAAGAGCGAATACTCCGCCTTTAGATAGATGCGGCTGTTTTTCTTGCTGGTCTCGCCCATGAGGTTTTTCACTTCACCATTGTTATAGCTTAAGTAGGTTTTTAGTGGCAAGATCTTAAAGCGATTGATCATGCTGATATTCAAGCCATTATGTTTGTTTTCGCTGAGCATGGTATAAGCGGTGCTATCTCGTATTTCCTTGCGGTAGTCGTCGCCAAAACGGTAGCCAAGATCAATCTGGGTAGGTACATAAGGGATTTGAATGATATTGTAGCCCATACCAATATTCAGGCTTTTGCGGTCGGCTTTGTAGGGCTTGAAATCAAAATCATCCAATTCCGTATTCTTTTTGTTTTGGGCACCATCCAAATTGAATGCCGCTTTGAGCTGAGGCATTTTGGGTATGCGTAAGATCGCCTGCGCCTGAATAGCCTGGAAGCGATTACTGATCTCGTTGAAACCCATCAGGTTATCCTTGGTGAGATTGTAAGAACCGCTCAAAAGGAAATATCTGCCCAAGTGGAATTGATCGGCTACGCTTAAGATTCGGGCATCCTGCAGGGGAGCAAAGCTGCCCAGCGAAGTAAAGCTATTACCCACTTCCTGGTAATCCACGCTAATCATATTATTTAGCATATAGCTGCGCACATATACTTTCCATGCCAGGTTTGAGGCGCTAAGCCCAAAGGGTTCCAGATTTTGGTTTATTACAAAGATGTCTGCAATATCGCTGGGGGAAATGGGCAGATTTATGCCATAATCCTCCAGGGTGTCTTCGGAAAAGGCACCCGGTAAGGTGTTTTTATTAAACAGACTACCGGCAACTTCCACGCCCATCAGCACATCTTGTTCGGGAACGTTAATGCGCAAATCCACTGCTGCCACTGCGGCATCCACGGCATTTAGTTTGTATTGGGTAATCTCAGCAGCGGGGTCTTCAGCTTCAGCCTCGCCATCTCTGAATCTGCTATCGAGCAGATAGTATTTGGGGTCTAAAGAGCTTTTGAGGTCGCGGTGGCGGCTGGCAATAATATTTAAGCTAAAGCCATCTTCCTCACCAATGGAAAGTTTGGCGCCGATAGCTTCCTGCTTGAAGCTTGAATCGTTGCCGATTATTCCCAAAGCGTCCTCTTTGGCAAGGGTTTTGCGCACGGATTCACCATGCGTCCAGTGCAAACGCAGGTGTTTGGTATCCAGCTTGGCATGAAGTCCGCGGATGTTTCTGCCGTTTAAGCTATAATCCGAAAGCGTGGGGCTATAATCTCCGGCTATTACTTCCAATACCGGCATTTTAAGCCCGATATTGTAGCGGTTTACCGGCTGTTTATTGCTTTCTTCCAAGCTGGAAAAATAGAGATTGGAGCTAAGCTGCAACCAGCCGTAGCTGCCGTACAATTCGCTCCAGGTGGCAAAATCGTTGTGCGTATCACCAAAGCTAAGGGTTTTATCCGAGGGGGAATACGCATTGGCAGCCATATTGATGGAGCCGCTATAATGCAGAGGAATGCGGGACTTTGTGCCGGGTAGGATTTCCGTAATCCAGGTTTCGGAATGGATGTCCCTGCCGTTTTGCTTTGCAGTGATATAGGCTTTTGCGATGCCGGCTATAGGATTTTCATCCCGATATAGCAGAGTGCCGCCGCTAATTTCGGCTTTATTGGTTACCTCTCTGCCCCCTACAAATACCTTCAGGCTGCGGAGGTCAAGCTCGTCGGCAATTTCCAAAAAGCTTACTACCAAGAGGTAATCATCATCTGTGCTAATGCGGTCTTCATCATTGAGACGAATAAAGGCGCTGCTTTGGGTGCCCGTTTTGCCCATGAGTGCCAGATGGTAATATGGCGTAAGCGAGCGGGAATCCGGCAAGTATTCATTGGCGCCGCTATCGGTTTCAAATTCAAAGCGGTATTGAACGGCTTCGCCGCTAAGAACACCGCGGGGGATATATCCGAAAAAGATGCCTGGTTCTTCTTCACGCAAGGGGCTGCTTAGCCAGTTTTCATCCGGCACCTGGCGATATTGCAGGGTAATGCGCTTCAGGCTCTCGCCGCCCTGTAGTATTTCCAGCTTTAGTTCCAAATCTTGTTTCGGGTTAAAGCTTTCAGGAGGTATGTGCATGGAACTGATAGCCGCCCAAGCATTTAGGCTAATCAGAGCAATTAGCACGAAAAGATACTTTTTCATCTATCTGCTCCTTTAATAGCTGATCTCGATGTATTTGAGATTGCCGAATTCATCCAGCATGGGGATGCGGATTTTGCGTGGTTCTGCGCTTCCTTCGGCTTCCAGCTCGGCTTCTTCGATCTGGCTGAGATCGCCGGACATGGTATCGCGCAAAAGCAGCTCGCCACTGGGGCTGATGATGGCTGTTTTGCCTTTGCCTACTCTGGCTACTTCATCTGTAGCCAAGATGCGCACTTCCACCTCGCCATCGCTTACTACAAAGGTGCTTCTGCCGTTATCTTCCACCTGGGTAAAGAATTCCGTGCCTTTTACAGATGCCACTGTGGTGGGGGTAATTACCTGAAAAGAGCCTTTGCCTTTTTGGATGCTGCTATGGACTTTGCCCTGTTTTATATCCACGCTTTTGTCCAATTGTTTGCCGTTTTTGCTGGCGCTAAGGGTGGCAATGCTATTGGCAAACATCTTTACCGTGGTGCTGGCATCGGCATATTTATAGGCGGCAAAGCTTTCATCGCCGGTTTTCAGCAGGTCTTTGTTCATCAGAAGCTCGCCGTTTTTGTATTTGAGCTGGCTGCTACCACGCTGAATGCTGAGCTTTCCTTTATATGCTGCCAAAGTGGCTATGGCATTGGCGTTTAAGAGGCTAAGCGCCAAAATTGCGATAAGACAGACTAATATTAGCTTCTTCATGATAGTGCTCCTTTAATCCTTGATCTCAATCTCGAGCACCTTGCCTTGCAGGCTTTCGAGGATATCCAAAGCTTCCTGCCCTTTATATACCCTGCCATCCAGGATTACCTCGCCAGTGGCAGAATAGCCGGCAAGCAACAGGTTCATAATCAGGGGGTTATTCAGGAATTGCAGGAGATTATCCAGCTCCGCATGCTGTTGCTCTTCTTGTTCGCTTTTTACGTATTGAAATACATACCAGGGGCTGGAAATGCGGGGGGCATTATTGACGTTTTTGGCGTCGGCTAAGGGGTTTGAACCGGTGTGTTGGGGTGAATAAACCTGCCAGGCATAGTAACAGCCTTCGTTTAAAGGCAGGTATTCGCTAAAGCCGCTATGCACTGCCGGCATGCGGAATACTTCCTTTCCAGCCTGTTCCACATTTTGGCTTTGGGGAATCTGCATAGGCGGGAACTCTTTGAGCACCAGGATTTCTTCATTGAAATCTGCCAAAAAGCTATGCCAATTGAAGATCAAAGGCAGGTTTGAGAGCTTGGGAGGCACCTGATTGATGCGCGCACCGGGAGCCAGAAGGTGGATGGCGCTGGAGTTTTTGATGGTAAAAGCAAACACTGCCGCAGGCTCTTGCCAGGTACGGGTATTTGCCGGGCGAATGCGCACCTGAAGGCTAAGCTTGCCATCTGGAAAATAGCCCGCCATTAGTGCTTCTTCCAGCTTGGGAACTTTCTTTACAGCTTTTAGGATGTCGATATTACCAGAAACACTGAAGTGGATACCACCGGAATTATTTACCAGGTCTTGATTGCTATAATCAAGCTGACCACCGGCTTCAAATACTTCAGTACTCTTTAAGATTAGGGCATTTTCACCAATGATGGGGGTAGTATTCCAAAGTATCTGCACTTCCAGGTCAAACTTCGTGCTTTCACCCAGATTGCTAATGTGAAGTGTAGTATAATTGGGTTGATTCAAAGGGTTTATAGGGTCCAGTTCGAAAGTGCTAAATCTATTTACCGTAAGCGTCCGGGGCGTAAAACTGAGATTAAAGTTCGCCAAAAGGGCGGTGGTAAAGATCACAAGCACCGTTATTAGATAAATGCGCTTCATGGCATTCCTCCTAAATTACTAATTATCTTTTAAAATGGTTTTTAGCAGCTCTCCAAAAGAGATACCTGCCGCTTTTGCCGCCATGGGGGTAAGGCTAAGCGAAGTCATCCCCGGCAGCGTATTTAGCTCCAGAAAATATGGAGTGCCATCCCGCAGGCGAAAATCTACTCGCGCATATACCGAGCAGGATAGCGCAAAAAAGATGCGCTCGGCATATAGCTGACACAAGTGTGCCGTGGCTTCATCTATGGGAGCCGGCACCAAATAATCCGTATTGCCCTTCGTGTATTTGTTTTTGAAATCATACCAGCCGGCGTGGGGCTGGATTTCCACTACTGGCAGTGCTTTACCATTTAATACACTAACCGTAATTTCGCGTCCGGCAACATATTCTTCTACCAAAACGCTATCGCCATAACGAAATGCCTCTTCCACGGCAGGCTTTAGCTCTTTTAGGTCTTCCACTTTGCTAATGCCTACCGAGCTGCCGGCGTCATTGGGTTTTACGATCAACGGCAAGCCATAATTCTCTACAAAGCCGCTATAATCCTGCGGGTCGTTGTAGTCTTCCAATAGGTTTGCTCTCAAGATGAGGTGTTTGGGGATGGGGATGCCCTCAGCGGCTACTACCAGCTTGGCAAGGTATTTATCCATTGCCAGATAGGAGGCTTTGGAGCCGCTACCGCTAAAGGGGATGCCTTCGAGTTCCAACGCAGCGGCTAATTGTCCGTTTTCGCCGCTACCGCCATGCAAGGCGTTAAACACCATATCTGCTTTTTGCTCTTTGATGGCAGATAAGAGCTGCGCCAGGCTGGGGTAATCTTGCGGGTCTAAATAGCTAACGCGGTATCCGGCGGCGCTTAGTTCCTCGCCCACGGCTTGTGCCGAGATGAGCGAGATTTCACGTTCCGGCGAGATGCCGCCCTTGAGTACCAAGATGGATTTCATGCTGCTCCTAAGTGCTGAGATTGAAGAATACTTGTAGTTGCAAGCCCAATGCGGCTTTGAAGCGGGCTACATCCTGCACGTTTGCGCCGCAATAATCGAAGATACGGCAGCTTGGTGGAAGCTGACTTAAAAGCTCGATGCTATGGAAGGTGGCGGCACCCAGCTTTAGCCCTTCCGGTTCGCTCGCCATAAATACGGTATATACCGCTTTGCCCGCATCGCTATAGATGATATTGCTGCTTAGTATTTTATCCCCCTGCATTACATTATATTGCTTTAGCAAATCTGCCGCGTGCAGCTTCTCAAAATAGCGCGCCAGGCTCTCGAAAGATACGCCAAAGCTATGGTTCTTGCGTTTATCCAGCTCCGCCTGCATCCTGAAATAGGGGTCGGGATCAAAATGCTCCACCAAGCTAAGTCCGGCAGCAGCAGCTTTGCGCAAACTCTTCTTTTCATCTTGCAGGATGTGCAGGTTTTGGCTAAGATCGTGCCGGAAGGTGTACATGGGGCGGGCGCTGTATTTATTCCAGGTAAAGCCACGTACATCCGTATTATCCGGCAACAGTTTGAAATTGATGCGGGAGTATTCTTTGTTTAAAAACTGGGCTATTCTTTCCGATATGGCGAGATTGTCCAAGAGCACCCGCGGCGAGGAGGTATTTGGGTCCATAAAGAGATGAATACCCTGATAATAGCCTCCCACGGGGCACACTAAGGCTTTCATGCCCAGCTTTTTACGTTCAAATAGCGGCAAGAGTGCAATTAGCTCTTCGCCTTTATATACCCTTAGTAAGAGGGGCTTGATCTCGTGCAATTCCCCCAAATATTGCATATAGAGGGGGTTGTACCAATAGTCATAGCCATGGATGGAAGGAAAGGGTATTTCCTTTAAGATATCAGGCTCGGCTTCGGTAAGGCTCAAACGGTATTTCATTCTTTGAGATGCTGCTTCAATGCCGTAAGTAGTTCATTGAGCTGGAAGGGCTTGATAATATAATCCGACGCACCCTCCACCATCGATTTATAGGCACTATCGATGGTGGGATAGCCCGTCATGATCAGGCAAAAAAGCTCTGCATCCGCTGCCATCAGCTTTTGCATTAGCTCCAAGCCGTTCATGCCCGGCATCACCAAATCCACAATGGCAAGATCAAACTTCCCCGGCTCAAATAGCTCCAGCGCCTTCTCGGCACTCTCGGCAAATTCCACACTGAAACCGTGCATCGTAAGAAATTCACCCATTACTTCCCTTAGGAGTCTGTCATCATCTACAAGTAGAATCTTATGACTCATAACACCGCCTTTTTCAAAGATTTATCACTTAGAGGCATTATTATGGACAGGCAGATTTAAGTCAATAAAAAAGTGCAATTTTATATAATATTAAAAGAATAATGGCAAAAACGCTTTTTTATGTTGACGGAAATAGGCTATATTATATTTATGGATTATGAAAAATATATTAGCCGAGGTACTTATGAAAGGAAGAGTAAAATGGTTTAATAAAAATAAAGGTTACGGCTTTATTATAACTGATGACAACAAGGAATACTTTGTACACTGGAAGTCCATTGTTACAAACTCCCCGCGCGAGCTCAAAGTATTGGAGCAAGACGAACTCGTTACCTTTGATTTGATGGAAACCGATAAGGGCATCCAAGCGATTAATATCATCAGGATAAACCCCTGAGGATATAGCTTATGCAATTGTGGCCGCTTATAATAGCGGCCATAATTTTATGACCGTGAAACAGCAATTTCTCCCCACCAGCCGCTCCGAAATGAAGGCACTGGGATTCAATCAACTGGATATCATCCTGATCTCCGGAGATGCCTATATAGACCACCCCTCTTTTGGCACGGCGATAGTAGGGCGGGTATTGCAAGCGGCAGGCTACCGGGTGGGTATTATTCCACAGCCGGATTGGACACAAGATGAGGACTTTCTGGCGCTGGGTACGCCGCGGCTTTTCTTTGGCATAAGCGCTGGCAATATGGATTCTCTGGTAAATCACTATACGGCGCAGCGGAAACGCCGCAATAACGATGCTTATTCACCCAAGGGCGAGATTGGACACCGTCCAGATAGAGCCAGCCTCATCTATTGCAATATCATAAAGCGGCTATTTAAGGGCAAGCCCATAGTTTTGGGAGGTATCGAAGCATCGCTAAGGCGGATAGCACATTACGACTTTTGGCAAGATAAGATACGCAATAGTATCTTGAGCGATAGCAAAGCGGATATCCTGGTTTACGGCATGGCGGAGAAGGCGATAGTGGATATAGCGAAGGCGCTGGACAAGGGAAAAGACATCAAAGAATTGCAGGATATTCCCGGAACGGTATGCTATGCCCAAGAAGCGCCGGAAGAAGCGCTGTATCTGCCACCTTCGGAAGCTTGTAAGGATAAAACTACCTTTTATCAGATGAATAAAGTCTTTTTTAGCGAGCATCAGAGCCGGACGCTGTATCAGATGAATGGCGGACGCCTGCTAAAGCACAATCCCCCTGCTGCGGAGCTAAGCCCCAAGGAGCTGGACGCCATCTATGCCCTGCCCTTCCAATATGCTCCCCACCCCCGCTATCAAGGGCAAAGAATCCCCGCCTTTGAGCAGATAAGAAATAGTATCACCTCACATCGCGGCTGCTATGGCGGCTGCCATTTTTGCGCCATTTACGCGCATCAGGGGCGGAAGATTCAATCCCGCAGTTTTGCTTCCATTATCCGGGAAGCCAGAGGGATTAGGAAAACGATTTCGGATCTGGGTGGACCCACCGCCAATATGTACGGCTCTTACTGCAAACTGGGCTGGGCAAATAGCTGCAAACGCCAAAGCTGTCTCTTCCCCACTATCTGTCCAAACCTGGTAATGGATCACGCCAGCCAGCTTAAGCTTTTGGCAGAATTGGAAAAGCTGCCCAATATCCGGCATATCTTTATCGCCAGCGGCATCCGCCACGACATGGCTTTGGGACACGAAGGCTACATAAGCGCCCTGGCAAGTAAATACACCGGCGGCAGGCTGAAATTAGCGCCGGAACACAGCTCGGATAAGGTTCTCAGGCTCATGGGCAAGCCCTCAATAAAGTGCTATGAAGACTTTAGCAAAGAGTATTTTAAAGCAGTGAAAAAGTCGGGACTCAAACGCCAAATAGTGCCCTATATCATCATCGGACATCCGGGCACCACCCTGCAGGATGCAAAGGATTTGCAGAGCTGGCTAAAGACAAACAAGATAGAGGTGGAACAGGTGCAGGAATTTACTCCTACGCCCATGACGATAAGCAGCTGCATGTATTATACGGGCTTGGATTTTGAAACAGGAAAGCCGATACATATACCCAGTCCGGGAGAAGTGCGCAGGCAGAAGCTACTCATAATGTAGAATTACGCTGCGCTATTCTCAGAAATAGTTTGTTTGTCAGATAGTTCTTAGTTCTTAGTCTCACAGTTAATAAAAAAGCTCCCTCATTTTGGGGGAGCTTTTTTTTTGGTGCAGAAGGCGGGACTCGAACCCGCACACCCGTTACAGGCACAAGATCCTTAGTCTTGCGTGTCTGCCAGTTCCACCACTTCTGCTTTTACCAAAATCTATTCCGCCTGAGGAAGTTCTATCGGTATCGTTTCTTCGGCTGCGGCGGGGGCTGAAGGATCAGGTGCTTCGGTATCTTGCAGCTCGCTTTGGAGACCCGCAGCTTTATTTCTGTGTGCGCTATTTACATTCTTAACCAAAAACGCCAGCAGGATACAGGAAGCGGCAAAAAGGATTGCCAAAATCTGCGTCCATTTCTTCAGCATTTTGGAGGCACCACTGCCGCCAAATACGTTCATTGCCGCGCCACCAAGATTGGCATCCAAGCCACCCTTGGAGGTTTGCGCCAAGATAACTAGCACCAATGCAATACAGATGATTGCATGAACTATCAGAGCTAATGTGTATAGAATCATTTATATGTCCTTGTTCAAATACTAAGTTTGTGCATACAAAATTTTTAAGGCTATTCTGTCAATGATTTTTTTGGAAATATCTGCAAAATAAGCATGGCAAAAAGCAGTAAGACCGCTCCTATCAGCATCTTAGCATTTAGCTTTTCGCTTAGGACAAAATAGCCGCCGATGAGCGCAAAAACGCCTTCGCTTGAGAGAATCACCGCCGCATGAGCTGGTTCTGCCCTTCTTTGCGCCACTATTTGCAGGGTATAGCCAATGCCTGCACTCATAATGCCGCCATACAGGATGGGCATACCCGCCTGCGCTATGCCCTGCCAATAGGCTGCCCCAAAAGCAGATGCACCATGTTCCAAAAAGCGCGCGGGAAGCATGAAGATAAAAGATAGCAGCGCCGCAACTGCAAATTGGCTAAAGGCTAAATGGCTGGCGGAGTAGCTCTTGGCAAGCTTATCTATTGCCTGTACATGCAATGCCCAGATGGTGGCAGAAAGCAGCACCAAAAGATTACCAAAGCTTACCTTTAGCTCGCCAAAATCGTTCATCAGATACATCCCTGTGATGGCAAAGATTAGCGCCAGCCAGAGAACGCGTGCCGGCTTTTGCCCTTTGAAATAGCCGATTATGGGCACGAATACTACGTATAACCCGGTAATAAAACCCGCTGCACCGGCACTGGTAAAAATGATGCCCAGCTGCTGCAAAGTGGCGGCAATAAAGAGTAAAAGCCCCAATTTCCAGGGGAAGGCTTGCGGCTGAGCAGGCTTTTTGAATTGCCTATAATAGACCAGCCTTACAAAGAGCGCACCCAAAGCAAAGCGCAAGGCATTGAAGCTAAACGCATCCAGGCTTTCCATGCCCAAGCGCTGCGCCACAAAGGCAAAGCCCCAGATAGCGGCGGTAATAAGCAAAAGGAAATTGCTATACATCTATGCCCTTTGGAGTTTAGCCCCGTACTATGATCTTTGCCAGATAGGTTTCCAAATCCGCATTCTTCAGCTTTTTTGTCCAGTGGGCACGCAGGCGCAATTCTTTTACCAAATCCTTGCTGCCGCAGAGGATGTAAGAGCTGGAATCCGGACATTTTTGCTTCAGGAAATCGCCTAAATCGTTATAGAGCTTGCGCACTTTTGCCAGATATTCCAGCCGCACTCCGTAAGGGGGATTTGTAATAATAGTGCGCTTGGAAAGCCTATCTATCTCTTGAAACGCCATACGTTTTAGCAGCACCCGTTCACCGCCCGGAAGCAGAGCGAGGTTTTCTCGCGCCGCTTCGATGGCTTTCACGGAGATATCCACGCCATAAAAGGAGTTTGGAGAAAGCTCCCGGATTTGGGCATTCGCTTCATTTTGCACTTCCTGCCAAAGCGCAGCGTTATGCAAAGGTAAAAAGTGCAAGCGCTTATGCTCTCGCAGATAGCCCGCCGGTATTTGGCAATGCCGCATGAGTGCTTCCGCTAAAAGGGTACCGCTGCCACACATAGGATCAAGCAAACTGCCTTCTCCTGTGTAATCCGCAATACTTACAATCGCCGCAGCAAGCGTTTCTTGCAAAGGCGCTTCCACGCTGTATTTACGGTAGCCGCGCAGGTGCATGCTTTGCCCCAAAATATCCAGTGCAATACTGGCGTGATTATTATGAATATGCAGGTTGAAGAGAATGTCCGGCGTTTTATTCGTAAAATCCGGTCGCTTCTGATACTCATCCCGAAAGCTGTCGCAGATGGCATCTTTTAGCAATTGTGAGGCATAAAGCGAGTGCCGGAGGAAAGAATTGCTTACATTGGCATCGATGCCAAAGCTATGTTCCAAGCCAAATAGCTGTGTCCAGGGCACATTCGTTTTTGCCTGCTGGTAGAGATACTTTTCGCTATGGCAATCGAAATCTAAAAGATTGTATAATACGCGCTGCACCAGGCGGGATAAGTAGATTATCTTATATAGCGTTTGCAGATCGCAATTAAAGTAGATTCCGCGAGGAACTTGCCTAACTATCTGCGCACCTAATTCCTGTAGCTCTTTTTCGGCGTGGGTTTCCAAGCTGCCTGCCACCACAGCAAAGAGGGTGGGCAAGCTGCTGGGCAGCTCTTTGGAAGCGGCTTTACGAGGTTTAGCGCCTCCTTTTGATGTCTTTTTATTCTGCAACAATTCTTTAATACTGCTTTTACCCGCTTCCGGCTACGAATACAGATAGCGTTTGATCTTCTGCGTGGGCGTTTTTTGGAAAGGCTCGTTTATGATATGCAGCTTTACAATGCGGCTAAAATCTGCCAAAAGCTTGTTCAAAGCCTGGCGATTTTCTTCCATCAATTCTGGAATCTGGCTTTCGGGGATGTGCTCGTGGTCCAAGCTTTCAAAATCCGGATAAACCAGCGCATGAAGCTGGCGATCCCGCTCCAAAATCAGAGATTCGCCCACGTAGGGCATATTATTTAGCTTTTGCTCCACCAGCTCCGGATAGATATTCTCGCCACTGGGTCCCAGAATTACGTTTTTGCTACGTCCGCGGATATATACAAAGCCATCTTTATCCACAGTGCCAATATCGCCGGTATATAGCCAGCCATCTTTGAGTACATCCTTTGTAGCTTCATCGTATTTATAGTAACCCTGAAACAGCTGTTCGCCCTGAATCATCAGCTCGCCGGGCACCTTATCCGGCTGCGGGGAATTCACCTTTACCTTAATGTATTTTACCTGTTTGCCGCTGGATTCAAAGCGGTGGATCTGCCAATTTGCATAAGAGATAAGGGGACCGCATTCCGTCATGCCATAGCCAATGGTGAAGGGGAACTTGATCTTTTTCATAAAGCTTTCCACCTCGGCATTCATAGGCGCACCGCCAGTGATAAGCTCGCGGATGTTTCCGCCGAAAGCAGTCATCAATTTATCATGTATTTTCTTGAGTATCACCTTATTCAACAGCGGAACTTTGAGCATTACCTTCATTTTGGGGCTTTCAAGGGTTGGCTGCAATTGCTTTTTGTAGATTTTCTCGATCAAAAGCGGCACTGTAAGCACCACCTGCGGTTTCAGATCTTGAAGCGCAGCCAGTAGCAGCTTGGGTGCCGGAATGCGATCCAAAAAGTTCAGATGGTTGCCGCGGGTAAAGGGATAGAGCAAATCGAAACTACAGGCATAAGCATGCGCCAAAGGCAGGAAGGAAAGCACGTTCACCCCCACGTTGAAAAGCAGATTTTCGCGCGCCACAATCAGATTTGCCAAAAGGCTACGGTGAGGCAGCATTACTCCTTTAGAAAAGCCGGTAGTGCCGCTAGTATAGATAATGGCGGCGAGATCGTCATTATCGCAAGCGTCATTACCCTTGATATCATTTGGCTTAAGGGCATGAAACTGCGTGCTTTCGGAATATGTGGGCAGCGCTACCGCTTTGTCGCCCCGGCTAAAGACCAGCTGCATATCATCCAAAATAAAGATGTGTTTCAGTTTGCGCATGGTATCCGGATCCAAGGTATCATATTTGTCTTTGGAAACAAAAAGCAATTCGGCATCACTATGATTTACAATGTGTTGCGTATCTTCATAAGAAAAATTTGCCAAAATGGGCACAATCGCTGCACCGTAGCAGAGCGTGGAAACCCAAGTAAGCGCCCAATTGCTGCAATTCTTGCCCACCAGGGCGATTTTACTGCCTTTTTGAATGCCTGCCAATTCGAATATATGATGCAACCACATCATTCTGCGACCCACCTCGGCATAAGGGATGGAAGTGCCGGGGTAATTTGTAAAAGCGGGTAAATCCCAATATTCCTGAATGGCACCCACCAAATGCGGTATCAATTTTTCATCGATCATGATCTAACCTTTCCTTTATTTTTCTTTGCTTAGCATAATAATTTGATTGGGAACAGCTATCTAAAGCCGCACAATATGTCAAGATTTATGTGCCTGTGCCCCGTATTGAAGTCGCTTGTCCAAAGAGTCCTCAAGGTGAGTTTGTATATTTAATTTATGCGTTATCAAAGAGATACCTTGTTATTTCAGGCGCTTTGCCCCACTTTTGATAAATCTATATATCTGCATTATATTGCTGCATTTGCGTTGCTCCCCCGTCCCTTCCCCGTCCATTCGCCGCGTAAGCAACGGGTTAATAACGAGTTACGAACGGTTTGCTTGTTTTATACTATTCTTAGCCCAGGGATTGCGTGGTAGTAGCAATGAACTATCTTATCCGGCATCTACCGGCAACTCATACATTAATAGAGGATGATTTGCCCAAAGAACCCTGAAATCTCACAAAATCTCATTTCTTAGCCAGAAGAATATAGGCCTGAGGACTGAAATAAATGCCTGAGCGAGATTCGGTTTTGGCAGAAAACGAAATAAAGGCATAAAATATTCTAATTCTATAAGGTGCTACTATATGGCTATTTACCTAATTATCTGCTTCAAATAAAGGTGCAAAAAAAGAATAAATCAAAAAAAGCTCTTGACAAGAAATCCGCCTCATAATATAGCACTCACAGGATATCAGATAATCTCAAAATATCTCAAACAAGTTCATTAACGAGCCAGGTTGATGCCATCTTTGGCGCAACTTAGCTCACAAAGAGAAGGAAAAAGGAAAGAAAAGGTGTCGAATATGTCCGGTGAGTTCTTAGGAATCTCAGAAAACTCTGTGCACAAGCAGCGGGTAATCATCCCCTCTGGCTTCAAAAAGAAATTTTCTGAAGCTGCAAAAAACACAGTAGTGGTTACTAAGGGTGCCTTAAATATTATTGCTATCTACCCCATCGACGTCTGGCGCGAAATGGTTATGGAAGCGAAAGGCGGCAGTGAAAAAGAACGTCTTCACCGCAGCCAATTGATCTTTTTTGCCCAGGCAGAGCAGGTATTGGAAGGTCCCGGCAGAGTAAAGATTCAAAATATGCTCTTGGAAGAAGCCGGTATTACAGATACCGTAATTATCAAAGGCGAAGGGCATTATATCTCGTTGTGGAATCCTGAGAAGTATAAAGAAGAGCGTAAGGCAAAGCTGGAATTGCACCAAAAGACCTTTACCAGCGAGGATTATCAAACATGAGCAGCTACCACACTCCGGTAATGGCAGAAACTTGCCTGGATTTGCTTAAATTGGCAAAAGGCAAGACCTACGTGGATGCCACGCTGGGGGGCGGTGGTCATGCTTTGGCAATGTACAAAAAAGAGCCGGCAATTAAGCTTTATGCCTTTGACCAGGATGCCGATGCCCTGGACTATGCCGCCGAGGTTTTAGAAGACCATAGTCCGGTATTGATCCATCGCAATTTCCGGCATTTACGCACGGAGCTTGCCTACCATAAAGTAAAGAGCATAGACGGCATATTGTTTGATTTAGGGGTTTCTTCCTACCAGCTTGATTGTGCTGAACGCGGCTTTAGCCTGGATAAGGATGCCGAACTGGATATGCGGATGGATAGGGAGAGTGAACTCAGCGCCAAAAAAGTGGTAAATAGCTATAGTGAATATCACTTAACACGCATATTTAAAGAATATGGCGAAGAAGATGCTGCCAAACGCATTGCCCGTGCCATCTTAGCAGCCAGAGCGCGCCAGGAAATTCACAGCACCGGCGAGCTGGCAAAAATCATCGAAAGCGTTGCGGGCAAAGGCAGCAAAGAATCCTTAAAAACCAAGGTGCGCATCTTTCAGGCTATAAGAATAGAGGTAAATGACGAACTGAATGCGCTGAGGGATGTATTGACAGACGCGATTAACCTGCTGAATCCGGGTGGACGCATAGCCGTAATGAGCTACCACTCTTTGGAAGATCGCATAGTAAAGAACGTATTTAAAGAGGTAGCTACAGCTTGCATCTGCCCACCTGCCATCATCTTGTGCGTTTGCAAGCACATAAAACAGCTAAAGATAATAAACACAAAGCCTATATGCGCCAGTGAAGAAGAGCTGGCGGCAAACCCCCGCTCCCGCAGTGCGAAGCTGCGCGTGGCGGAAAAAGTGAAGGAGAAAAAATGAGAGCCAGAATCATCATCCTTGTAATCCTTGCCCTAATCTGCGGCTTTTTGAACTTTTACAATAAAAATGAGGTAGTTGCCTGTACCGCAAAATTGGCGGAACAAGAGAAGAGCCTGAATGCCGAGAAAAACATCAATACCGAGCTTTTGGTGGAGCATGACGACCTGAAAAGCGGGCGTCATATCGCTTCGCTGGTGCGGGTGGAGATGAGCCAGTTTATTCCCGAACAAGAAGCGGGAAGAGTAATCTATGTGCATGAACCCGCTCCGGGTAAAAAGGAGAGCAGCTATACCATTCTGGATTTGATTGCTTCCAAAGCTGAAGCCAAAAACGTGGAAATCTTGCTTGACTAAATAGCCATGCGCTCTCGTTATTATTCTCTGCTTATTGGCTTTGGGCTTATCGTTCTGCTTTGGTGCGGATACCTTTTTTGTATCCAGATTTTGGATCCCTTCAATCTATCCCAATTCAGGCGCGTCCGCTATACCCCGCATAAGGATATCCTCATCCCCCGGCGCGGCTCTATCTACGACGCCAAAGGCAATTTGCTGGTAAGCAGTATAAATTACTATCAGATAGATATCGATAGGGCTTCGGTAAGGGCATGGGCGCAGCGAAATGATAAGAATGCGGAAGACACTATGGAAAAGGTGGCGCAGAGCATTATCCAAAATAGCAGCCTGAAAGAGGATTTCGTTTACAAACGCCTGAATATGGGAAATAAGACCAGCTCGATACAGATAAGCAACAAGATAAGCGAAGCGGAGCTGGATAACATCCTGCAAGACTTTAGAAAACAAAAGCTGCCCGGCTTGATTTATAGTTTTTCCCACATGCGCCGTACCCATTCCAAGGGCATTTTGGCAGCGCGACTGGTAGGCTCTGTGCGCGAAGCTTCCAATGGTTACGACCCCGTTACCAATAGCAAATCCCTGTATAAACTGGCAGGGATCAACGGCTTGGAAGCTACTTATGATAAAACTTTAGCCGGCGAATATGGCTGGCGCGAAGTGGTAAAAGACGCCAATGGCAAACCCATACCCTACCCGGATTTGCACGAAAAGAAGCCCAAACACGGCAGCAACATCTACCTTACCATAGATGCTAAAGTGCAGGAAGTGGTGGAAAACGTGCTTTATGAGGGAGTAAGTAAATACGAGGCCAAACACGGCGGGGCGGTGGTAATGGACCCCAAAACCGGACGTGTATTGGCGCTTGCCGGTGTATCCAATACAGATCAAACGGATGACCCCAATATCGTGCGCAGCAGATCAAACATCCCTGCCAGCTTTATGTTTGAACCCGGCAGCACCATGAAGCCCATCACCCTGCTTCCCGCTTTGGAACACAAGCTCGTACGCCCCAACGAATACATCGAATGTGGCAGATATCAGGCAGGGCGCCGCACCATCCGCGATACGCACGATTATGGTACCTTAAATCCCCGCGGCATCATTGCCAAATCCAGCAACGTGGGCGTGGCAAGAATCGCCGAGCGCATCGGTAAAACCCGCCTTTATGAAGAGTTTATCTCCATGGGCTTTGGGCAAAAGAGTGCGCTGAATCTCTTTGGCGAATCCAGCGGGCTATTTGCCAAGCTGGAAAATTGGGATGGCTATTCCCTGCATTCCCTATCCTTTGGGCAATCCATTTCGGTTACTGCCATCCAGCTCGCCACGGCATATAGCGCCATGGCAAATGGCGGCAAGCTGATGAAACCCATCATCGTGGATAGCTACCGGGATGATAACGGCAAGGTAATAGAAAGCTTTGATCCGGTAATGCTACGGCAGGTATCCAGCAAAGCCGCCTGCGACACCATGCTCTCTTATATTCAGGATGTGGTGGACGACGGCACTGCGAAACATATTCAGATGAATTACATCAGTATGGGCGGCAAAACCGGAACGGCAGAAAAGCACGTGGAAGGCACGCGCGGCTATTCCAGCGGTAAATACAATTCCGTATTTGTGGGGCTTTTCCCGGTGGAAGACCCGCAGATGGTAATCGTGATATTTTACGATGAACCCTCGCATTACTACCGGTTTGGCTCCATGAGTGCCGCACCCAGCTTCCGCAAGATAGTGGAAAACATCCTCTTTATGCCAGATTGCCAGATACTTCCTTACAATGAGCGCCTGATGCAAAGCTCGCTTACCATGCCAAAGCTCGTGGGCGAAAATATCTTGAGCGCCGAAAGAACGCTGAACCGCTATGGCTTCTTATATAAGGTAGAGGGACCAGATAGCGCTTCCACGGTAATTGACCAATTCCCCAAAGCGGGGATTTATGTAGATAAAAACCATCCCATTACCCTGAAAATAGGCAAGGGCACCAAGGAAGCTCCGCAGCAGGTGGCAAGGGGTAATATGCCAAATTTGGTGGGGTTAAGCCTGCGCAAAGCCACGCAAACTGCCGCCGAACACAATATCCCCATCCGCATTGAGGGTTCGGGAATAGTGCGCAAGCAATCGCTGCTTCCCGGCTCGCTAATAACCAAGCAGAGCGTATGTGTATTGGAGGCATCTATATGATGCAGCGTTATTTGGAGCTTTTACGCGAGCGCGATCTGCTAAAAGGCGTAAAACTTACACAGGAGTATAAGGCTCTGCCACAACCGGTGTATGACCATCGTTTGATAAAGCCGGGTGATGCCTTCTTTGCCATCAAAGGCGCCAGCTTCGATGGACACAAGGTAATCCCCGCCGCTTTGGATAAAGGCGCAGTGCTAATCATTGGCGAGAGCGATATTTGCGATATTCAGGTAAAGGAGAGCCGCAAGGCAGTGGCGCTTTATGCCAAAGAATACTATGGCAAAGCCGCCCAGGCATTTACGCTCTTTGGAGTAACGGGTACCAATGGTAAAACCACCAGCTCGCTAATGCTTTATCAATTGCTAAGGATGCAGGGGCAGAAATGCGCTTGGATTGGCACTTTGGGCTACAAAATAGAGGATGAACACTTTGAAACCAAACATACCACGCCAGACATCCTGGAGCTTCACCAGATATTTAAACAGATGGCAGATGCCGGGGTGGCGCAGGTGGTAATGGAGGTTTCCTCGCACGCCTTGGCGCTGGATCGGGTTTATGGCGTTGATTTTGATTACAATCTATTTACCAATTTCAGCCGCGATCATTTGGATTTCCATAAGGATTTGGATGAGTATTTTGCGGCTAAATATCTGCTATTTGAACGCGCTGCATTAAAAGGCGGCATTTCCATCATCAATATCGATGATGCCAAGGGTCAGGAGATAGCGCGGCTTTTGCAGGAGCAGAATGCCCGGGTGATTACACTGGGGTCGCAAACGGAAGCGAATTATAGGATTGAAGAGCGTCAGATCGGTTTGGATGGCAGTTCATTTTTACTAAAAGATAGTGCACAGCAGGTGCTAAAGGCAAATAGCCCCTTGATTGGGGATTTTAATATCGATAACCTGGCATTGGCGCTGGTGAGCGTAATGCAAAGCGGTATTAAGGCAAACAAATTGGAAGAGCAAATCCCGCAGCTGATGGCAGTTCCAGGCAGAATCGAGAAGGTGGCAAACGAGCGTGGCGTGGGCATTTATGTGGATTATGCCCACACTCCGGATGCCATTATCAACCTTTTAAAAAGCGTAGAGAAATTGCCGCACCGCCGTATTATCAGCATTATCGGTGCTGGTGGAGATCGCGATAGCGGCAAGCGCCCTCTGATGTTGCAAGCAGCACTCAGGCATAGCAATGTGGTGATCGTAACGAACGACAATCCCCGCAGCGAAGAGCCTGCTGCGATTATCGGCAACATCGTAAAAGACCGCGATTTTTCCCTGCCCTGGTGGGTAATTCGAGACCGCAAGGAAGCCATAAAAACAGCGCTGAATATTGCCCAAAGCGGGGATGTGGTGGTAATCTGCGGTAAGGGGCATGAAAACTATCAGGAAATAGGCGGCACCAGGTATCCTTTCGACGATCGCCAGGTAGCGGCAGAGGCGGCAAGAGAAGCCCGGCATTGCAAAGCGGCAGATGAACTGCTTTTACCCTTGGATCCGCTTTTACTGGAGCTTCTATGCGAAGGGAAATGCGACTATAAATCTTTAGAATCCCAAGCGCTATATAGATACATCTCTACGGATAGCCGCAGTATCAAGCCCGGCTCTCTCTTCTTTGCTTTGGAAGGGGAAACCTTTGATGGAAATGATTTTATCAGTAAGGTGCTGGATACTCCGGATTGCTTTGCTGTAGGAAAAAGGCAGGGTATCGACCACCCCCGCTATTTACAGCATCCGCAGCCGCAAGAGCTAATGACGCTTCTCTTGCATAAATACTTGCAAATCTTTGACGTATATAAGATTGCCATTACCGGCTCCACGGGCAAAACCAGCTCCAAAGAGCTTATCTACAATATCCTCTCCAGCGTGGCGCCCACCTTGAAATCCGATAAAAACGAGAACAACATACTTGGTGTATGTAAAACCATCCTGCGCCTGGAAGCGTATCATGAATATGCGATATTTGAGGTGGGCACGAACCACTTTGGCGAGATTGCCGAAATGGCGGAATGTATCCGTCCACAAGCGGGAATCATCCTGAATGTAGGTGCCTCACACTTAGAGTATTTCGTGGATGAAACCGGAGTTTACCGGGAAAAGACCGAGCTATTTCGCCGCAATCTGCATCTCAAGCTCTTCCCCGCCGATGACTTGCGCTGTTCGGAGGTCCGAGATTCGGGTAAGTGCATAGGGCACGACGCTTCAGCGGATTATCGCATCTGCGGGTAAAAGAGAGAAGAGCAGGGGCAAGGCTTCTATCTGAATAGCAGCAAATACTATATCCAGCATCAGGCACCGCATTTTGTAAGCAATGCCGCCTTTGGTATCGCTTTGGGCAAGGAACTGGGTTTACAGGATGCGGATATCCAAAGTGCACTATATAAAAACCTGGATTTGGGGCATAGAATGCAGGTGGAAAAGGTAAATGGCAGATGGCTGATATTGGATTGCTACAATGCCAATCCCGTTTCCATGCAGGCAGCGATTGAGTATTGGCAGGGCTTTTTGCCCGAGCAACCGCATATTGCCTTTTTGGGGGATATGCTGGAGCTGGGCAGCCAAAGCGAGAAATATCATGCGCAGATTGCAGCCATCCTGAAGGCGGGTAACTATCATGAACTCTATAGCATAGGGAGCTACTCTATGGTATTTAATCCAGATCAAAGCCGGCATTTTTCAAAAGTGCAGGATTTGCTTGCGGTATTTCCTGCGTTGCCAGATAGCGCTATTGTCCTAATCAAAGCTTCACACGGCATTCAATTGGAAAAGATCATCCCCCGTCTGAAAGGAGCCTCATAATGCTGTACCATTTGCTTTACCCTCTGGCAGATTATTCTATAGTGTTTAACGTCCTGCGTTATCTCACTTTCCGCTCCATTGCGGCATTTATCACGGCGCTTATATTTACCCTGTTTTTTGGTCCTGCGCTTATTTCGCTACTCAAGCGCAAAGCCGCAGTGGAAAGCATCGATGAAGATATGCCAGAAAAGCATCGCCTCAAAGCGGGCACACCCACCATGGGTGGGCTTATCATCCTGCTGGCGCTGCTCTTTTCCTCGCTGCTATGGAATATCCTTACAAATTATGCCATTTTGATGATGTACCTTAGCACCTTGTGGCTGGGGATTTTGGGCTTTTTGGATGATTACCTGAAAAACTTTGTAAAAGCAAAAAAGGGTTTGGTGCCCAAGTATAAGCTCTGGGGGCAAATCTCCTTTGCGCTTATCCTTGCACTGGCAATCTATTACAGCTTTGCCGATGGCGAATATAGCATTACCGCCATGCAGATTCCCTTTTTCAAGAATCTCTATATCGAGCTGGGTATCTTCTTTATTCCCGTTGTAATCTTTATGATTACGGGTAGCTCCAATGCGGTAAATCTTACCGACGGGCTGGATGGCTTGGCGGCTGGCACCTTGGTATTTACCGCCTTCGGTTTGGGGGTAATGAGCTATCTGAAAGGAAACTTTGTGGCAGCGGATTATCTGAACCTGGAATTCATCCCCATTGCGGGTGAACTTACCGTATTTATCTCTGCCTTAATTGGCTCGCTCATCGGCTTTTTGTGGTACAATAGCTATCCGGCAGAAATCTTTATGGGCGATACCGGTTCGCTGGCGCTGGGCGGTATTTTGGCGGTAATCTCCATCTTGCTCAAAGAGCAAATCTTTCTCTTTATCATTGGCTTTATCTTTGTGTCTGAAACCTTTAGCGTTATCATTCAACGCTATTGGTTCAAATATACAAAAAAGAAATATGGCAGCGGCAGACGCGTATTCCGTTGCGCTCCCCTGCATCACCATTTTGAGCTGCGCGGCATCCACGAATCCAAGATCGTTATGCGCTTTTACATCGTGGCAATGCTTTTAGTAGCCGTGGGGCTTAGCACCATAAAGCTTCGATAGGGTATAGAAATGGCGTTTGATACGAGCTTAAAATACGCAATCCTGGGCATCGCCCGCAGTGGGATTGCCGCAGCTTACAAGATCAAAGAGCTGGGTGGCGATGTGTTTTTAAGCGATTCCGTGCCAGTGGATAGGGTGGCAAATAGTGCCGAATTGGTGCAGGATTTTGAGTGCGAGTTTGGCGGGCATAGCAAGCGGCTTTTTGATTGCGCTTGTTGGATAGTAAGCCCCGGCATCCCCCTGGATATCGAGATACTAAACAAAGCAAGGGCAAAGGGGATTGAACTAATCTCCGAGATTGAGTTTGGCTACCGCATCAAAGCGCCGGATAGCCGCATCATCGCCGTTACCGGCTCCAATGGCAAGAGTACCACGGCAAGCCTGATCCATCATTTACTACAGAGTTTAGGTAAAAATAGCATCCTGGCGGGCAATATCGGTGCCGCCTTCTGCAGTTTCCCCATCCATTTGCCAGGCATCGAATACATCGTTTTGGAGATTAGCAGCTTCCAGCTGGATCTCATCCAAAGTTTTGCACCGCAGGTGGCTATCTTGCTCAATCTCTCGCCGGATCACCTTAATCGCTACCCCAGCTATGAAGCTTATTGCCTTAGCAAGATGCGCATTTTTGAGAATCAAAGTGCGGCAGATTACGCTATCTACTTCCGGGATTCGGAGCAGACTCTGAAGCTATTGCCGGATCTTGCGGCGCAGCAGCTTTGCTTTTCCATGGACAATCCTCTGGCAGATGCTTATCTAAAGGGCAAAGAGATTATCATCGGTCAAGAACGACTAAATACCGATAAGCTAATCATCAAAGGACCGCATAACTATCAGAACCTGATTGCGGCACTCTTGGCGATTAAGGCGATAGGCGGGAATCTCAAGAAGGCGGTAGATGCGTGCTACACTTTCAAAGGATTGAGCCATCGCCTGGAATATGTGGATACCATCCGCGGGGTGAAGTTCTATAACGATTCCAAGGCGACAAATTGCGATTCCGTAAAGAGTGCGCTTAATTCCTTCGAGGTGCCTATCCGCATCATCATGGGCGGTTCGGATAAAGGAGAGGATTTTGGGCAATTGACCCCGCTGCTAAAGCAAAAGGCGCAAAAGGTATATATTACCGGCGCAACGCTATCCCGCATGCAAGAGGCGTGGGAAGGGAAGCTGGATTTGGCTTTGGAGCCGGATTTTGATGCAGCGGTAAAACTTGCTTTTGCCGAGGCGCTGCCGGGCGAGAGCATAGTATTAAGCCCTGCCTGCGCCAGCTTTGACCGCTTTCAAAACTTTGAAGAGCGGGGAGAATACTTTAAAGATTTGGTAAGAGAGCTAAAGGCATGAAGAAAGGTAGCAGATTCCGCACCTATATCAAGAGCTACGACAAAGGTATTCTCTTGTGCTACCTGGCTTTGTGCGTTATCGGACTCATTGTAATGCTGAATATCTCTTCGGTACAAAGCTCTTTACAATACTTTTACAAGCAGCTGTTTTTCTTTGTGGCTTCTTTTATAGTGGCTTTGGTAGTCTTATATTTATTCAATTTTGAGAAGATCAGGCGGGCAAACATCTACTTGGTATATCTTACCATTGCGCTCCTTGTATTGGTGCTCATCAAGGGGGTTACCAAAAAGGGCGCCACCCGCGCTATAGACCTGAAGCTCATCAGCTTACAGCCCTCCTTTATAGCGAGAGTAGCTTTGGTCTTCCTCTTTGCCCATATCCTGGACTACAAAAACGAGCTTTTGCGCGCCACCAAAAACATCTTTCATTTCCCGAAGAACTTTCTGGAGCTTACGGTGCTAAGCGGCGTGGTATTTTACCTCA
Organism: Candidatus Cloacimonadota bacterium; assembly: GCA_028695495.1. Lineage (GTDB taxonomy): Bacteria > Cloacimonadota > Cloacimonadia > Cloacimonadales > Cloacimonadaceae > UBA5456. The sequence continues at coordinate 782 of JAQVIX010000011.1, read as the reverse complement.
TCTATGCCGAAAAGCATCTATCCAGCATCATTATTGCCGGAATTACCCTGCTGGGCATGCTGTGGTATGCCGGCATCCGCAAACGCATTATGCTGATCCTGCTTATCGTAGGAGTAGCGGGCGCCTTTTTTATGTCGAACCACAGTGAAGCCTACCGCAAGCAACGCATTGAAACCTACAAGAAATACAATCTCTTTTTCAAGGATAGAGAAGTACAAGAAACAGATCAAAAAGACTATCAGGTAAAAGAAAGCCTTACCGCACTTACCAGTGGCGGTCTTTTTGGCACGGGAATCGCGCGCGGACGCGGCAAGCATTACTATCTGCCGGAAGCACGCACAGACTATGTATTTACCATTATCGGCGAAGAATTCGGCTATTTTGGGGCGATGATCGTATTCCTGCTGCATAGCCTGCTCTTCTTTTTTGCCATCCGGGTATCGAACCGCAATGAAAACCAATATTTGCGTTTTTTGGGGGTGGGCTTGGCACTGAATATCTATATTAACGTATTGGTAAATACGGGAGTAGCTATGTCCATCATCCCCTCCACGGGAAACACCCTGCCCTTTATCAGCTATGGCGGCAGCGCCCTAATGATGGATAGCGTGGCAGTAGGGGCACTGCTGAATATAAGTGCCCAGCGGAGGGAGCTATGAGGTTTGCCTTTGGTGCCGGTGGAACTGGTGGACACATCATCCCTGCGCTGGCTTTGGCAAAGGAGCTAAAAGCTGCCGGGCATGAATGCTTCTTTATCGGCAATAAAGACAGTATGGAAGAGC
>JAQVIX010000010.1 GCA_028695495.1 Candidatus Cloacimonadota bacterium | reverse complement strand
AAACACAAAATACTTGAGCACGCATGTAAAACTATGCCGATTTTTTGAGCATATAAAATTAGCAGATTGAACGTTATTTACGCTATATGCGCTGGATTAACTGTACTTTTCCCCTTGGGGGCACGACTACCCTGCTGTGCATCCTTCGGGAGATGCACAGCAGGGTCGTCGTGCCCCCAAACGAAGGTAGGTTTCATGTAAAGTGGCGTTCCTAACGGAACTCTGCTCGGAGTGTTGTGATAAGAATACCGGTAAATGCGGCATAATTTATCGCTTAATCCGCTGCTTATTTCAGAATGAAATAAAGCATTTAACCCTATTTCATAAAACCCAAACAAAACTAACTTCTGCCTCCATCTCTCTATCTCTTTGTCTCTCCATCCCCCCATTCCCCCGTCTCTTGGTCTCTTCGTCTTGCCATCCCTTCCCATCATCTCTAATAAAGCATTGACTAAAAATGCCACTTTCTAAAAATGGTATTTAATGGAAAAATAAAAAGACATCTGGAGGAAAGATGAGAAAAGCCGTAGTAATAAGCGCCAAGCGCAGTCCGATTGGAAACTTCGGTGGCGTATTTAAAGAGCTCTCCGCGGTGGACTTGGGGGTTCACACCCTAAAAGCTATCTTTGCGGAGACGGGTATCGCTCCCGAAGCCATTGATGAAGTGATCGTAGGCAACGTATGTGGAGCCGGTTTGGGGCAAAACGTAGCGCGCCAGATCGCCATTCATAGCGGCATTCCGGACACAGTTCCTGCCTATACCGTAAATAAAGTATGCGGCAGCGGCATGAAAGCGGTGGCTTTGGCTGCTTTGATGATCAAAGCGGGTGAAGCGGATATCGTGGTAGCTGGCGGCACCGAAAATATGAGCCAAATCCCTTACGTGCTAAAAGATGCGCGTTGGGGTGCCCGGATGGGGGATAAGAACCTGATGGATTTGATGATCCGCGATGGTCTTTCGGACATATTCAATGATTACCACATGGGTATTACCGCCGAAAACTTAGCAGAAAAGTATGAATTGAGCCGTGAAGCGCAGGACGCTTTTGCCGCAGCTTCGCAGAACAAAGTGGAAGCCGCACAAAATGCAGGCAGATTTGCCGATGAGATCGTGCCGATTTCCATCCCACAGCGCAAGGGCGATCCCATTGTAATCGATCGGGACGAAATGCCACGCGCCGGCGTAACAGCCGAATCCTTAGCCAAGCTGCGCCCCGCCTTCAAAAAAGATGGTAGCGTTACCGCCGCCAATAGCAGCGGGATTAACGACAGCGCCGCCCTGCTTTTGCTAATGAGTGAAGAGAAAGCCAATGAGTTGGGGCTTACTCCCCTGGCAAGCTTCGTTGATAGCGCTTCCGCCGGGGTTGACCCTGCCATTATGGGCTATGGTCCCGTTCCCGCCATCAAAAAGGTTCTTTCCAAAACCGGCTGGAAGCTGGACGAGATCGAACTGGCGGAGCTAAATGAAGCTTTTGCCGCGCAATCGCTTGCCGTGCTAAAAGGCTTGGAGCTGGAAGTGGGCAAGCTGAATCCGGATATCGTAAACGTAAACGGTGGAGCGATCTCGCTGGGGCACCCAATCGGTGGCAGCGGCGCCCGCATCATCGTTACTTTATTACATGAAATGAAACGCAGAGCAAATAAAAAAGGTCTCGCCTCTCTCTGCATTGGAGGCGGAATGGGAATAGCAAGTCTTTGGGAGATGAATTAGAAATGGCAGAAAAACTGAATCTGACAAAAAGCATGGCCATGTATGAAGACGCCCTTACCAGAGTGCCGGGCGCCGTGGCTGGAATCCGCAGACCCTACAACTTTGTGCAGGGTGAATATCCGATCTATTTTGAAAGTGGCAAAGGTGGCAGAATTACCGATATCGACGGCAACGAATATATCGATTACCTTTGCGCTTATGGACCCATCATCATTGGCTATCGGGAAGAGGAAATCGATAAAGCCGTGTATGAGCAAATCTCAAACAAGGGCTTTTGCTTCTCGCTTACGCAGCCCATCCAAAACGAATTGATTATAAAGCTTCAGGAGCTTATCCCCTCTTGCGAGATGGCAGCTTTGGTAAAAACCGGCAGCGATGCCACCACCATTGCCATCCGAGTTGCCCGCGCTTTTACCGGTAAAACCAAGATTGCCCGTCATGGATACCACGGCTGGCACGATTGGTGCGTGGAAGTAAAAGGCGGAGTTCCGGAAAAGACTTACGAAGACGTAATCGAATTTCACTATAACGATCTGGAAGGCTTGGAAGCCATTCTGAAAGCCAATAAAGACGATATGGCAGCCATTATCATTACGCCGGTGGGGCATCCCCTGGCAGCCGAAGTGGAAATGCCGAAGCCGGGCTATTTAGAAGGCGTGCGCGCTTTGGCAGATCAATATGGTGCGCTCTTGATATTTGATGAAATCCGCAGCGGCTTCCGTTGCCATATCGGCGGCGCACAGGCGCTCTTTGGCGTTACCCCCGATCTCTCCACCTTTGGCAAAGCGATGGCAAATGGTTATGCCATGGCAGCTTTGGTGGGCAAGCGCGACCCCATGATGGTATTGGCAAAGGACGTATTCCTTTCCTCCACCTTCTTTCCCAATAGCGATAGCATCGTAGCGGCGCTGAAGACCATCGAGCTTTTACAGCGCGATAAGATGCTGGAAGTGATAGCCGAAAAGGGTGAATATTTTGCCAGTGAAACCGAGAAAGTAGTAGCCGAAGCGGGTATCCCGGCAGTATTTAGCGGTGCGCCCTGGATGCCCTTTATCACCTTCCCGAAGGATGAGAAGGGTCTTTACAAAAAGCTTCGCACAGAGTTTTATACCCAGCTCATCCGCCGCAAGGTCTTCTTGCAGCCATATCACCACGGCTATATCTGCTACCGTCATACTCAAGAGGATTTGGATTATACCATTGGTGCAATCCGCGAATGCCTCTTTGACCTGAAGAAACTGATGTAATTTAGGGAGATAAGCGTGGCAAAATACATCTTCGTAATGGGAGGGGTGCTATCATCCCTGGGCAAAGGCATTGCTACAGCCTCGATAGGGCTTTTGCTAAAATCCATGGGCTATCGGGTGGTTCTGCAAAAGTTTGATCCATATCTAAATGTGGATCCGGGAACCATGAGTCCTTTCCAACATGGAGAAGTATTTGTAACCGATGATGGCGCCGAAACGGATCTGGACTTGGGTCATTATGAACGCTTTGTAGATGAATCGCTTAGCAGGTGCAGCAGTTGCAGTGCCGGACAGGTGTATGAAAGCGTGATCCAAAACGAACGTAAGGGAATATACCTGGGCAAAACCGTGCAGGTAATCCCGCACGTAACGAACGAGATCAAAAGCCGGATTACGCGTTTGGCGGATAACTATGACTTTGTAATTACCGAGATTGGAGGCACAGTGGGCGATATCGAGGGACTGCCCTTTTTGGAGGCGGTGCGTCAATTGCGCCTCGATCTCGGTTTACAAAATACCTTAAACATCCTGCTCACCTACGTTCCCTATATCAAAACCGCAGGAGAGCTAAAGACCAAGCCTTCGCAGCATAGCGCCTATAAACTGCGCGAGATCGGTATCCAGCCGGATATCCTCATCTGCCGCAGCGAAAAGAGCTTTGATGACGAAGTTTATTCCAAGATTGCGCTTTTTACAAACGTTCCTAAAACCAATGTAATCAACGCTATAGACGTTAAATGCGTTTACGATATCCCGCTTAATTATCAAAAAGCGGGGGTGGCGCAGATAATCTGCGAACATTTTGGCGTGGAAGAACGCGAGATCGATTTGGGCGATTGGCAAGACTTTTTGGACAATCGCAATGCCTCCGAAGGCAAGGTAAATATCGCCCTTTGCGGCAAATACGTAAAGCACCAGGATGCTTACAAGAGCATTGTGGAATCCCTGATGCACGCTTCTGTGGGGCAAAGGCGCCAGCTCAATATCAAATGGATGGATACCGAGCGCAATCTTTTGGGCATGGATATGGAAAAGGAGCTGGAAGGCATCGATGGCATCCTTATTCCCGGCGGTTTTGGCGTGCGCGGCATCGAAGGCAAGATCGCCCTTGCGCAATATGCCCGCGAGAAAAACATCCCGCTTTTGGGCATCTGCCTGGGCATGCAGGTAATGGTAATAGAAGGAGCGCGCAATCTCTGCAAGCTGAAAGATGCCAATAGCACGGAGTTTGACGTTTTAAGCCCGCACCCGGTAATTCATCTGATGGAAGATCAACGCTATATCGAACGCGTGGGCGCTTCCATGCGGCTGGGGGCATACACTTGCCAGATTCTGGAAGGCAGCCTTCTATATCAAGCTTATGGCGCTACCGAGATCAGCGAGCGGCACCGCCATCGCTATGAATTTAATAATAGCTATCGCGAAAGCATTAGCGATGCCGGCTTTGTACTTAGCGGGGTATCGCTGGACGATCTTTTGGTGGAAGCGGTGGAATACCCCCAAAACGACTTTTATTTAGGGGTGCAGTTCCATCCGGAGTTTAAATCCCGTCCGAACCGTCCGCATCCTCTCTTTACCGCCTTTATCCGGGCAGCGATGCGGGAAGCTTAATTTCTCTAATGCCTTATATTAGCAGATAATATGGCGATAGTTGTAAAGAAATTTGGCGGCAGTTCCGTAGGCAATGTGGAGCTGATTCGCGGCATTGCCCAAAGGCTGGCAAAGGATTACCGCAGCGGGGATAAGCTGGTATTGGTGGTATCGGCAATGGCAAAAACCACGGACAAGCTATTTGATCTTGCTTATCAGATAAGCCCACATCCCAGCCGACGCGAGCTGGATATGCTGCTTACGGCGGGGGAGCGCATCTCTATGTCTCTGCTCTCTTTGGCTCTCTTGGAAGAAGGCATTGCCTCGATCTCTTTTACCGGTTCGCAAAGCGGGATTATTACGGATAAGCGCCACGGTAATGCGCGCATTCTAAAGGTAAATGCCTTTCGCATCCATGAGGAGCTGGCGCGGGGGAAAGTGGTGATCGTGGCAGGCTTTCAGGGCGTGAGCACCAGCAAGGAGATTACCACCTTGGGGCGCGGAGGCTCGGATACCTCGGCGGTGGCTTTGGCGTCCTATTTAGGGGCGGAACGCTGCGAAATCTATACCGATGTGGCAGGGGTATTTACGGCAGACCCGCGTATTGTGCCGGATGCGAAGTTCATTCCGGAAATAGGCTATCAGGATATGCTGGCTTTGGCATATAGCGGTTCCAAAGTGATGCACCCGCGGGCGGTGGAATATGCCTGTAAATATCGGGTAAAAGTAGAGATAAAATCCTCTTTCAGCTTCGATAATGGAACTATTATGCAGGCAGAGCTGCCGGGGGGAGTATTAGATAATAAGGGAAAAGGAGATAAGATGGAAGATCGTTTTGTAAGCGCTATTGCACACAAAGATAACCTGATGCAATATAGACTAACAGCGAATGCGCACGCAGTGGAATTACTCAAACATTGGCAGCATGAGATTTTTAAGCTCGCTCAGATCGAGGGTGAATTGGAAATCTATGTGGAAAGCAAGTATGCGCAAGATATTGATTTTTATTTAAAGCAAAAAGGCTGCCAGAACTTCCAGAAGAATGATGAAATGGCGTTTGTGGTGCTGGTAGGCTTGGGCTTGGCATCCGATCCCCTCTTTGTGGCGCAGGTAATGGAGCTGATGCTGCCGCTAAAGCTCCAGCGTATCTGCCATAGCGAAAGGGCATTGGAGCTAATGCTGCCGCGGGAAAGCATTCCAGAGGCGCTAAAGCTTCTACATCAGGAGATTATTGGAGATCGTAAATGAGGTATTTAGTTACCTCCGCACTTCCTTATGCAAATGGGAAATTGCACGTGGGGCACGTGGCAGGTGCCTATCTGCCGGCGGATATCTTTGTGCGCTTCCTGCGGCTAAAGGGCGAAGATGTAATCTATATCTGCGGAACGGACGAGCATGGCACACCCATCTCGATAAGTGCAGATAACGAGGGAGTCTCTCCAGCAGAGGTGGTAAAGCGCTATCATGATAGCATCTTAGCTGCATTTACCGGCATCGGTATTGAGTTCGATAACTTTAGCGGCACGGCGCGGGAAGAGCATTATACCTTGTCTCAGCGTTTCTTTTGTGATCTGAATAAAAATGGCTATATCCAAAGCAAAAGCACCTTGCAATTCTATTGCGATCATGATAAACGCTTTTTGCCGGATCGCTATGTGGAAGGCATTTGCCCCAAATGCGGTGCCGGCGGCGCGCGCGGGGATCAATGCGATAAATGCGGTAATATCTATGATACCACTACTTTGAAAGAACCCAAATGTAAGATTTGCGGCAATACCCCCATCATCCGGGATACCAAACACTGGTTTTTGCATCTGAATAGCTTTACCGAACGCTTGAAAGACTGGATTTCCAGCAAAACCTATTGGAAAGAGAATGTGCGCAATTTTATGCTGAACTTCCTGGAGCAAGGCTTGATCGAACGTAGCATTACCCGCGATCTTAGCTGGGGAGTGCCGGTGCCTTTGCCCGAAGCCGAAGGTAAGGTGCTCTACGTGTGGTTTGATGCGCCTATCGGCTATATCTCCTCCACGGTGGAATGGGCAAAGAATCTGGGGCAGCCAGAGCGTTGGAAAGACTATTGGCTAAGCCCCGATACCCGCCTAATCCACTTTATCGGCAAAGATAATATCATCTTCCATGCGCTCATCTGGCCGGCGGTGCTGATGGGGCAAAATATCCCTTACGTATTGCCTTACGACATTCCGGCAAATGAGTTTATGAATCTGGAAGGGGAAAAGATTTCCACCAGTAAAAATTGGGCGATCTGGGTGGATGAGTTTATTCAGGATTTTGATGGCGAATATCTGCGCTACTATTTAGCGGCAAATGCACCCGAAAAGCAGGATGCGGATTTTGGTTTGAAAGACTTTCAGCAGAAGGTAAATGGTGAGCTAAATAACGTTTTGGGCAATTTAGCCAATCGGGTATTTGCCTTTGCAGGCAAACATTTTGAGGGCGTAATCGAAGCGGTGGAGCTGGATGATATGAGCCGCGAATACTGGGCGGAGGCAAAGGAAATCTTTGGCGGTGTAGCTGCGGCTTATCGGGAGTATCAGGTAAAGCGTAATACCAAGAGTATCATGGATATCGCGCGGCTGGGCAATCGCTATTTTGACGAGCGTAAACCCTGGGCTGCCATCAAGAGCGAGCCGCAACATGTAAAAGAAACCCTGTGGCTCTGCGCAAAGCTTTTGAACCTGGTGGCGGTGGCGCTTAGCCCCGTTTTACCCAAAGCTATGCAGCGTTTGCGCCAGATGATGGGCTTGCCGGAGATTACGCGCTGGGAAGATGCTAATTTGGCGGAAGCTGTGCATTTGCAGAATGTATCTGCTTTATTTTGCAAAATAGAGGATGTGCAGATCGAAAAGCAACTTGCCAAACTGCATAGTGCGGCGGCAGCGGCGGCACCCAAAGAATATGAACCGGTAAAGGATAGCATCACATACGAGGATTTTAGTAAATTGGATTTGCGGATTGCCCGCATCCTGGAAGCGGCGCCGGTGCCCAAAACGGATAAGCTCATGCACTTGAAGGTGGATTTGGGCTTTGAAACGCGGGAGCTGGTGGCAGGCATCGCCGAGAGCTACAAAGCTGAGGATTTGGTGGGCAAGGTGGTGACCATGCTGGTGAATCTGCAACCCCGAAAAATCCGTGGCATCGTGTCCAATGGTATGATCTTGGCGGCGCACAGCGAGGGGAAAATCAGCCTCGTGCAGCCGGAGGGTGGAGAGCCGGGTTCCACTATCCAGTAATGCGTAAGTATTTCCTCGTCCTGTTTTTAGGGCTTTTCTGCTTCCTCGCAGCAGCCCACTTTGCGGATGGGGAATTGTATCTGAAGATCAATATCGCCTCGGGCAATAGCCTTAGCTTCGATAGCGTGGATGGCAGCCTGCAAATCTCAGATGAGAGCGGGCTTTTTGAGCGCAGCTTTGTAGGCAAGATCCATGTTAGCATCGTAAACCCAGAAGCTACTATGCTCTATGGCATCCTGAATCTCCAGCCGGAACCCTCTGCCGGCGAAGAGGCAAGCATCCGGCACTATTTTGCCTGGGAAGATGGTAAAGTGGTGCTCAAAGAGGAATTGCAACACTTCTTTCCCTTTAGTTTCCATACTCTTGAGGCGGCGCAGGATTATGCCCTTGAATACGGCTTCCCCTTTCGCAATATCCGTCCCATCCCCATCTCCAATTCCACGCTTTTGGTGCAGGATTGTATAGGGCAAAAGCATTATTACGAAAGCCCCTTATCACTTAAAAGTAGTGGGGAATTACGCGTGGATGGGCTTCTCTACGAAGGCGGATTTGAGATAAATGTGTTTCAGGGCAAAGTGCAATTGAACCAATTGGTTTCTCTGGAAGAGTATATTTCCGGAGTTTTACCCAATGAAATAGGTCCCTCCAGCCCGCTGGAAGCCCTCAAAGCACAGGCAATTGCCGCACGTTCGCATGCCGTAAGCCTTTTGGTGTATAACCGGCATAACGATGCGGGCTACGACCTCTGTAATGGTACGCACTGCCAGGTTTACAAGGGTAAATACCTGCGGAACCCTCAGGTTCTGAAAGCTGTGGTGGAAACTGCCGGTGAAATCCTCTATTTGGATGACCGGGTGGCAGATGCGGTATATCATAGCAGTTGTGGCGGCAAAACGGATGCTTCCAGCAAAATCTGGAAAGGTGCACCGCTGATGCATCTCGGCGGTTCGGTGTGTATTCAGGAAGCTGCAAATTATGCCCTGGATACCGAAAAAGGCGCTTTGAACTGGCTGCAACATAGTATTTTGAGCCTGGATATGAAGGAATGGGAAAAGCGCACCGTGGATTGGCAGCGCAGTATCAGCCGGGCAGATTTGGCGCGCAATTTAGGGCTTAAATATGTGGAGAAAATGGAAGTTTTGGAGCGCAGCAGTTCCGGACGCCTCCTAAAGCTCCGCTTCAAAGGCTCCAAAGAAATAATATTGGATGGAGAGTTCAAGATTCGCCAGGCTTTTGGCAATTTACCTTCCTCCTTTTTCTATATCAAAGGGCAGGGTGGCAAAAGCCAGATAACGCTGCCTAAAACTATTGAAATGGTGGGCAGGGGAGCGGGGCACGGCGTGGGGATGTGTCAGGTAGGGGCGCTCAGGCGTGCCCGTGCCGGCGAGACCTATAGCGAAATCCTTGGCGTCTATTACCCCTTTACCAGCATCAGTGCAGATTGGATAAAACAATGAAAACAGATACTTTATACCGCGGTAGTTTGTGCAAGGATCAATACCGCTTTTTTGCTGCTGAAACCACTACTATCGTGCAAACTGCGCGGGATTTACACGATCTGGCGCCTTTGCCCTCAATTTTGATGGGCAGGCTGCTTACCGCTGCGGCGCTCATGAGCGGCGAACTCAAAGCCCCCAAATCCGAGCTGAGCCTGCGCGTGGAAGGGGATGGCGCGCTCAAAGGCGGCATCGCTTTGGCAGATAAAGAAGGCAACCTCAAGGGTTATGCCTTTGAACCGCAACTGTGGCTGGAACCACCCTCCGAGAACTTCCTCGTGGGCAAAAACCTGGGGCAGGGCATCCTCACCATCATGAAACAAAGCGGACTCAAAGCGCCTTATAGCGGCACCATCGAGCTGGTAGATGCCGAGATTGCCAATGATTTGGCGCATTACTATCTGCAAAGCGAGCAACTGCCAACGGCGGTGAACCTGGGCGTATTGATCGACCCGAGTGCCCGCATCCGCAGCGCCGGTGGCTTCATTATCCAACAGCTTCCTTTTGCGGATACCGCGATAGCCAAAAAGCTGAACGATAACCTGATGAATACGCCCAATGTGTCCGACCTCATGGATATGGGCTTGGGCATTATGGATATCCTTAAGCAATTTGTATTCAAAGATATCGAGTGGAAGCAGAGTAACCAAACGCCGCTCTACTACTATTGCAATTGCAGTAAAGAGCGTTTTGCCCGTGCGCTTTTGCTTTTAGGCGAAAAAGAGCTAAGCGAATTACCCGATGGCATCAGTCCCGTGTGCCACTATTGCAACAAAGAATATCACTTTAGTGGTGAGGAGATTCAGGAGCTTATCCAAGCCTTGCAGGAGCAAAAATGAAGCGATATTTATGCCTGATAACTCTTGTTTTAGTATGTGTTTTACTAAGTGCCGCTGTGCCTACTTTGGAGGATTTCCGTTTTCTATTGGAACGTGAACAGTATCCGTATATCCAGAAATACTGGGAATACTTTGGCGAATACCGCCATGCTCCCCAAGAAGAGCCACGCCGTTTGCTGCTAAAATACGCTCAGGTGCAGGACGATATGCCTTTGGCGATGGAATTGCATTACTCGCTGGCGCGGGACTTTGGTTCCCTCGAAGACGGGGTGCAATGGCTGCTTTTGGCAGGTGCCACCGAAGCGGATACCTTAAGCTTTACCCTACAGGCAGAGCTACTAAAAAGCCGCTATCACACTCCTGCGGATTCCCTGATGTATAGTTTCTACTTAGGTGAGATCGATGAAGAGGATATGACCCAGAAGATGCTGGATTTGGCGGAGTATAACGAGCTTATCGAAGCTGGTGCCAATGGCTGGCTAAATGAAATAAGCATGAACGAAGATGCCGAAGCAGCCGTGGACGCCCTCTTTGCCTTTTTTGATACTTATCCTGCTTCCAAGTGGCACCAAAAGGCTTTTTACCTGCTGCTGCATTTCTTAAGTGAACTCAAGGACTTTCAGGGTATGCAGGAATTGCTTTATGACTATCAATATAAGTCCCCCGCCCATTCCTATATCGCTTCGCTTTTTTGGATGAGCCCCACTGCCCGCCGTGCGCAATCCGAAGGGCAAGATGCAGTTCTTAACCAAAACCTGGTGTATCGGGCACAAAAGGCAGTATTTGCCCTGGACGGCTCTGCCAGCACCTCTATTCTGGACGATAGCTATTCCGAACAAGACTGGCAGGCGCGCTACAAACTGCAATGGGCAAAAGCGATATATTACTACATTATAAGCGGATACGAGAGCAAAAAGCATCCTTATGGCAGCCTTTATGGGGATGAGGATTATCTCACATCTCGCTTCAAGAAACCGCTTAAAAACCACCAGAACATGCTGAAATACATAGAAGAAGTACAGTTTAGCAGCAACGACCGCGGCGAGATAGCCGAGCTGAACTACTGGAAAGGCAAGATTTACTCCTTATACTCCGCCAAGAAATACCAAAAGAAAGCGCTTAAGGCTTATGGCGATTGCCTGATTGCCGGTGCTCCGCGGAAGCGCTACGATGTGGACGCCGAGCGCGCCATGACGGCAATCCTTGGCAAACTCAAGATCAAAGACAGCCCCCTTGGCTACCTGCGTAAACTGCATAAATACCAAGGCATTCAATTCACCGATACCCAGGCTGTGCCGGATAAACGCTATACCCGTGTAGCTCTGGGAGATTATGATAACGACGGGCTTCTGGATATCCTTTTTAACGGGCAGGCAATCTACCATAACCTGGGCGATTTCCGGTTTGAAGCATTGCCGGATAGCACTCTGCAAGCGGTTAAGCATGCTTGTGGCGGACTCTGGGGCGATTTCAATTTAGACGGCAAGCTGGATTTTGTAAGTATCTCTCACGCCGCCATGGGCGAAGGCGAAGCTTTGATGAAGGCGCAGGGCGAAGGACGCTTTGTAAAGGTAAATGAACGCGCCGGCGAGATCGATAACGGCTATCCCACCGAAGGGGCGGCATTTATCGATATCGAAGGCACCGGCTATCCCTCGCTGTATCTGGCGAATTATGAGAAGTGGCAACAGCAAAGCGGCTATCCGGATAATTTCTTCTACAATAACAAAGGCTATTTCTTTGACGAAAGCGAAAAGCGCGGCTTCCATACTCCCCAATACACCACAGAGCCTGGTTTAGCCGGACGCGGAGTAGCCCCTGCGGATTTTGATAACGATGGCGAGCAGGAGATATTGGTTACGAATTACCGCCTTACCCGCAATTTCCTCTTCAAACGCGAGGGCGCAGAGTATCACGATCTGGCAGCGCTCTATGGCATTGCCGGGCACGAAACATCAGGCTACTATGGACATAGCATTGGTGCAGATTGGGGGGATATCGATAACGATGGCGATCTCGACCTCATTGTCTGCAACCTTGCCCATCCCCGCGTAATCGAAATCTCGGATATTACCCAGCTTTGGCGCAATGACGGGCTTGGCTACCGCGTAGTAGGCGCCGATACCCTTTACTACTGGGTATTTACGGATATTACCAAAGAGGCGGGGATTACTTATGATGAATTGCATTCCGACCCCCTCTTTTTCGATGCGGATAATGACGGCTATCTGGATTTATTCATTACCTCCGTATATGAAAACGACCGCAGCTATCTGTATAGAAACAATGGCGATGGCACTTTTACCGACATCACCTATTTAGCCGGAGCGCGCATCTATAACGGCTGGGGCTGCGCCGCAGGAGATTTAGACCGCGATGGGCGCCTGGATTTGGTTATTGGCAGCGGCAACGGCAGCAAGATACTGCGTAATACTACTCCCACCCAAAACCCAAGCGTTAGCTTCAAAGTAGTACACACGCCTGAGGGTATAAAGTATTATGAAATAGGCAAAGTGCCGGCAGATACACCCAATAGCCCCGCCTTTGGCAGCCGCATTGAACTAAGCAAAACCGACGTTAAAGGCAAGGAAACTAAGCTCATCCGCGAGCTAAGCTCCGCCAAAGGCACTACCAGCCAAAATGCCCCTGAATTGCACTTTGGACTGGGCAAAGCCACTAAGTGGAAGGCAAGATTATGGACACCCTAAGATACATCCGCAGCAATATCTTTAATCCCATTTCCAGCGAAGAAACGGAGTATTTGCCGGATCAGGTAATTGCCATCCAGAACGGCACTATCCAGAGCATCAGCCCCTTTGGCGAACACTTCGGCGCCTGGGAGGATTACCGGAAGTGCCTCTTGCTTCCCGGCTTTATCGATCTACATACGCATCTGCCGCAATACTTTATCCGCGGTATCTATTACCCGGCGCTACTCCCCTGGCTGGAAAAAGCGGTATTCCCGGAAGAAGCGCGCTTTCGCGACCCACTCTACGCCCGCCACACTGCCACCCTCTTTTTCCAAGAGCTAATAAAACAGGGCACTACCTTTAGCGTGGTTTATAGCGCCCCCTTTAGGGAAGCCACCGAGATTGCCTTTGAAGTAGCCCAGGAGCTGGGTGCGCAAGCCAAAATCGGCATGACCCTGATGGATATACATAGTCCAGAGGTGCTTTTGCAAACAACGGATTACGCCTTAAAACACAGCTTTGAACTTACTGAAAAATGGAATGCACCACTACTTTCCCATATCCTCAGCCCCCGCTTTGCGCCTACTTGCAGCGAAAACCTCATGCGGGAATTAGGCGCTTATGCCCGCCAGCACCAGAGCTTTATCCAAAGCCACCTTTCCGAAAATACCGATGAAATAGCCTTGGTAAAGGAGCTTTTTAATAAAGATAGCTACACGGCGGTTTATCAAGAATATGGGCTGCTTACCCCGCACAGCATCATGGGACACGCTATCCACTTAAGCGACAGCGAGCTACAGCTCATCAAAGAGAGCGGCAGCAGCTTTGCCCACTGTCCGGATTCCAATTTCTACCTCAAAAGCGGAGAATACCCCTACCGCCGCATCAAAGAAGCCGGCATCCCCTTTGGTTTGGCAAGCGATATCGGCGCCGGTACCTCGCTGAATATGTTGCAACAGGCGAAACTCATGAACTACCGCCAGAGCCAGGACGCCATCCTGCCCGAAGAGCTTTTATACCGCCTTACGCTTGCCAATGCCCGCATTCTGGAGCTGGATCACTTGCTTGGCTCTATTGATGTGGGCAAACAAGCGGATTTGCTCTTCTTCCGACTGCCCGAAGGCTTCAGCCCCGCTTATCAAACCCTTAGCCAGCTTTGCTTTAGCGGAGATAGCTTCCATTTGCAGGAAGTGTTGGTGCAAGGGCGCAGGGTATATAAAAGCGAATGAAATCAAACAATTGCCTGCTTTGGAACTCTTTTTGCATATTTAATAAAGCTATGGCAATATTTTGTTTGCCAGCTTCACCAAAAATTATGATAATTATATGAATAACAAGGAGATAATAATGAGAAACCTATATCTGTTAATAGTGCTGCTTGCCTTATGCAGCATGCTTTCGGCAGCCACAATGTGGGACGCAGCGGTGCCCATCCGTCAGGGAGTAAATATCGAGTGGTTCCGCACCGGTTGTGAAACCGGCGATGGCGGCGCAATCTACGTTTGGAGCGATACCAAGCTTACCGAGCGCGACCTTTGGGCGCAAAAGGTAGATGCTGCTGGTAATGCGGTTTGGGGCGAGCCTCTTTTGATCGATGGCAAACCCGACCGTCAGGAAGACCCCGTTATCACCCGCACTTCCGATGGCAATTACATCATTGCCTGGATAGATTTTTGTTTCGATCCCGATGGCGACGTTTATGCCCAAAAGATCAATGAAGCTGGTGAATTGCTTTGGCAGGAAGGCGGAGTTCCCGTTTGCACCTTGCCCGTAATGCAATTGGGGCTAAATATGGAAGCGGATAACGCTGGCGGTGCCTTCATTATTTGGGGTGATAGCCGCAATCCCAGCAAGGACTTATATGCCCAGCGCATTTCTTCTGCTGGCGCCCCGCTTTGGACGTTAAATGGTATCCCCATCGCCAATGCCGAAGGAGACGAAATCCAAAATACCATGCTGCCGGATGGACAGGGTGGCATGATATTGGCTTATGTGCTGGATTTTGTAGGCGCAAAGGATATCTATGCCAAACGCTTTGACGCCAATGGCAACATGGTATGGGATCAACCTTTGGAATTGGCAGTAGCACCGGGCGAGCAATCCGGCGTTCGTTTAGCAGCGCTTAGCGGCGGCGACTTTGTATTTACCTGGATGGATAAACGTAGTGATGATCCGGATATCTACGCCCAAAAAGTGAATCTGGCAGGGCAAAAGCTTTGGCAAGAACCTTTTGTGGTGATGGGCGAACAGGGCGTGATGCCCATCATTCCCCAACAGAACCCCCGCATCCAGGCCACCAGCGATAATGCCGTGGTGATAGTATGGGAAGATTTTCGCCTTGATAATCAGAATTGCGACCTCTTTGCGCAGAAGCTTAGTGCCAGCGGGCAAAAGCTCTGGGGAGATGAGGGCATCGCAGTTGCTACCGCCGAGTTTGCCCAAATCGGTCAACGTATGGCAAAAGACAATAACGGCGGAGTTTACATCGTGTGGGACGACTATCGCAATGGCAATGCCCCGAATGACGATATTTATGCCCAGCACCTCTCTGCTACCGGTGAAGCGCTTTGGGGCGAAGGCGGCAAAGCCATCTGCACCCAGCCTTACGAGCAAAACGGCGGTTTGGTAAAGGTAAGCGGTGATAATATCTTTATCAACTGGATGGACTTGCGCAATGGCAGCGTGGGCATTTACTATCAGGTACTAAATCCCGCTGGCGATATCCTCCTGCAAGAAGATGGTGCGGAAGTATTTTGGGGGCTTAGCGGCGATGCTCCGCTGGCTCAATACAGCCTGCACCCGCGCGCCAATGACGTGCTTATCGTATGGCAGGATACCCGCTTTGGCAATAAAGGTAAGCGCATTTATTACCAGATTATTGGCGCAGATGGCAATACCAGCTTTCCTGTAAACGGAATGCCCGTAACTCTGGAAGGTGTGGGAGACCAAGAGAATGCAGACGTGGTAATTACCCCGGATAATGGTTTTGCCATTGTTTGGGAAGATAGCCGCGAAGGTAACCCCATGATCTACGCCCAGCTTTTCAATGCTGCTGGCGAACGCCAGTGGGAGGCAGACGGTCGTAAGATTACCCAAGACTATACCTTAAGTCAGATCAATCCCAAGATTAGCTATTACAACGATTCCTTTTACGTAGGTTGGTCGGAATGGGTTCAATATGATATATTCTTGATTTTCTACCGCGTTTATGGGCAGAGAATCCAGAATGGCAATATGCTTTGGGGACCCAACGGCACGGAAATCTCCATATTTTCCAGTGCGGAATTGGCAAACGAATGCCGTTTGCACGCCCTTATCGACGATATGTATATGTGGCACCGCCTGGAATCTGCCTACGAATATGAAACAATCTGGGCAAAACGCGTAAATCCCGATGGCACAACTGCTAATGGCTTTAGCGAAAAGGGTAATCCCATGAGTGTGGAAGGTACTTCCACTTCCCAGCTTTCGCCCATGGCAGTGCGCAGTCCGCAGGGGATCAACGTAATCTGGAGAGACAAACGTGATGGCATCCGCTTCCAGTATTATGCCCAAAATATGACTCGCAATGGCGAGCGCCTTTGGGATGATGAGGGGCAGATCCTGGCAAATAGAAATCGCGAACAGGAATTGCCCGCCCTAACTGCTACAAACCACGGCATGGTATATGCCTGGTGCGAAAGCGTTGGTGGCATGCCCGATATCGCAGTGCACAAATATGGCTTTGATGGCAGCCCCTTGTGGGGAGATTTAGGCTATTTTGCCGTGCAAAAAGACTCCACTCAAAGCAATCCCGCCCTTGCCAGCTTTGCTGATAACGGAGTATTTCTGGGCTGGACAGACTATAGCTCCATCGAAAGCGATATTTATTACAATTACCTTAATTCCCACGATGGCATGGTGTTTAGTCCCCATGGACAGGTGCTTTGCGATGCTCCCAAAAATCAGTATGAACCCGTAGCGGTAACGCTAAATAACGAAGTTTATGTGATTTGGGCAGATGGTATTAGCAGCGGGAAAACCGAGATATTGGGGCTTTACATGCAAAAGGTGAATAACGAAAGCATGGCAAATCCCGACAATAACAGTCCGCAGCTTGCGAGATTGAGCCTGAAGCAAAACTACCCGAACCCCTTCAATCCGCATACCAATATCGCTCTTAGCCTGCCCCAATCCGGTGCGTTGAGCCTGAAGATATACAACGCCAAAGGACAATTGGTAAAGGAAGTATTCAGCGGCGATTTGCCCAAGGGCGAACACAGCTTTAGCTGGGATGGCAAAGATGCCAGAGGACGCGATGTAGCCAGCGGCGTGTATTTCTATACTGCCAAAACAGCGAAAGATACCCGCACCCGTAAGATGCTACTTATGAAGTAAGTGCCTTGATAGATGTCAGGTGTCTGGTCTCAAGTGTCAGGCGCTGACGCTAATCTGATAGATACAAATTGGGGCAGTCCATAGTGGCTGCCCTTTTTGGGTTATAGGAAAACAGGAGTCTACCACTAATTATCGCGAATTATTACGCTATTTTTCGCGAATGCTATCGCAGGATAGATTGCTCTCAGCCCTATGCTCTATGCTCTATGCCCTATGCCCTATGCCCTAAGCTAATTATGAACTAATCAACCAAACAACAAAGCAACTTATCCCCGAGCGCAGCGCCTGCCACCTGCGACCTGCTACCTAACACCTGCATTGCCCGGCATCGCCACCACAAAATACCCCTCACCTTCAGCGCTTAGCGGCATGTCCTCTTGGAGTAGCATTATCGCTTCACCCTTGGACAAGTATCGGTTTTCCACAGCGCCCTTGATTTCGAGCTTTCCCTCTAACACCAATACAATTGCCGGATTCTTAAGCCCATTCAGCTCCATTTTGCCATCAATTTGGCAACTAAATAAACTAAAATCCTTTACCGGCACCGGATAGCGTAAGAGCTTATTATTCTCCGCTTCAGGCTGGATAATCTCTGGCAAATAAGGCTTTAATTCCACAATCTTCAGCAATTCCGCTTTATCGATATGCTTTGGGCTAAGACCGGCGCGTAACACATTATCTCCGCTTGCCATGATCTCCACCCCTGCCCCATGCAAATAGGCGTGGGGGATACCCGCATCCAGATAGATGGCGCTAAAAGGCTCTAAATAAAGCAGATTCATGATGAAAGGCGCCAGTATGAAATTATCTTCCGGATAAAATGAAAGCAGCTTTTGAGCGCAGCGGATTTCTTTGCTGTATTTACCCTTTATCTTCAGCTTTGCCAGCCGTTTAGCCAATTCCGGCTGCGGCTGATAGAGGATTTCCTGATATAATGCCTTAAAACTTTCATAATCCAGCGCTTGGCAAAAAGCGGCAAAAGCCTTAAACAAATCCCCAATCCCCATTTCCTGCCATATCTCCGCCATCTGCCGGTAATCCCTTATCCCACAAAGCGCTTCAAAGGGACTAAGTGCCATAATCAATTCCGGCTTATGGTTATCATCACGATAATTTCTAAATGGGCTTTCCACTGGGATGCCAGCAGCTTCTTCTCGTGCCCAGCCCATTTCTGCCTGAGTTTTATTAGGATGCACCTGAATGGAAAGCGGTGCTTCGGCAGCCAATATCTTCAGTAAATAGCTTAGTCCCTTCCCTGCTTTCCCAAAACGCTGTGGCTCAGCAGCAATCAGCCTATCCAAAGGCTGTCCAGCCACCATTGAGGGCGCCTTGGGATGCGCTCCCAGCCACATCTCGGCGATGATTTCCGGAGTTTTGATCCCTAATAAATCCTGAACCACGGTTTGGGAACCCCAAGCATAATCCTGCAAAGCAGGTTTTAAATAAAGCATTTCTCCTCCTAAAACTGAAAGTAGATAAAGGGTTGAATATCAGCGCTTTTAGCCTGAAAGAGTATCCAGATTACAAAGGCTAAGACAAGGGATTGCGCTACCCAGGGCAGGCGCATCAATACCCGCTCCTGCCAGCGCTCCCAATTGTCTGGCAGATAATGCGCAATAAAGCCAATTACCATCAAAAGCGCCGGAATGCGGTATCCTGCAAACCAAACCGGTAGCTGCTGCACATTAAAAGTGTTGAAAATGCGGGAAATCATCTGCCAGGAGCTGCCAAAATCCGGACTTCTAAAGAAGATCCAGGTAAAGCACACAAAATGGAAGGTGATAATCGCACTGAGGATGCGCACTCCTTTATATTCCATAATCTTACGCTTTAGCCACCATTTATCGAAAACCAGCGCCAGCCCGTGCAAACCGCCCCAAAATACAAAGTTCCAGCTTGCACCATGCCACAATCCCCCCAAAAGCATGGTTGCCAAAAGGTTCAGATGGGTTCTTACTTTCCCTTTGCGGTTGCCCCCCAGGGGGATATAGAGGTAGTCCCTTAGCCAGCTGGAAAGCGAGATATGCCAGCGCCGCCAAAAATCCGTAATCGTTTGTGCTTTATAGGGACTATTGAAGTTTATGGGCAATTCAAAACCCAAGAAAGCGGCAATGCCGATGGCGATATCCGAATATCCGCTAAAATCGCAATAAATCTGTAGCGCATAAGCATATACGCTAATAAGACTCTCCAGTCCCGAAAAGAGTGCCGGGTTTTCAAAGACGCGCTCCACGAAGTTTATAGAAAGATAATCCGCAATCACACCTTTTTTCAAAAGACCGGCAAAGATCAAGACCAAGGCACGCGCGATGGTCTCTTTATCCAGGCTTAAGTGCTTATTTATCTGAGGGATAAAGTAGCTGGCGCGCACGATAGGTCCCGCCACTAATTGCGGGAAAAATGCCACGAAAAAGGCGAAATCCTTGAAGCTATGGATGGGCTTTAGCTTGCGGTAATACACATCCAGGGTGTAGCTCCAGGTTTGGAAGGTAAAAAAGCTGATCCCCACCGGCAAAAAGATATCCAGATTCGGCAGGCTGGCGCCACTTAAGCTATTGATAGTATCAAAGATAAAGTTTGTATATTTGTAATACCCCAAAGTGCCCAGATTCCAGATAAGGCTTAGCATCAAGAGGCTTAGCCTTACTCCCTTCTTATCACTGCGGTAGATAAGCGCTCCCAAAACGTAATTGATTCCAGCCGTGGCGATTAGGAGCAAAATGAATAAGCCGCTGGTTTTGTAATAAAAATACAGCGAGGCTAAAAGCAAAAACCAGGTGCGAAATTGCACGCGTTTTACGATAAAGGGGTAAAAAAGCAGTATTACGATAAAGAAAAAGAGGAAGAAACTGCTATTGAAAAGCAGAGGATTGCCCATATCGTATTTGAGTGTGTCCAATATCTTTAGCAGGCTGTCCGTCATTTTATTTCCCTTACTTCGCTATAATCCTTGTAGCCTTTTAGTAGCGCCTGATAAAAAAGCTGTCCCTGCAACATATAGCCCTTGGGGGTGTAATGCAGCAAGTCTTTGGCAGCCATGCCGTTATTGCGCCATTTACTTACGCTGCCTTTGCCGCCCATTACTTCCGAAAGCTGCCAATAAGCGTAGCCTTTTGCCTTGCTTAGCTCGCTTATTTCCTTTTCCAGCTTTGCCAAATCCGCATTCGGACGTCCACCTTTGTAAGAATCCGGTGGCAGGGTAAAAAGCAGTTCGCTTTCCGGATTTGCTTCGCTTAGTTTACTTACAAAACGCATAAGATTGCCGCGCACAAAGTCTGCCCGGTAAGTGCCCATGGCGTCGTTTGTGCCCAGTGAAACGATAATCAAATCCGGCTGCAGGATGCGGATTTGGTCAAATAGCTCGCTTTCATCTGCCAAAGTGTAAAATCCGGCACCATTTACCCCCATGGAGTGATACAATAGCCCACCTTCACTGCGTTGCAAGGAAAGCCCATAGAGCTTTTCAAAGCCCTTACCCAGCTTTAGATTGCACTGGTTGCTATAGTCTTCTTTGCGCAGGCGTTCTACCAGGTAGTCCCCGTGAATCTCGCGCTGGTAATGCCGGCTCCAGGGGTTATCTTTGCGCGAAAGCTGCGAATCGCCATCGGAGATTACCAATACCTCGTCAAAACGGCAGTCGATATTAAAGAAATTGTTGGTCTTGATCTCCAGACTATTTTGTTCGCCCATTTTCAGGGTATAGCCGCTGAGACTGCGCGGCTTTTCGCTCTTTTGATAGGCACCCGAAACGCTGATGCGATAATCATCCGGCTGATTTGTTTTTGCCGCCTTTAGCGGGAAAACGAGTCCGCGCCCGGCATTACCAAAGTATTTCTGCAAAGTGCTGCGGGCGGTACCGCTAAAGTAGCCGCTCTGCACGTGGGAATCGCCAATTTGATATATCACCACCTGCTCGCGGCGTCCGTTTCTTAGCTCCAAAAGCTTACGGTAAAACTGGCTCAGCGCAATCTGGTCATTATGCAGTTTATTCTTGCTATGGCTTATATACTTATAACTTTTCAGGTAGTTATCGCTATCCAAAAGCAGGTAATAGCTTTGGATAAATTCCTCCAAAGTATCCAAATCCTCCGGATAATCCTCATCGTAAAGCAGCATGATATTTTCATCCGTTTCTTCCCCGGAAAGCCGGATCAGCATGGGCGTAAGCAGCACCAAAATAAGGAAGATATAGGGCAGCCGCCGCTTCAATCTGCCTCCGCCAAATAGTCCAAAAGCATTTGCGCCACCCTGTCTGCCCCGCGGCGCGTAAAATGGGTGTAATCCGTATTTGCCAGCGCCGGTTTTTGATTCACATAGCCAATCATGGAGTTATATCCGCCCATCGCTTCAAAGAGGTTGAAAAAGGCACTATTGGTGTCGTTTGCCAGGTCTGCCTGCGCTTTTACCAGGATGGGGATATCCGGCGAAGTGCGGTAGCCGCCAGCGTCCTTGATGCTGCGATCGTGCGCGCTTATCAAGAGAATGGGCGTATCCGGCATGGCGCTCTGGATGTGTTCAATGGTGCGTTGCATGGCTTTTCGGTAATAAGTGTAATCCCGCGTGTTTTTATTGGAAACGTTTTCGCCGTATTGTAAAACTAACAAATCGTATTTTAATCGCTTTTGAAATTCGCCAAGGATGCCGCTATGGATACGACTGAAAAACATACCAGAGAAGCCGCGGATGGGGTAGTTATCCACATACACGCCGCGCGCTTCATCAAAAGAAACGCCATATACGTGCAAGGGATCCTTGCTGGGAAATTCCAGTTTGATGCTTTTAATGGGACTACCGGCGCTGAGATCCAAGGTTTGTAAGTTCTCACCGGCATTTAGCCAAAAGCTGCGGCGTTGCCCACCATCGTAAGCTACATACACCTTGGAATCCTCCCCCGCATGGCTGTAATAGAGCCGGATACTTTCAAAAAAGCCCGCTCCACCGGCGATATCCACCGCTTTGTATTCCACCCAGGGGTCGTAATCTACAAAGAGCTTTGTTTGCTTATAGTTAGCTTCCGCCACGCGCAGGCTGTCGATAAAGCCCAGGCTATCTACGGCTACTTCCTCTTCCACCTTGCTTTGCGTATAGTAGTAAGGGCGGGGGATAAAGCAAAAGCCTGTAATACCAAGGGATAGCTCGCTTTGTCCGGGAGTCATAAAAGAGATGCTTTCCCAATTTTTGGAGAAAGTGTGGCGTATGGTTTGCCGAAAGCCAGCTACAATGGAGGTAATCGGCATCATGCCCACGCCTTTGCCGCCGTAAACGCTTTGCAATTCATGCCTTAGATATGCGGTAATGAGATCGCCCTCAATGGTGGAATCGCTATAATAGGCAATGCGCAATTTCTGGGTATGGCGGCTGCGGCGAAGGGAGATCAAGCCCTCTTTGCCTTCCAAAACGGGCAGCCCCGCCATCTTTTGCAAGAAAGGCGAAAGCGCCGTGGTGGCGTGTTCCAGCTTCTCAATATCCTGTTGCAGAGTGTCCGTAGCGGCAGCTGCGTCCGGTTTTAACGCCGAAAACCAAGGCATTTTCCGGATCGGAAAGAAGTCATTTTCCCAAGCTGGGATGATGAGCGCAATGAGTCCCACCAAGATGGCGGCAGCTGCTACAATCAAGAGCGGACGCAAAAAATCTTTGTTCATATCTCCCGTTTTGCCAAAAAGCTATATCTGTATTTATCAATCATATAGGCGTTTATAGTGCCATAAATATTCATTATAGCTATATATTTTGTGGGGCGCATTTTCTGTCAATGATTTTGCAAGTTCTTGCAATCCTTACCCGTGTCTTTCCCTCGCAATGCCGTCCTCTCTCCCCACTTTTTCTGGGTAGAGGCGAGGGCATTGCGAGGGAGGAAATAGAGTGACAGCTTAAATAGTGAGTATTCCTACGCATATTTAGCCATGTGTGTGCGGAAAATGAGCCACCTTTCCGATTTAAATTGAGCCACTCTTCCGGAGCTAAGCCACATTTTTTGTGGCTCACTTTCAAATATGGTGGGCAGCCATCAATTTTATTGGATGCAATTATTTCCCGAAATGAGGTTATTCTGCCTGTCTTGTCCCGTCAGGGACAGTGGTTTAGATAGCCCAGGGTGTTATTGAGCAAAACGAGCTTGCGAGTTTTGGGAAAGATCACCCTGGGTATATGTAAGCGGTTAAATAATGAAATAAAACCCCAACCCCCTCCCCCTTTGGTGCACAAAATCTGGATTTTGTGCACCAAAGGGGGAGGGGGTTGGGGATAAAAAAGTACATTTCAAAATCTTACACCCTTTTCCCAGAGTTTATCTCGCCAAATAGCAAGCAAGCTCATATTTGGCTGCGAACACCCTGGGCTATCTAAAATGCCGTTCCTACGGAACTCCGCTCGGAGTGCATGTTTGGACATCACGGATACCTTCTTGCCTTTCGTTTATAAAATAGCGAAGGTTTGATTTTCAGAATTTCTGTTTTAAATTACGATTTTCTTACGTGCCCGTCATGTTTGAACAAGTGCCCATTTTATCGTGCATATTTCTTCGCTAAATAAACCGTGCCTTACACGATAAATCGCCGAGGAAGCCTAATAAATGCAGATAAACTGCAAAAACAGCTTGACAATAATCCAATATCGAATAACTTGTCATTAAATAGAGATTATCTGTAAATAAGGAGAAACCATGATTATATCTTTTAGTGTGGAAAACTTCCGCTCCATCCGCAATAAGATTTGCCTGGATTTTCGCGCTACCAGCGATACGCACCTGGAAGAGCACCTGGTAATGGAGATTCCCAAACCCAAGCTGCGAATCCTAAAAATGGCGATGATCTATGGTGCCAATGCTTCGGGAAAAACGAATATACTCTTAGCCTTGGACTTCCTGAGAAACCTGGTAGTATCCCCGCAAACCAATAAAAATAATCCGATTGGTTTATCGCCGTTTGCCTTAGATACGGATAAAAACAGTAGTTTTGAAATTGAGTTTTATCATCAGGGCGTCTGCTATGTATATGAATTGGTATTAAATAATGACAGAATCCTGAAAGAATCTTTGTCGCACTATCCCAAAGGCTTCAAAGCAAACGTTTTTCACCGGCAATACGATCCAGCCATAGATCGATATCGCTATAAATGGACGGATAAAAGCTATAAAAAAGTCTTGAGAGAAAACCTTCAAATAGTGATCGGGAATCAAGCTATTTTGGCTGCTATCAGCGGTGTTGAAGACCATGGCGCGATACAGAAGGCTCATGAGTGGTTTAGGCTTACTCAATTGCCAATATTTACTCCTGGCACTGCTTTGAACAAATACTATTCAGCGAATTATGGAAATATTCAGAAGAACAAAGATTTCTATTTATCCATATTGCAAATGGCTGATTTTCATATAAGAGACATCATATTTGAGGAGCTTATCGTCCTTTTCAGTCACGTTCCTGATTCTTTGAAACATCTATTTATAGCCGATTTTGATGAGATTAAAAAAGGAGCGAATACTCATGCTAAAAGAATGAGCTTTCTGCACGAGGTTGAGGATGGAGATTTCATTCTTAATGCATTCGATGAATCGATGGGCACTCAACGATTCTTTGCTCTTTCTATTCAGTTGCAGGCGACCTTAAAAATGAATACTATAATTTCTATAGATGAGATAGATAATTCCTTACACATTGATCTTCTGGAACTATTTATATTGCTATTCTTTAAACACTCCAAAGAAAGCCAATTGATCTTTACTTCCCATAATGTCACATTATTAAATCAAAAACATTTACTCCGCCGCGATACGGTTTTCATCACAGACCGTTTACCAGATGGAAGCACCGAACTCACTAATGTGTCAGATTATCCTGTACGCAAAGAACACGCTCTTGATAAACTCTTTATGAAAGGTCAGATTGGCGGAAAGCCCGATGTTGGTGTAGTTTAAGGGGCGATAAAGATGCACATAAAAAGAAAACACAACGCTAAAAAATTAGCTAAAACTATTCTGGTCATCTGTGACGGCACAACCGAACGCTACTATTTAGATAGCATCAAAATGCAGCTAAATAAGGGTAAGAATAATAGATTTCGGATTGAGCCAAAGCACGGGCATAGTGATGCTTACGAAAAAGTGTTTGAAAGGATCAAAAACGATCTGGATCTGAGCGTGGATGCAATGCCTTATGACTTAATCTTTTATGTAAAAGATATGGATACTTGCTACGCTCAGAATAAGATAGATGATTATAATAAACGAAAAGATAGACTACTAAAGCACAAAAATGCACAAGGGCGTTTATACATCATCGAATCTCGCCCCTGCATAGAGTTTTGGTTTTTGCTGCATTTCCTTAAAACAGATGGTCTTTTAAGTAAATGCGAAGCAGCAGAAAAACAGCTTCAAAAGTACCTTAAAGACTATGAGAAAACTGAGGATTATGCAAGAAAACTGTATGATCTGCTATCGCCCAAGCTTGAAATTGCTTTGAGAAATGCGGCTGATCTGAACAGCAAACCAAGAGCAGCAAACGAACACTTTTCCTACTCGCAGATCAACGAACTTTACAAAACTCTCAAGGATTTGAAATAAAACATTTGTTTACATACAAATAATGGCACAATATCCCACACGCTACCCCCACATTCAGCGATTCCATGCCCTCTGCCATCTCGATTTTCAGGCGCAATTCTGAAGCATTGAGAAGCTCGTCGCCGATGCCGTTTGCTTCGCCGCCCAGGATGTAAATTGCCGGGATTTCCGGCGGGCGGAACTCTTTTAAGGGGGTGGCGCCTTGCATATCAAGTGAGATTTTGGCAGCCGGCATCTTAAATAAATCTTCGTAAGCCACCACGGTAAATGGCACCTGATACACCGCTCCCAAGGAAGCGCGGATCACTTTGGGATTATTTACTTCGCAACAATCCGGCGAAAGCAGGATTTGCTGAATATCAAAGGCGGCGGCAAGGCGGAAGATGGTGCCCATATTGCCGGGATCCTTTACGCCATCAAGGTATAAGGCACGTTGAAAAGGCTTTTGGTGCATGGAAGGCAAGGG
This sequence comes from Candidatus Cloacimonadota bacterium, assembly GCA_028695495.1. Classification (GTDB taxonomy): domain Bacteria; phylum Cloacimonadota; class Cloacimonadia; order Cloacimonadales; family Cloacimonadaceae; genus UBA5456. The sequence goes on along the minus strand of JAQVIX010000010.1, from coordinate 18,073 downwards.
GTAGAGTCCGGCGATTTGCGGAGCACTATCGGTATCCGTAAGGCGAAGCATATCACGCTCTTGCACCTGATATAGGGGACAGGTAAAAGAGCTTAAGAAATCTTGCCATACCGTGTAATACAGCTCAAGAGGAAAAACCTGATATTGGGCAAGCTGCTGCATCAATCTAGGTCCTTCGAGGATGAGCCGTTTTTCGCTATTGCGGTATTTCTTCTGTTTTAGTTTTGCCAGATTACTTAGCTTGGTTTTGGAGATGACTATGCTTGGATTTGCCATTTTAGTTCCTTGAATATCAGCCGGATATGCAGTTATCCACAAAAAGCTGTGGATAAGTAAGCGGAGTTAAGTGCATTAAATTGAATAGGATAGTCATCCGGTTAAAAATCTGGGTTTTAGTTATCCACATCTTATCCACATGTCCTTCAATTCACTGTATATCATAAAATTGAGAATTTGGCTTGCAGCTTCTTTTTGCCCAAATCTATCCGCAAGAGATATTTACCTTTGTCCAGGCGTTTAAAGCCATCCAGGCTATATAGTTCCAGGATTCCGGAGGGGAGTGCCTGTGGTGCTTTTTCTTTGAAAATAAGCTGACCTTTGAGGTTATACACTTCTACAACGCATTGAGGTTGTTCTCCACTGTGCCACAGGGCTTTGGCTGCGATGCCTTGGCGGCTGGGATTGGGGAAAACCCTTAGATTTAGGGGCTGCGGATGGTAATCGTAAGGCAAAATCGCGTAAGAGTGAGGGGAATTGCCTGCTTCGTCGAAACTGCGGAAATAGACGTATGAATACGGGCTTGGCAAGGGTAAGACGATGCTAAACGAAGTTTTATAGGCTTCAGGGTAGAAATAGTATTCTTTATCGCCAATATCCACCCGGCAATACAAAGAATCCGCATGGCGCCCTATTTGCAAATCTACCATTATCTTATCTCCCCAGACCCGAATGTTTGTAGGCATTGGCTGATGGGGCAGGCGCTCATCTTCAAAGATGCGTTTTAAGGTACCCAGCCAGCCGGTGGTGCAAAAATCCAGCCAGAGATATTTGAAATACATGGTGTCGTAAGCCGAGCGGAGAGTGGGAAACCAAAGGGCAGCAGTGCCGATATTTTGCAGATCTTCCTGGCTAGTGAAAGTAGAGGCTACTACCATGCTATTCCAATGATTTAGCATCTCATTTGCACCGGCAAAACCGGCATCTGTGCACGCCAGCAAAAACTGCCGCATATCGATATCTGCCAAGCCGTCGTTCATCTCAAAGAGCTTTTTGCGCAGTCCCAAAAGACTATCGAGATCGCTGCGCAGGCTGCGGCAAAACACCTTCCAGTGGTTTATAAATGCTGGAAAATCTGCCATGGCGATGCTGGAGCAGGTGGTGGGAAGATAGCCGGTATAGGGGTTGTAAATCCCGCCGGGGAGGTAGCTTTCGCGAAATAGCGGAGGGATTTGGGCGGCGATTTGTGCCGGATTTTGATTCAAAATGGGGATGATGCTGCCGTAGGGGAAGCCGCTGGCGGGGAGTAGGTCTTCGGAGCCGATTACGTAGCTGCAATAGTCTTTCACTTCGCTAAGCACTTCCAGGCTTTGCATGCTGCAAGCGTCAAAAAGCAGGATGTCCCAATGTCCGGTGTCGCTTAGCGCATTCTGTAAATCTTTATTTGCCACACCGATAGCATTGCCAGAGCTATTATCTGTAGCTACCCATTTCTCGCCTTCTTTGAACCAGCTATTGCCGTGCCCCCAGATCACCAGCATATTGCGCTGGGCGGGGTATTTCTTGCGTCCCCATTTCAGAAAATCCTGCAGGTTTTGCCAATTGCCGCTATCAATATAGCCCATGTTTTGCAGCACGAGGGAAGTGATCATGTTAGGAAAATAGTCTTGCTTTATCTGGTAGCGTTTAGCGCCTTCGGGGAAATCTGCCTGTAGGATGATATTCAGCCCGGCAGCTTGGGCTACCGCCTCCATTTCGTTAATCTGCCGTTTGGCATTGAAACTGAGGTTGTTATCCGCTGCCATATATACAAATAGATTCCAGTTATCGGCAGCCAGCGGGATAACTATGCACAGGGCTATAAGGATAAGAAGGCGTTTCATAAAGGCTCCAGAAAGAAGCCGGAACCTTGTGTGAGGCTCCGGCTCGTAAATTAAGTTTTATTCGTAAGGGTAATCCATGGCGGCTTCGGCTCCGGTGAGTACACGGATGCCGGCTTGCCCCAAGGCTTCCATTTCTTTTTCGCCGGGGAAAAGCTTTAAGGGTGCGATAAAGCCCACGCGGGCACGGATTTCTTCCACGATGCGGCTATTGTATACTAGACCGCCGGAGAGGAAGATGGCATCCACTTTGCCGCCCAAAACTGTGGCAGAGGCGCCGATTTCCTTGGCTACCTGATAGCACATGGCTTGCAATATAAGTTCGGCTTTTTTATCGCCGGCTTGGATGCGCTCATCCACCTCAATGCCGCTATCGGTGCCCAGATAAGCGAGGAGACCGCCGGTTTTGCTGAGGTAGGTGGCAAGCTCTTTTTTGGTGTAATATCCGCTATATGCGAGGTCAAGAAGGTCGCCAATAGGCAATGCGCCAGCGCGTTGCGGAGAGAAGGGTCCCATCCCCAAAAGGGCGTTATTTACATCCACCACGCGTCCGGCTTTGATGGCAGCTACAGAGATGCCGCCGCCCATGTGTACGCCAATCTGATTGGCTTCTTCGGGCATTTTACCCATTTCTTTGGCGAGTAAACGGCTGATATAGCGGATATTAAGCGCATGGAAAAGGCTCTTGCGCTCAATTTCGGGAATGCCGGAAATGCGGGCAATATCCTCGAATTCGTCAACTACTACGGGGTCAACGATGAAGCCGGGGATCTTTAGTTCCTGCGCTATGGCGTTGGCTATAAAGGCGCCTAAATTGGATGCGTGGATGCGTCCCCAAAGGGCGGGGTCTTTCAGATCGCGCAAAAGCGGCTCGGATATCTTCATGGTGCCGCCAGATACGGCGCGCAAGAGTCCGCCTCTGCCCACTACGGCATTGAGGGTATTGGGGTCAACGGAGTTTTCACGCATGGCTTCCAAAACTAAATCTTTGCGGAAGTCATATTGTTCTATAATCCCGCCATATTTATCCAGTTCTGCAGGATCGTGTCTGAGGGTTTTTTCAAATAAGGGGTTTTGATCTTCGTAAACGGCGATCTTGGTGGATGTGCTTCCAGGATTGATCGCAAGTACTCGGTAACTCATGTAACCTCCAGGTTATTATATAGTTATAGGTATTTGGCACCTTTTAGAAAGGGCGGGCTTTTGTCAATGTTTTTGTGAAAAATGGTGTTTCGTGGATAGTTAAACCACTTCTTTACAGTCCCCGCATTACAAATTCATAAAAAGAATCCAGATTTACCGTTTCAAAACCTTGCGGCGCATAATTATCCGCAAAGCTTTTGGGTATTCTTACCCGGCGTTTGGGATTAAGTTTGATTTCAGCAGCCCAAAAAGCGGCAGATTCCTCTTCCACAAAGTCGATCTCTTGCATTTGAACGCTGCGCCAAAAATAGAATCTGGAACCCCGAAAAGCGTTTTTGCAAGCTTTTATCCTTTCGCTGATTATGAAGTTTTCCCACAAGGCTCCGGCATCGGCTCGCTGGGCTAATTCATTGAAATTACCCAAAATAGCGTTCAAAATCCCGTTATCCCAAAAGTAATACTTGCGGCTCTTTTTTATCTCATTACGGTGATTTCGGCTGAGTGCTGGCAACTTGTAGATTACATAAGCTTTTTCCAATAGAGATAGGTATTTATCTATGGTGGCGCGGTCTGCACCTAAAAGCTGGGATAATTCATTCACACTCACTTCCCGGCTCACCTGCAAAGCCAAAGCCTGCACGAGGTTTTCCAAAAGCCGGGGTTTATTGATCTGTTCCAAGGAATATATATCACGATATAAATAGTTATCTGCCAATTCTTTCAGGATTCGTTTTTCTTTGCCATTACTGGTAACTACCTCCGGATAGTAGCCATATATCACCCTGCCTTCCAGAGCTTTACGCTCTTCCCAAAAGCCGTGGTGTTCACACATTTCCACATAACTAAGCGGATAAAGGGAATACTCGTATTTTCTGCCGGTGAGAGGTTCATTGATCGCATTGGAAAGCTCAAAGGAACTGGAGCCTGTGGCAAGCACTTGCACCTGGGGGATTTCATCCACAATCATCTTGATATTGATGCCGATATTCTTGATTCTCTGCGCTTCATCGATGATTACCAGCTCGTTATCGGCAATAATCCGCTTGATTTCTGCCAAACTGGGGTCTTGCCATTGGTTTCGCACAAAAGGATCATCCGCATTTAAGTACAAGCATTTCCGGTCGCTGAATCTTTGGCGCAACATATTGATTAGGGTAGTTTTACCGCTCTGCCTGGGTCCCATTACGATCAAGGCTTTCCCGCCAAAAAACTCCCTTTCGAGATCGGCAAATATGCTTCTTGGAATCAAACTCATCTTGGCTCCTTACCTGATATATTGTGAGTGTAATCAGCAAATAACCATAATATTTTGCTGGATGCATTCACAAAAGATAGGATAATGCTATTCACAGTAAATGCAAATAGGAATGTTTTAACTCAATACAATTATTTGATTTAAGGGGTAAAAACACCCGGAATTATGAACGAAAGACCTGCGCAGCGCTCAACCCAATCTTCAATTTACCATTCTCCATTTTCAATTCCTTAAGTGTTCATGCAAAAAGTCGTGGTATTCTTTGTTTTGAAACACCAGTTCAGCGTGCGTGCCCAGATGTCCGCGCCCTTGTGAATCCAGATACAATACTCTATCCACATAGTGTAGGGTGGAAATGCGATGGGAGATTACGATGGCGGCGGTATCCGGATAGTGCTTATCAATTGCCAGCCAGAGCTTTTCTTCGTTTTCGGCATCCAGCGAGGCGGTAATATCATCCAGGATTAGGAGTTCGGGATTCTTGATCAAAGCGCGGGCGATGGTAATGCGCTGTTTTTGCCCGCCGGATACATCCAAACCGCGATTGCCCACGCGGGTTTGATCGCCCAGGGGGAAGCCATCAACTTCCTGTTGCAATTGCGAGCTCTTAAGTGCTTGGCGGTATTCCGCTTCCGTGGCTTGGGTATTGCCCAGCATTACGTTTTCCTGTATCGTGCCGCTAAAGAGCGAGGGTTCCTGCGGCACGGCTGCCAGCATATTGCGCAAGCAAAAGAGGTTCAAATCCTTGAGTTTATGTCCATTTACGCTGATCTCTCCGGCATCCGGGTGTAATAGCCCCAGGGTGAGGTTTGCCACGGTGCTTTTACCGATGCCGGTGGCGCCCAGTATCAGCAGTCTCTCGCCCTGGGCAAGGGTAAAGCTAAGTTCTTTGAGCACAGCTTCCTCTTTGCTTGGATATTGGAAAGAAACCTGCTCAAATTCCAGGCGCTCAAAGTGCGTAATCGGGATGCCGCTTTCTTCATCTTTGTTGAAAGTGGGGAAGGCTTGCATTTCTTCTAAACGGTCGATATTTACGAAGGCTTGTTTGCCGGAAACAAAAAGCTGCGGCAAATCCAAAAGCGGGTAGATCATCATGGATAAATAGGTGTAAAAGAGGAAGAAGGTGCCCACGCTAATCTCATCCGTTACCGCCATATAGCCGCCAAAAAGGATTACGCCAATCTGGGCGAAATAATCGATATATTGAAAGATGAGGTCCAGTAGGGCGTCCAGTTTTACCATGCTCATTTCGGTTTTGAAACGGTTTGCTAAGGCGATGTCGAAAAAGCGGTTATACTTCTCTTCACTTACAAAAGACTTTACAATGCGGATGCCGGAGAAGCTTTTTTCGAGCTGGCTATTTATATCCGAAATGGCGGCTTGATTGCGGTCAAAATTAGTATAAACCCTTTCCGAGGTGAAGTAATACACTGCCATCATGAGGGGGAGAGGAGCGATGGAGAAAAGGCAAAGCTTCCAATTGATGCTCGCCATCACGATGAGCGAAAAGAGGATCATGGAAAAGGAATTGAAGGCGCGGAAGATGCCGCTACAGAGGAACCAGGAGATTTTGGGATAGTCCGAAATGTCGTCCGTCAAACGGGTAACAATATCGCCGGTGCGGTAATGCTGGAAAAAGCGGAAGTCTTTAGTTACGATATCTTTGAAATAACGCATGCGCAGGGAGTGTTCAAAACGCAGATTTACCCAAGCACGCACGCTGGGGTAAAAGCCGGTGATGAATTGCGCAAAGCCAATCGCCATGAAAAACCAGAGGATTTTGCCTACCTCGCGCATGGGCTCGGGGAAAAGCTCCGGAGTAGCTAAAATATTGCCCAAAAGGTCGATCATGCGCTTAAAAGCGTAAGGGTAGGCGATGGAAACCGCAGAGGAGATGAGGGTAAAGAGCACCATAATCACCACAAATGGCCATTGCACGTGGTATTGGTCGATAATCCAGCGGATATGCTTATTCATGTTCCGCTCCCATCAGCTGCAATTCCACCAGCTTGCGATATTCAGTGCTCTTTTGCATTAGCTCTTTGTGCGTGCCGCGTGCCAAAATGCGCCCTTCGCTGAAGTACAGAATCTCGTCTGCATCCAACACGGAGGTAAGGCGATGTGCCACTACCAGGGCGGTTTTGCCGGCAAATACCTCCTTCATGGTGCGCTGTATCTTCGCCTCGGTTTGAGGGTCGATAGAGGCGGTGGCTTCGTCCATAATGATGAACTCATTTTCAAACGCCAGCGCCCGTGCAAAGGAAAGAAGCTGTTTCTCGCCCTGCGAGATATTCTGTCCGCGTTCAGCAAGCTCGGAGTGGATACCCGCTGGCAATTCCTTTACAAAGTCTTCCATCTGCACTACTTGTATCGCTCTGTGCACTGCTTCTTCGCTTACGCTATCGTTATATACGCGAACGTTTTCCAATATCGAGCCGGGGAAGAGGAAGATGTCTTGCAGGATAAGCCCAATCTTGCTGCGCCAGGCACGGTAATCCAATTCCTGAATAGGCGTGCCATCGATGAGTATCTGCCCGCGCTGCTCCTGATAGAAGGCACAAAGCAGGCTTACCACCGTGGTTTTTCCGCTGCCGGAGGGTCCCACCAGGGCTATCTTGCTACCTTTGGAGATACTAAAAGAGATGTCTTTAAGCACCCAATCCTCGTCGTTATAGGCAAAGCTTAAGTTTTCAAAGCGGATTTCGCTCTGGAATACAGGGCTGCTATTGCCGCTGAAGTTCTCCGCTTCGGTAGGCAAATCGGTAAGTTCCAGCACGCGCTTTAGCGATACAAAGCTGCGCTGCATCTGAATTACGTTTTCCGAAAGGTGCATTAGCGGCCAGACCATGCGGTTTATGTATTGAATGAAAACGATTAAGGTGCCCAAGGTGCTGATTCCCGCAAGAATCTTGGGCGCCGTGAGCCACAGCACTATCACCACAAATAACACTTCAAACACAAGCATAAAAAGACCCTGAAAGCCATATTCGATGAAGGAAGTGCGGGTTTCCAGCCGGCGCTTATCCAAGCTGGCGGTTTCCAGATCGCGGATGATGCGCTTTTGCTGGTTCAAAGCCTGAATCATCTGCATGCCTTGCACATAGTCCGTTATCTTGGCGGTGATGATGGCATATTTCTCACGGATTTGGCGAAAGAACTTTGAGATAAAGCGGAAGAGGAAGGCATAGCTTACGATGCTAACAGCTATAATGGGAATGATATAGACGGTTGTTTGCCAATCCCGGATAAAGAGCACCACAAAGATGCCCACAAAGAAGAGCAGATTGCCGATGATCATGATGCTGAGGTGGCTAAATAGCGCTTTTACGCGCTCGCTATCGCTTTCCACACGGGCGATGAGTTCGCCCACCGGCTGTTTATTGAACCACGGCACGGGCAGCATGAGCAGGTGCTTAAATACCTCGCCCTTGAAATTGGTGATAATCTTGATACCCAGGCGGCTGAGTAGCACGATCTGTAAATAAGAGAGAAGCCCCGAAAAGAGCACCACGATTACAAAGAAGCCGCCATAGCGCAGCATATCCAGCATGTCCTTATTTGGTATGCTTTTATCGATAATATGCGCCAGGATAAGGGGATCGATAAGCCGCAGCGAGGAGGTGATCAGCATGGCAAAAAGTCCAAAGAATAGGAGTCCGCTATCCTTCTTTACGAAAGGATACAGAAGGCGGAAGTAGTAGCGGAAGCCGCTTTTACGCTCGGTGGATTTGCTCTGTTGCACCATTGATATCCTGAAACTGCACTATGAGTAAGGGGGTAGCCCATTATGGAGCGCTTTAATGAAAAAGCAAGCTCCGGATCAAAGAAAAGCCGCCATTAAGGCGAAGTAAGACGAGACAAAGACCATGAGAAACATGGTCGGGATGAGAGGATTTGAACCTCCGACTTCTCGGTCCCGAACCGAGCGCGCTAACCGGACTGCGCTACATCCCGACCGCAGTATTCGCCAGACTTTTTATCAGGCGGATAATGTCAAGATTATTCTTTGCTGATAGCCTGCAAAAGGCGCTCTGCTTCCTCGCTGCTGATCTTACCCGCTTCCAGCATCTCCAATATTTTCAGACGACTGCGCTCGGCAATCTCCTCGTTTTCAATGTGCTTTTTTGCTGCACCCAGATAGGGCTTTATATAAGGAGAATTAACCACCTTTAGCACATAGTCTTTGAGTGCATCGGTATTTAAGTGTTCATATCTCAGATCATCAAACTCCGCTTTTACGTTGCGCAAGCCTTCTTTGAGATTCTCATAAATCTCGCTACCCAGCTCTTCCACTTTGCTTTGCACATTGCCGGTCTTTTCTTTGAAATCATAATCCTGAATGCTGCTTTTTATCTTTTCGATGTTTTCCAAAATCCGCGCTTTGGTCTTTTCATCCCGGATGTAGGTGCTTACCGAACGCAGCGTACCGCTTAGCTTGTTCACCAAGTCCCGCATCTTTTCGGCGTCAATTTGAGATTCTACCTTAGCCAGAGAATCCTTTACATTCTCCAGCATATTCTTGAGGAAATCCAGATCGATGCGTCCATCGCTATTCAGGCGGATCAAGCCATTTTCGGTTTCGATGCGTATCCGCGTGGGCTTGAGGGAATCCTGAAGACGTTCTATCTTAAAAACGCCATCCTCGTGCGCTACACTATCATCCAGCTTGGATTTCAGCCTGCCGCTCTCGCTTTTTGCCGTTAAAGAAAAGGTGAAGCTGAGGGGCAGAATAAGGTGTATCATGCCGTTTTCGGAGGCAAAACTGTAATCTCCGCCTTCCACGGGCAGGGTTTCGTAGGAGATAGGACCGTTTTCGCTTTCTATATCCACCTGCTTGTACTCTGCCAGCCTAAAGCGCAAAGGAGCGTTTTCGCTCTCTACTTTTAGCTTGTCGCCGGATATATCTTCCGCCACCACTGGTCCATTCTCTACTGTGAGATCGATATTTCCTATGTGACGCATAAGCGAAAGCGGACCGTTTTCACCCTCCAGCTTTAGCTTACCGGTACAGGATTTGATGCTTACCGGCGCATTTTCACTTTCGATATCCAGATCGTTTTCCAGACCGTAGATACTCAGCGGCATATTCTCGGTATCTACTTTGATATAAAGCTCTTCGGGAACTACGATCATTAGCATGCTCTTCTTGTGTTTCAGTTTGCTAAAAGGCAATTCCATAAGTTCCAGCTTTAATTCATTACCGTTTCTTTCAGCTAATACAAGCTCTTCAAGATTTAGATCCACCTCTGTTTCGGTGCTGATAAGCGCTTCCAGAAACAGCTCGTTTGCCGGCGCAGATGAGATGGTAAGAGGTGCCATCTCGTTTGTAATCCTGATGCGGCTGATCTCATTCAGTCCCCAACTTTTGTTAAGTGTGTACTTCTTCATGATTCTCTCCTTCTTTGAATCATATCAATGGCTTCATCCACATCGATAAAGCCAGTTTCCAGATCGCTTAAGATATCCCCAAAATCATCTTCCGGCTGATATTCGCGGCTGATAATGGAAATAATCTCGCCCAATCTGCTTTTTACTGTGGGATACGAAATCCCCAAACGTTTTTGCAATTCCTTCAAGTTTCCCTGTACCAGGAGAAACAGCTTGATAAACTCCAGTTGCGAAGCACTAAAACCTTCCAGCCAGTTGCGGCTAAAAGAGCCTTTGAAGCTTACTTCGCAAGCGGGACAGTGGTATTCCTTTACCAGTAGTTCTTGTTTACATATCGGGCAATTTGCCAGATTCATATTTCTTACCTCATTCATATTGAGGACAAGATAAATAATCTTGATATAATGTCAAGCTAAATCTTAATAATTTTAAGAATCGCTTTAATTATTTTAATGAGAACCCCTCTGCCTTGATAAACATGGCTGTAGCTAAATATAATACAGGCATTCCCAGAAAATATTGTGATTTCACTTTCTTAATATGCTGCTATACAGGCAATAATATATATCAATTATCGCGCTATTTTGTTTGCTGAATCGCCATTATATCACTGAAATCATGATCCCTTGAAAACAATGCACCTATGGCATAAGCAAGTGTATTCGACATATTGAAACTGTCCTTATTTAAATGGGGATTTACGCAGCAAACTATGCCTTCATTATTCATTGGCATCCAAAGGCTGGCTCTATTCTCTCCCTCGCAATGCCCTCGTGCCTCCCCAGAATTTGCGGGGAGAGGCGAGGGCATCATGAGGGCGGCTATACAGTGTCTTTTGCCTTTAAGACACTAATAGACAGCAAAAGAAAATTGGGCTTTAAATAAATCTTGGCTGCTAAATAAAAAAATGCTTGACGGGAAAATGCTTTTTATTCACCTTGTTCTATATATTGAATTCTAATAATTTTTTAATAGATACAGGAGTTATGATGAAAAAATACCTGCTCTATATTGCAATAGCGCTTATTGCATTTAGCCTTTCTGCGCATATTGTAGAAACCGGCTCCATGGAGAAGTTTCTAATCGGCAGTGAACCGGCTTGTCAATACGACAATTGGATTTCCCACATCGCGGAAGGCATCGCCATTCAGGATTACAACCTTTATGCACCTTACGACCGCCAGACCAACGGTTTTGGCAATTACCGCACGCCCACCAATTCCCAGCTAAATCAATGGGGAAACATCGTGGATCTCTTCCTTTTGGGCGAATTGGATCAGGCGCAAGCGGCGATTACTCAAGCTGGCTTCCCTTATCAGGCAGTGGAGTTTCATAATACGGATAATAACCGCACTTATTACATGTTGCGTGAATTGCCGGATATGAGCTATTATGATGATAATGGCACGCCGGATGACCCTTACGATGATGAAGATGGCGCTTTCGATTACGCTTGGGGTTTATACATATATTCCCCGGATGCCACTCGCCCGATCATCGTAACCGCCCCGCACCCGAATGACGACTTTCCCACCCCCATAGTAAGCTACGATTGCTTCAACGAATGGGATGCCATGTTTTTGCTCATCTCCGGCACCGGACGCGAGGTAAAATGGACAAACATTGGTAGTTATACAAATACAAAATCCCTTTCCGACCCCACCCGTGTTACGAGCCACCCTTTCAATTCTGCCTACACCCGTTTTGCCGATCTCATCCGCTCGCAGACGGGCAAGCGCGAGTTTTCTTTCCAGGTGCATTCTTACGACTGGGATCGCCACGTGGGTTATACGGATAACCAGATTTCGGCGGGAAATAACAAGCTGTGCCCAAACCTGCCCATCCGCGATCTCAGCAGCCTGAAAAAAGACCTCATCCACAAGGGAAATCACTTGATGATCCCTGCCAATACCTACGGCACACACGAAGACGTATATCTAAACCAGTATTACTCGGTAAATTACAGCATTCACGATTTTATCTTTGACGATGGCGAGCATTCCTATCCTGTAAATGACGCCATCGACCTGCCGGCTTATTCACAAAACTATCAAATGCTTTACACCCTTAGCAGCTGGAACGATTACGATAGCTTCGAGCCTTTTTTCCATATTGAAATGGACGAACTTCCCAATGCTTATGACGAAACCCTAAACGTATATCATTGGTTTTATGGCTGGAACGAGGCGGAAGGCAAATGGGATTTTGATAATCTCTTTACCAATGTGCGGGCATATTACAGCCGTTGGCGCAACGACCTGAATGAGCTTTATGACGACCTCTTTGCCATGGACGATGGCGTTCCCCCCACCACACCCGAAGAGCTTACTATCAAAAACAGTTCCATGTATTACGTTACTCTCGGCTGGCAGCGCAGCGACGCATACGATTTTGAGACCTACGAAATCCAATATGCCACCCAGCCGATTACCGAGGACAATTACCAAACCTTTACCCGCGCAAATAACGCCATGCTCGCCTCCCAAGCCTGTGAGAGAATCAACGTAACAGGCTTGAGCAACAATCAGAATTACTATTTCAAAATCCGCGCTTTGGATAAGAATGGCAATTACTCCGGTTTTTCAAACGAAGTAACCACCACCCCTGCGCCTGCCAATATCTCTTCATTTAGTGCCCACGGAATGCCCGGCAGCGTGCGTATCCACTGGTCTTTGGCAAATCAGGGTACCACGGTAACTGGCTATAATATCAACCGCCGTGCGGATAATGGCGCTTATGAGGTAATCGCTTCCTATTTGGATGACCCCAGCTTGCTTCCGGGCACTGGTTCTTATGAGTATTGGGATTTTATGGTGGAAGACGGAGTTCAATACACCTATACCGTTAGCATGATTCGCAACGACGGCTTTGAATTTGTGCACAATGACCCGCAAAAAGCCTGCCTGGGTCCCATGGTGGATTTGATATTTAGCACCGTGAGCGGCTCGCATACGGATACCCTTACTTTGGGCAGCAACCGCTATGCTACAGACGAGCGTGATGATTACTGGGATACCACCAAAGGCAGCCCCGGCTCAAACTACGTTTGGATAGCCTCCTGGCAGCCATATTGGGGCAATAACGGTACCTCCCTCTCCCGCGAAATGCGAGCCGAATACGACGTTGATAACAGCATGAAAACCTGGACTTTGCGTGTGCGCAGCGACCGCTTGAACCTGCCTTTGCAGATTGAAGCCGATAGACAAAACCTGCGTGGCAGCGAGAAGCTCTATATCTACGATGGCGGCACCTGGCACGATCTTTACGATAGCCCTTACCAATTTTCCGTAAATAGCAGCAGTATCCGCACCATGACGTTATATTGGGGCAACCTGCAGCCGGCGGTAAGCCATGTTCTTATGGACAACAGGGTATATCAGGGCGGCGAAGCCATTCACTTCGGCTTCAATTTCCAAAATAGCTTCCTGATTGATAACTTTAGCCTTTATATAAAAAACGAGACTGATTCCTTGAGCATATTAGAAAACGTGCCCCCCAATATCAGCTCCTATAGCTATATCCTGCCGCAGGTTATCGATATGCCCAAGAGCAAGGTAATGATACAGATAAACGCCGCAGACGGGCAGGTAAATACTCATCCCTCTCCCCACACCCTTGCCCTGGTACCCAAAACGAATCTCTTCTATTTCGATCCCGGCTGGGCTACCGTAAGCAACCCTTATACCAATGCGGGGCTTAGTATTGAGGAAGTCTTTGGCAGCGGTGCTCTCGGCTATGCCTGGGAAGCAGAGCAATGGCTGGAAGAAAACGACTTTGCCTTCAATACCCCGCTCTTTATCAATGGTACAGATTATCTATTTACCAGTACCTCTGCGGGTGTATTGAGAGACCAGATCAGCCTGCCATTACAGCCTGGTTGGAACCTGGTGGCAAATCCGCACTTCTGCATTTACGACATCAAATCTCTGCGTTATTTCGTAAACGGAAAGGCCTATAAGTTCAGCGAAATAATAGACCAAAAGCTTGTTTCCCGTGCCATTTACGTATATCGCGAAGGCAGCTATCACCTGGTAAATGAGATTCAGCCATACGAATCCTTCTATATCTGTAGCTATGCCCCCGCCGAGGTGAATCTGGAGCTGAATTTCTTCCCCTATTACGAAGCGCCTTCCATTACCCCGCCTGCTCCTTACTGGACGGTAAAAGTGACGGCGGAAGGAATAGATAAAGATAGCTTTAGCTTTGGTGCCAGCCCTCTGGGCAGCGACAATATAGATTTCCGGGTGGACATGCCTAAAGCACCGGAAAAAGAGCTTTTTGACGGCATTGCCTGCTATCTGGAACCCCTCGATGATGAAGGAAACCCCATCTTCGTATTGCAGGAAGAATACCGGGCAGATTTCAGCGGTTCTGGCGAGCAGTTTATGCGCTTCCATTTTACCCTCGAAGTGCCGGATGATAGCCCGGTAGATTTCAGCTTTGATACGCAAAACGTGCCCAGCGACTGGATATTGCGCTTTGTAATGGATGGTGAACCCTTGCACATTAGCGATACCGCCGTTTACCATTACCAGCCCAGCGAAGCGGGTACCTACTTCGGTTTTATCGATGTATTTAACTATCCTGTATCAAACGTAAACGTGGTGCAACCTGTTTTTAGCGGACTGAAGGTATATCCGAATCCCTTCAACCCCAGCACTACCATCATGTTCCACAATCCCAGTGCCCAAAATCTGAAGGTGGATATCTACAATCTGCGTGGGCAAAAGGTATGCAATTTGTACGATGGCATGCTGGGCGCCGGCACCCAAAACCTGGTATGGCATGGCAAAGATGCCAGGGGTAGGGCAGTAGCCAGCGGGGTTTATTTTGCCCGCGTAAAAGGCAAAAACAAAGCCCAAACCATCAAGATGATGCTAATGAAGTAGCATTTCACACAGCCCTTACAAAAACGAATAGAAGAAAGGGTTGCCAGATGTGGCAACCCTTTCATTGTTTGTGTATTTCAAGGTGTCAGGCGTTGCGCTCGTGACGGGTCTGGGTTGCCTTGCCTCCGATTTGGCAGATGCCACGGATTTTATAAATGCAGTCGTGGAGTTAATGGCGCTTACCTGCCTGCCAATCTTGAGGCTGTCCCGAAATGCCAAAACAAGCACGATATCTACCGAAACGAGAATGTAGGGGCTTGAGTGCTTTGCGCCCGCTTTTAATAAAGCGTGTGCGCAGCACACACCGTAATAAATTGATATTGAGTCCGTAATGATTACCTGCTGCATGTAGATTTCGGCGGGTTCAATGCCTTGAACCCCTACATTTCAGGGATGGACATTCCTTTTTGTGTTGTTCATTTTGTTTTCTGGATTGCCTCTACGCGCGGCAGCCAATCTTGATTAGCTTCCATTGTTGATTTCCTGACCGGAGTTCCGCTCCACGTAGAGGTCTACGAGAATATAAAAACTGTAAGCTATGAAAACTGCCTGAGAACTTTCAAGGTCATATATAAAATGGACCCAAAGTTAATTGTAAGCGATGACAGCCCTGCTATTGCAGCCGGAATTAGAAGGGTATTTCCCAAGGTAAAGCATCAATTATGCATCTTTCATAAGCTGAAAAGCCTAAATGAGATCATTGAAAAGTGCGTTTCGGATGAGGAGCAAGCAAAGAAGAATAAAAAGCTCGCCCCAAAAGCCTTCGCAAGAAAAAAGGTCAGCGGGCGGAAAAAAGCTTTTCGTAAGCTGCTAACACTCCTGCCAGCTTCGTTGAGAAGAGCATCCTTAGTCAGTGGAACCGTCTCACTTTAGCATTAACCTCCAATGCATCAGAGCGTTTCAACCGAAAGCTCAAGAAAGTGCTGTCAGGTAGATACGGATTCAAGTCTATCGATACTGTCAGGCTTCTCGTTCAATCACTTTGGCTAAAAGAACTAATCACAAAAGGAAGCTATATGCTACACGAAGATTCATTGATAGCCAATTGAAATATATCACAAATCTGTCAAGAAAACATTGATTATAGGTACTTAGACCACTTGTTTGGCACTAAGAAAAAGAAAAGCGCTTAAGATGGTAAGATAATTTGAACAGTCTCCTATCTTTGAATTCCAAAAAATGAAAAATAAATCTTGACAGGAATTGGCAAATAATTATTTTGCTCTTGCCCTGTGAAAAGCAAGTTTGCTCTGCCAAAGCAAGACGCCTGATATAGTGGGTACCGATTTGAATGAGAGAAAGCGAAGCATTGCAGATGAGCTATGTTTCATTTTATCGTTTTGCCAATGCCTGTGGACATTTTAAAATAGAATGTCAACTATTTCTGAACAGCATATAAGTGTGTTTCAACCCCGTAAGTTTCATAAATTAACATGAGACAAACGCAAGGGTTGCAATAAATTGATTACAATCATTTAGGTAAACGAGGTGAGATCAATGAAGTGTACGATTTGGATTCTGATGTTCTTATTAGCGACGTCGATCTACGGTTATGAAATATCCGTAGGTCCCTTTATTCCTAAGGGGGTTTTCTGTGAAGATCTTAATAATGACGGATATGTAGATTTGTTGATCATATCAAATTATCCTAAAGTTTATGTATTACTCAATAATGGTGACGGCACCTTTGGTGATGCTGTTTCATTACCAGTAGGGAAAATTAAATCCATTCCCCCAAAGTTATATGATTTTAATAGTGATGGCTGGTATGATATTGATGGCTTTTTCGAACAAACGGATGAATTTGGGGTTAAACAGGTCTCACTTCGTATATATATTAATTGTGGAGGTGTCTTTGATGAAGATTTTTACATAGAATTACCTCCTATGCCTCCTATGGATTGGTACTTGGTATTCTGCGGTGATTGGAATGGAGATGGTTTTACCGATGTTTTGATTTGGATCGATGGCGTATATCATCTGTTTCTGAATAATAATGGAAAGTCTTTTACCGGAACCGGTGAAACAATTGCCATGGAGGGTGGAGGTGGATTTAGGGATATTGATTCTGACGGATTCGACGAATTATTGGTATCAACTTCAGAAGGATTGCAGGTATATAAGTACCCCGATCTTATAAATCCATTTTTCATTCTTCCTAATTATCCATATTTAAATACTGTGGTAGCTGAAGATCTGGATCTTGATGGAGATTTGGACATCTTTGCTACATTCTCTTGTAGTGGTACTTCATCAGCAGTTTGTATATATGAAAACTTAGGAGATTATAATTATCTTGTTCATAATAATCACTATAATCACTTTAATGATTTCAGATCTTTTTTCGGAGTGCTATTCAGGGATATTACAAACGATCAATATCTTGATATAGTAAACTACGCCTATGTATCACCCATGAATCCTGCTGGTTTTGATTATCCTCTTAGTCTATTCTACTTTCTCCCTATCAATATGCCTAATTACAGTATTTACTACGAGAATTCTGGATATGACTACGTAGATGTTGATAATAACGGTTTTCTTGATTTTGTTTTAGTTTGGGCGCAAACCAGCGCGCGGCTCAGGGTGTATTACAATGACGGCATGGGAAACTTCTCGGATGATCCTATAGTATCAGATAATAACGGGCTAAACCCAATGCTGCATATGAAGCTGTCTGTTTACCCAAATCCTTTTACGGAAAAGGTGAATATTGAATATACTCCCTGCTCATCAGGGAAGATAGGGTTAAAAATATATAATATTAAGGGGCAATTAGTACGGTCTTACCACAAAGACGCACGAGCCAATGAATTGCAGCATATCCAATGGGATGGGAACGATGAAATTGGGCGAACTGTATCAAAAGGGATCTATTTCTGCATGATCAATATAGATAACAAACAAACGGTAAAAAAAATAGTAAAAATATGGAAATAACCTACAAGAAAAGGAGCTTAAAATGAAGTACAAGATTCTTCTCGTAATAACGATTATCACATTAACGATGATATCGTTCAATTTATCAGCTTTGATATTAGACAGGTCGGAAGCAGATAGTTTAGTTCTGCAGTTACTTGGTAATGAGTTGGCGGACATCAATGTTTATGCTTACAAATTCCCTTTGTCGAATGCCACATTGTTCCCATTATACCGTGATTTGGATACCTTATCTGAGTTGAGTCCCAAACGTTGGTGTAAATTCCAATTCTTTGTTTATCAGGTTCTTTGAGGACATTATTCCTTCTTCATTTTACACTCTATCTGTATTCAATTGAACAGTTGCATTGTTTTTCAATGTC
>JAQVIX010000083.1 GCA_028695495.1 Candidatus Cloacimonadota bacterium | reverse complement strand
CCAGTGAACGGATTCTTCACCTTCTTTGCGCTCTTTTACCGTGCTTACATAGTTATACAGGTTTTTGTAATAAGCGGTCATATCCAATACGTAGTCTTCACTAAGCTGGTGAGAAAGACCCACTTCGTAGGTAACGGTAATCTGCGGTTCCAGCTTGGGATTGCCCACGGTGATGGTTACATCCGAAAGGTTTGCATCTTCGGGGGTTTTGGAAGTAAAGATATATTGCATCTGCGGAAGCTGATTCTGGTAGTTGTAAGCAAAGCGCAATACGTCTCTTTCGGTAATGGGGTGGGATACACCCAGGCGCGGGGAGATCATCATCTGGAAGCGGTCTTTCTTATCAAAATCGCGACTTACATACTTGCCGTTATCCTGCAGGATATCGTAGCTGCTGCCCAGATACCAGAAGTCAAAGCGCATGCCGGCATTGATGATCATGCCTTCCCAATCCATCTTGTCTTGCAGATAATACGCCAATTGCCAGGGTTGGGCATTGTAGCCATCCCGCTTGCCAGAGGAAGCTTTGGCAGCAGCATAATAATCTTCAGGCTTGTAGATGGGTACGAGGTCTGCCACGCTTTCCGGGGTTTCGGCAATGGATTCCAAAGCAAAGAGTGCGATGGGCACCTGATTATCCGTTCCCCAATTATCCAGATCGTAATTATTGATATCGTAAATACTACGCAGATATGCCTGGCGGCGGTCTTCGTAAATGGTAAGGAAGTTATTCAGCTGGTTCTTTTTGATATTGTTGCTAATTACTTCAAAACCGGTTTTGGCAAGGTGGGTCTGGTTTACCTGCCATTCAAAGTCCGTACGGAAGTTTACCGTAGTAGTGTTATCATCAATGAAGTTTTGATAGATGGTGCCGGGAGGATTGAATCCGGGCACAGTGCGGGGGTTTTCCTGGCTTTCCAGGTTGTAAGACCATTTATTGGAATGGTGGAAACCAACGTCATATACGCCATCTCCATCGTAATCCACGCTTTGATAGCCGTAATTGCCTTTTAATACGTCTTCGATGTATTTATCCGGATCGTCCGCCGCATGAGGGTTTAGGCTCATATAGTTCTTGCGGTCGATTCCCCGCGGACCGTTGTAATAATCCTTGGTATAATAGCTACCCTTTAGCTTGATATTCATGGTGTTATTGAACACGTGATCGTAGGTGGCAATATACTGTTTCTGAATACTTTCGGTAAAGGCATAGTGCTGCAGGGCATAGCGCCAGCCGTATGAGAAGGGGAAATTGAAATCCCTGTCTCCGCGCACGCCGAAGGTAAACTTCTGAGTGGGGTTTAGGTCAAACTTGGTCTTCAGGTTTACGTTGTAGGCATTGTAATTGCGGTTGCCCACATCGATACCCAGGATGCTGCTTCTATCCTTGTAAGGATTGTAAGTAGCATAGTTTTCCGAAAGCAGAGTGCGCCCGCCAATCTCAAAATCCTCATTCGGGTTTGAAATATAGAACTTTCTCAGCTTGCCATCCAGCCACTCACCGCCACCGTTTAAGTAGAAGGTAAGGCGTTCTTTCAGGCTTTGATCGGCAAAAGGAACGATAGGCCCGCCAATGGCAAACTTAAATACGTCCTTATTTCTGCCGGTGCCAAAGAGATGGTCTGTATTATATTCCACTTTTCCAGAGAAGAAGGAATCGCCATCTTTGGTAACGATATTGATAACGCCGGATTGGGCATTACCAAACTCGGCGGGGAAACCACCGGTCATTACCTTCATATCCTTAATGGCATCTGGGTCCACAGAAAGCGAACTACCGCCATCCACGGGGTCGGACACACTCATACCATCCACGGTATAGTTTACTTCGTTTGCGCGGCTGCCGCGTACGTGCAATTCGCCACCCACCATGGTAAAACCTGCCTGGATGGCGAGAATATCATCCAAATTAGTAGCCGAAGTTTCGCTAAAGCGCTCCATTTCTATTTGCCGCGAGGTTTCGGTACGGTCTTTACCCACGCGGTCAATTGTTTGTGTTACCACCACCGTTTCGCCCATAAAGTCCTTACTGGTCATGGTGGGGCTAATAGTGTTTGTTTGCCCTACCTGAATGCGAACGTCGTGAAACTCCATGGGGGCATAGCCCATGAGTGAAAGCTTTACCACGTAAACACCAGGGGGGATATTGATAATGACTGCCTGACCTTTTTCATTGGTCTGACCTCCGGTAATCATCTGACTGCCGGACATTACAACGATATTCACAAATTCCAGGGCACGACCTTGACTGTCCCTTGCGCGGACGGCAAGTTTGCCGGTAGTTTGGGCTTCGAGGCATGCTATACCAACAAGCAACGTTATTAGCAGGATCAATGCAATTTTTCGCATCGACGAACCTCCCTATATCCTGACTTATTTACTTTATTCTTTAACACAATACAATGCTTCCAGTCCACATAATAATGGACTTTTTGCACATAAAGTTCCTTTATCTGAGCCACAAAAATCAGTCAAGCAGTTTTTTGGGTTTCCCTCAAAAACTCCTTTCTGAACCTGATGAAACGCCTTGATAATCATGAACTTAACGATTTACACAAAGATTACTTTGGCGGTATCCTCTTGTTTTACAAGGCGTCCCAAATAGCGCGTCCCAATTTCACTGGAAATCTGACCCGCCAAAGATTGATCACATACAATTATCATGCCAATTCCCAGATTAAAACTCTGGCGCATCACATCCGGCTGTACATTGCCACCCTTTTGGATGATCTGAAAGAGTGGCGGAATCTCGCTATCCTTTAGCTCAATCTCTGCCTGCACGCCTGCGGGCAATACACGCGCCAGATTGCCGCCAATACCGCCACCGGTAATATGTGCCAGCGCTTTGAGCTTGGGATTTGTAAGATATGGCTTTAGTTCATTGAGATAGCTTTTGTGTACCTTGAGCAGCGCCTCGCCCAGGCTTTCGCCCAGTTCGGGCATATAGCTATCCACCCTTAGCCCCATTCTTTCAAAGAGCACCTTTCGCGCCAAGGAGTAGCCATTGGTATGCAATCCCGTAGAGGGCAGCGCAAGCAGCACATCTCCGGCAGCTACGCCGGCGCGGGGCAAAAGCTGATCCGCTTCTACCATACCCACGATGGTACCAGCTAGGTCAAAATCCTTTTCCTTATACAAGCCCGGCATCTCTGCCATCTCGCCACCGATAAGCGCACAGGAGTTTTGCCGGCAAGCGATTACAAAGCCATCGATTATCTTTTCGATGATATCCGGCTCCAGCTTGCCCACCCCGATATAATCCAAAAAGAATTGCGGGATGGCGCCCTGCACCAGGATGTCGTTCACGCAGTGATTTACCAAGTCTTGCCCCACGGTATCGTAAACCCCTGCCCGAATCGCCACCAAGAGCTTGGTGCCCACTCCATCGGTGCTGGATACCAGGATGGGACGGCGAAACTCTTCCAGATCAACGCGGTACAAGCCGCCAAAGCTGCCCAGCTCGCTTAATACATTCTTGCCATAGGTGCTGCGAACCTTTGCCTTGATGGCATCCACCGCGCGTTCACCCGCGGCGATATCCACTCCGGCTTGCTTGTAATCTATAGAATCTTGCGGCATAAATATCTCTTGTTCTTATTCCTCAGGCGTCTCAGCCGGCAGCGGGGCAAGGCTATCTGCCGTTACCCCCGCCGAGGGTACGCTGAGATTGGGGCTTTTATCCAAAATCGACCTTAGATAGATAATCGCAATAATCACCAGTATCATCACGAGTAGCTTTGGCCAATTGTAGGCTTTTTTGCGGTTTTTGCTCAGGCGCTCATTTACGCTATCTTTCAGATCGCTCACGAGCTTATCTCCTTTAATAGCATAGCAAAGCGGCGCACACCTTCTTCGATGTTTTGGATACTATTGGCGTAAGAAAAGCGCACTGTGCCTTCCATGCCAAAGGAACCGCCCGCCACCAGCGCCACATAATACTTTTCCAGTAGCAAAGTGCAAAACTCATCTGCATTCGTTATGCCGGCATTGTTGTTATCCAGATACCACTGGATATTTGGCATTATATAGAAGGCGCCTTGCGGTTTGAAGCAAGTAACATGCGGAATCTCGTTCAGCAGATCGTAAAGGCGGTCGCGGCGTTTCCAAAATTCCTGCCGCATCTTTTCGATGGAATCATCCTCTTCGTTATATGCCACCACGCAAGCCTTTTGGGTAATGCTATTTACGCAGGAAGTGGCGTGTTCCTGCACTCTGCCAGCAGCAGCGATGATGTGCGCAGGACCCGCAGCAAAGCCCAGTCTCCAGCCAGTCATGGCATACACTTTGGATACGCCATTTACTATTACCGTGCGCGCCTTCATCTCTTCGCTTATCGAGGCGATGGAGATATGCTTTGCATCGTCGTACACCAATCTCTCGTAAATCTCGTCTGAAATCACCAAGATATCGTGTTTTACACAGATTTCCGCCAGCGCCGCCAGCTCCTCGCGGTTATACACGCTTCCCGTGGGGTTCGATGGGGAATTCATCATCAACACCTTGGCGCAGGGGCTTTCCAATATGGCTTTTTCCAAATCCGCCGGTTGCAGCTTGAAAGCATCTTCCATGCGGGTTTCGATATACACCGGCTGGGCATTTGCCAATAGCGTTTGATAGGGATAGCTTACCCAGTAAGGTGTGGGGATTAGTACCTGATCGTTTGTATCGCACACGGCGATTAGGATATTCAAAATGGAGTTCTTTGCCCCCGGAGATACCAATATATCCTTCGGAGCATATTCCAAACCATTTTCGCGCAGCAGCTTAGCGGCAATTACCTTGCGCAAATCCATGATACCGGCATTGGGGGTATAACGCGTAAAATTGGCATCCAAAGCCTTATGCGCAGCGTTTTTAATATACTCCGGAGTATTAAAATCCGGCTCGCCCACGCCAAAACTAATGACGTCTTTCCCCGCTTCTTTGAGCTGATTTGCCTTGGCAGAAAGGCTCAAAGTTGGCGAGGGTTTGATCAATTTGGTTCGATTTGATAACTTAATAGCCATCTTGGATTACCTCTTATATCTTATATTTTTGATTATTTACTCATTAGCAGCACAAGGATGGCGGTATTGTAGATATCTTGAATGGAGCAGCCGCGCGAGAGATCGCAGATGGGTGCCGCCAAGCCCTGAATGATGGGACCAATCGCTTCGTAACCCGCCAAACGCTGGGTAAGTTTATAGCCGATATTGCCAGATTGCAAATCTGGAAAGATGAGCGTATTGGCTTTTCCCGCCACGCTGCTATTCGGCGCCTTGCTTTTTGCCACGCGTTCCACGATGGCGGCATCCAATTGCAATTCCCCTTCAAAGGCAAAATCCACTTTGCGTTCACTTAGTATTGCCTTGGCAGAGCGCACTTTCTCCACCAATTCATGCTCGGCACTGCCCAGAGTGGAAAAGGACAGCAGCGCCACCCGCGGTTCATCGCCCAAAATGGCGCGGCGCGTAAAGGCAGTAGAAGTAGCGATATCCGCCAATTGCTCATCCGTAGGATTTGGCACCACCGCACAATCCGAATAAAGATAAGTAGTTTCATTCTCGCGCGGGGATACCATAATAAAGGTAGAGGATACAGTCTTAAGCCCCGGCATTACGCCTACCACCTGCAAGGCTGCACGCAATACATCTGCCGTGGTATTTGCCGCCCCTGCCACCATCCCGCTGGCAAGCTTATTTTTTACCAGCATCGCCCCATAAAAGAGCGGATTTTGCAGGGTTGCCAGCGCCTGCTCGTAGCTAATGCCCTTTTCCTTGCGCTTTTCATAAAAAGCCTGGGCATACTCCTCTAAACGAGGGCTTTGGCTGGGGTTCAGGAGTTCAGAGCCACCAAGGTCGATACCCTTTTCGGCAGCTAAGCTTTGGGTTTTTTGAACGTCACCCAAAAGCACCACTTCAGCTAATTTGTCCTTTACTATCATCGCAGCAGCGCACAATGCACGCTCGTCCTGCGCTTCCGGAAGCACGATTTTCCCGCCTTTTTGGGCGGCTCTTTCTTTCAAGATTTCTAAGATATGCAATTTATTCTCCAATTGTTTCATTTTCATATACGATAAGGCTGAGGTCTGCCACGCGGAAAAACTCGGCGCGCACCTCCGCCAAAAGGGCATAACGATTTGCCTTGAGCGCTGCATCTTCGGTATTTACCAATACTTTATCAAAAAACTCATCGATCACCGCTCCATACGCCACCAAATGCTTCAGCGCCACCGGATAATCCAGCTTTAGTAGCGCTTTATCCAAATCCCCATGCAGAAGCCCCAATGCCTGATGCAGCTTAGCCTCGGCAGCTTCACAAAATAGTGCGGTATCCAGCGGCTTAAAACTATCCGCAGCGGAAATGATATTTGCCACGCGCTTGAAGCCAATTACCAGCCGGATAAAATCTTCCTCTTTCTTGAGCGCTTGCAATGCCCGCGCTTTTGCCAAAAGGTCGTCTATAGACCTATAATCCGCGTGCATTACGCTCGCCGCCACATCGTAGAAAATACCCAATTCCTTCAGCAGCCAGTTTACGCGCAAATCAAAGAACTTCGCAATCTTTTCCGCTGCATCTTCTTTGAACTCAATTTCCTCGGACAAGATGCGGATAGCTTCAGCCAGCAAGCCTTTGATAGATATATCCCAGCCGCGGTCTGCCAAAATCTGCACCACGCCGCTGCCTGCCCGCCGGAGCGCAAAGGGGTCTTGCGAACCCGTAGGCATCTGCCCAATTCCGATGATTCCCGCCACGGTATCCGTTTTATCCGCCACCGCACAGATGGCACCGCTCAGGCTTTCCGGCAGGGAGTCGTTCCCCCCGCGTGGCATATAATGCTCGTAAATACCCGCGGCTATCTCCGGCGCTTCACCCGCTGCCAGCGCATATTCTTTGCCCATATAGCCTTGCAGCCGGGTAAATTCCTTTTCGCCTAACATCAAAGTGCAGAGGTCGGCTTTCAATAGATACGCCGTGCGCTTTATCTGCCCAATCTCTTCCGCATTTAGCTGCAAAGCTTTGGCAATATATTCAGAAAGTTTGATTACCCGCATTGTTTTAGCCAAAAGCGTACCCAAATCCGCCTGAAATACCACGTCTTTGAGCTGCTCCACATAGCTTTCCAAAGGCTTTTTCAGGTCTTCCTTGAAAAACCACAAAGCATCTTCCAGCCGCGCCTGCACTACTTTTTCATTGCCTGCGCAAATCAGCTCCTGATATGCGGGATCGCCATTGCTGATAAAGACAAAGCGGTTGCAAAGCTCACCCTGCGCATTGTAAACGGAAAAGTATTTCTGATTTTGGCTAATGGTAGAGCTAATCACTTTTTCCGGCAGCTCCAAAAAGCGTTCGGCAAAAGTGCCAATCACCGCTGTGGGATATTCCACCAGGTTCACAACCGTTTCCAAGAGCCGGATATCTTCTTTTACTGTGTATTCAGAATCTGCAAAGAGCGCATCCATCTGCTGCTTGATAAATGCCTTGCGCTGGATATGATCCACCATTACCTTGCCCTTTAGCAGCGCCTCCTGATATTCCTCCGCTTTGGCGATGGGCAGCCTTAAATCCAAGCCCAAGTAGCGATTGCCATAGCTCTCGCGCCCACTCATAATACCATAAAAATCCAGCGGGATAATCTCGCTATCCCAAAGCGCCACAATCCAGCGGATGGGACGCGAAAAGGCTAATTGCCAGTTTTGCCAAATCATCTTTTTGGGCAGGGGAATCGCCTTGATCGCCTCCGGCATCCATGCCTGCAAAAGCTCCCGCGTTTGCTTCCCCGCCAAAGTGTATTTCACCGCCAAAAACTCGCCTTTAGCGGTAGTTTCGATATATGTATCTTCCCGCTTCGCCCCGCATTTCTTTAGGAAACCCAAACCGGCGGGGCTTAACTCTCCATCCGGCGTATAGGCGATATTGCGGGCAGGACCGCTTTTTACTATCAATTGGTCTTCCTGCCGCCAAGCCAGCCCTTTTACCAAAAGCGCCAGCCGCCGCGGCGTGCTAAAGGCTTGCAAATCCGTATAGCCCAGCTCTGCCTCGCCCAGTAGCTTTTCAAGAGAGGCTTTGAGATGCTCCAGCGCCGGCATTATTACGCCATCCGGCAGCTCTTCAATTCCCAGTTCAAACAAAAACCAGTGCAAGTATCTTCCTTATATTCAATGGTTATAGCGCAGGGTTAATTGATTTGTAATGCCCAAATCTCCATAAGAAGCCACTGCATAATCCAAGCCAAAATCCTTGATCTTCCAGCCCAGCCCCAGCGAGAGACCGCTGGTATATGCCAAAGGTCCGTCCATATTGTAATCCGCGGCATTGCTTCTCACGCCGCCGCGCAGGATAAAAGCGGGGGTAAGCTCGTATTCCAGCCCCAGCTTTAGCATGATGTTTTCGCCCTCACATTTGCCGATATCGATGGCGCCTAAGATGTTATCCTTCATTTGGATGCCCAAACCCGCTCCGTAAGTAAAAGGCAGCTTTTCTTTTACTTTGCTATCTGTATAATACGAGGTTTGCAGCCCGATATTGCGAATATTTACTCCCACCTTAATTCTTTCATTTGCAGTGTGGTGCAAGATGCCAAGATCGATTAGCGCAGCGCTGGCGCTTTTATCGTCTATGGTATCGAAGATAAACTTTGCCGTTGCTCCCAAATCCACTGCCGGACTAATAAAGCGGGCATGCGATACCGATGCGATAATGCTATGTGCACCAAAGTTTTCCCCCGTTTCAATCAATTCTCCGGTAGAGCTTATCTGGGTGCGCTCCATCTCGCCGCTATTCCAATACCTTAGCCCCGCTCCCCAGGCGATATAGCGATGGCGCGGATAGATGTAGGCAATGCTACCTCCACCGCTGCCTACCAGATGGTCTATAAAGGTGCTGGATACGCTTTTGGAGGGCGTATTCAGGATGGCGGCGGGATTGTAGTCCAAAGCATCGGGATTTTCGGGGATGCCATAAACGGCTCCGCCCATGGCGTTTACGCGTGCGTTAAACAGCAATTTCAGGCTTTCAAAGCCCGTGCTGCCGGCATTTTCGTTTTGCGCAAATAGCGGCAGACTAATCAGCCAAAGCGCGGCTAATAGCAGCTTCAATATCTTTTGCATAATTATATAGCTCCAATTCTGTGCCGGCAGTTTCCAGCAATGCGCGTTTGGCATCATCGCGCAGATATTCGGATAAGCTCTTGAGCACCTGCATATAAGCATGGCTGGCTTCCTGCGGCACGGCGATCATAAATATAAGATTTACCGGCAAATCGTCCAAGGCGTTATATTCCAACGGCTTTTCTATCCGGCAAAGCGCAATACCCAGATTGGATACGGTAATATCCCGCGCATGGGGAATGGCAATTCCGCGTCCAATCCCTGTGCTCATAATCTCTTCCCGCCCCAAAATTGCTTTCAAAAAGCGGTCTGGGAAAATGAGACAGTTTTCACGTGCAAGCAGCTCTGCCATATAGCCCAAGCATTCGCCTTTGGAAGCAAATCCCGGCAGTATTTTTACCAGTTCCGGCTTGAATAATGTATTCATGATCCACTCTTTTTATTCGTGTGTAGCATTGTTTTTTTACCCCCCATAAGCGTCAATCTATTTTTCTGTGTAGCCGAACGCTAAAGGTGGTTCCATGATTCAATTTGCTTTGCACCTCAATCCTGGCGCCGGTGATGCGCGCAAAACTATTCACCAATACCAGCCCCAAGCCGCTGCCGCCTTCATTTGCTGTGCCATATTGCTTTAGCTTGCTATCAATGCGGAAGATATCCGGTATATTCTTGCGCGGGATGCCCGTGCCAAAATCCTGCACCAATATCTGTGCCCAATCTCCCTGCCGCTTTAGCTCCAGCTTTACCGTGCTTTTGGGATAGGAATATTTGATGGCATTGGAAATCAGGTTTCGCATTATCGCCGAAAGCAAGCTCAGGTCGCTCTCCACCAGGCTATCCTGCTCCACCGTCAAATCCAGGATAATCCCTTTCTGCGCCGCCGCTGCCGCATAATGTTCCATGGCATAATTTAACACTTTTTGTAGCGAGATAATCTCTTTGTTACATTTTATTTGCCCGCTTTGCAGGCGCGCCCAGTCCAAAAGGTTTTCCAAAAGCGTATGAATCCCGCGCGCCGAGCTATGTACCTGCCCCACAGCGCGTTTGATTTCTTCCAAAGGCAGATTTTCAAAGCCCTCTGCTACAAATTCCGAAAGCGAGATAATGGCATAAACCGGATTTTGCAAATCGTGCGCCAAAAGCGAAAAGAAACGGTCTTTGGTGGCGTTTAGCTCCCGCAGATGCTCCTCCGCCTTGCGCTGGGAAGTAACGTCAATGATAAAACCATCTAAATAGTCCGGATTGCCATTGGCATAAACCACGTTGCCTTTTTCCCACACCCATTTCAGCTCGCCATTTTTGCAGCGGATGCGATAAAACATCTGAAAGCGATTGCCGTTATTTGTAGCCTGAACCACCTGAGCGCGCACATATTCGCGATCCTCCGGCACTATCAGGTCTTCATAACTCATCAAGTTATTATTTATCAGATCTTTAACCTCATAACCAGTGAGATCTACCGCGCCCTCGGAAAGAAATATCATCGTCCAGGCAAGATCGTTTTGGCAACGATACGCCATCCCCGGCAAATTGTGCATCAAATTTGCCAGCATTTCAGAATCGATTCTCTCCAAAAGCGCCTGAGAATCACTATTCATGGGCACTTGCATCTTTCTAATTTCTATTTTTTCCATAATTTACAAGTTTTAGGGTTGGGAGAAAGATGTCAAGGGTTTTTTGAAAACGAGTTTTCAAAAAACAGGTGTTAGGTGTTAGGTTTTAGGTGTTAGGTGTTAGGCGCTGCGCTCAGGGCGGGCTTATTTTGTTTTTTTGCCTAATTCGTGTTAATTTGCGTTAATTTGTGGACATTCAATGGACTGCGCTCTTCAGGTGTTAGGTGTTAGGTGTTAGGTGTTAGGTGTTAGGGCTGGCGCGGCTCGCAAGCTCGCAGGGGACAGGTCGCAGGTCGCAGGTGGCAGGGCTGCGCTCTTCAGGTGTTAGGTTTTAGGTGTTAGGTGTTAGGCGCTGCGCTCGGGGCGGGCTTATTTTGTTTTTTTGCCTAATTCGTGGTAATTTGCGTTAATTTGTGGACATTCAATGGACTGCGCTCTTCAGGTGTTAGGTGTTAGGTGGTAGGGGTTAGGGCTGGCGCGGCTCGCAAGCTCGCTGGGGACAAGTCGCAGGTCGCCGGTGGCAGGACTGCGCTCTTCAGGGGTTAGGGGTTAGGTGTTAGGTGTTAGGGGCTGCGCTCGGTGCGGGCTTATTTTGTTTTTTTT
>JAQVIX010000082.1 GCA_028695495.1 Candidatus Cloacimonadota bacterium | reverse complement strand
CCAGTTGGCTTGAAGCAAGAGATCGAGAACTTCAGCCGAGCCATAAAAGACGGTAATAAAGTAGTGCTCTTTGCCGAAGGAACTTCTACCGATGGGCGCGATATCCGGCAGTTCAAAAGTTCGCTCTTTCAGGTGGCGCTGAGTGCAGATAGCCCGATACTGCCAATTTGCATAAAATATAACACAATCGACGGCATGCCGATAGACGACAGCAACCGGGATATGGTATGCTGGTATGGGGACATGACTTTCGTGCCGCATTTTATGAAGCTCTTAAACCGCCAAATAAGCGCGGAAATTACCTTTTTGGAGCCAGTATATGAACTCACCGGCAAAACGCGCCAGCAGCTATCTGAGAGCGTTTACGAGCAAATCTATGGCTGCTTTCATACAGCGGATACAGAAAAGGCTTGACCGTTAAAAGCAGTGCGAGAAAATATCGCAATTACAGAAAAAGAGGAAAAAATGAAAAATAAAGAAAATGAACGCCTGGGCTTGGGGAAAAGCTTTTACATTTTGCTGGCGATAGGCATGGTGCTTTTGGTGCTGGGCTATTTCATTATGTCCACAAATGAGATTACGATTTCGGCTATCATCCTGTTTGTGGCGTATGTGATTACCATACCCGTGGCGCTGCTTTGGCACAAAAAACCGAAGGAATAATGAAGCTACTTTCCGATGCCCTGATTGCGCAGCTTAGCAAAATGGAATTAACTGCCAAACAGATAGTTGAAGGCTTTTTGGTGGGTCTACACAAGTCCCCTTACCATGGCTTTAGCGTGGAATTTGCCGATCACCGGCAGTATAATCCGGGCGAATCCCTACGCAATGTGGATTGGAAGATAGTAGCCAAAACCGAGCGTTACTACGTAAAACGCTATGAAGAAGAGACGAACCTGCGCGCTTATATCCTGCTGGACCACAGCAAATCCATGTTTTTTGAATCCCAATATGGCAGCAAGATAGACTATGCAAAGCAGCTTGCCGCTGCACTTAGCTGGCTGATGATCCAGCAAAAGGATGCAGCGGGCTTGGTCACCTTCAATCATAAGATTAGCTCGCTTTTGCCCCCCAAAGCTTACCGCTCTTACACAGCGCAAATCTTTAAAGAACTACTAAGCCTAAAAGCAGCAGAAAAGACGGATATACTCACGCCCTTGCACCAGATCGCGGAAAGCATCAAGAAACGCAGCTTGATAATCCTAATCTCCGACCTCTTGGAAGAGCCGGAAAAGATTATCAGCGCGCTCAAACACTTCCGCAGTCAACGCCATGAAGTATTGGTATTTCAGCTTTATGACCCCCGCGAAGAGGAATTGGATTACAAACGTGAGACGGAATTCATCGATAGCGAAAGCGGCGAGAAGCTGATTATCAATCCCTGGCAAATACGGGACGAATATCAAGTGCAATTTGAGGGCTTTTTTAGGGAATTGAAGAATGCCTGCCATCAATATCAGATTGAATACCAGCCGGTTTCTTTGGCAGAACCGATGGAAAAGCTGCTCTTTAAATATCTCTCCGTAAGAAAAAAGGGGCTATAATGCGCTACCTGAAGGCAGAGGATATCCAGAAAGCGCTCACTCAGGCTATCTGCCAAATAAGCTACGAAAGCGACCCTAAAGCGGTGGAAAGAATGCGGACGGCCCATGAGCAAAGCAATCATGAATTGGAAAGGGATGTATTGGGTGCCATCCTGGAGAATAACGAACTGGCGGCGATAGACAATATTCCCCTTTGCCAGGATACCGGCTGCACGGTAATAATAGCGGAGATGGGCAGGGAATTGGTGATCGAAGGCGCTACTTTGCAAGAGATAGCGGATAGGGCAGCGGCAGAGGCGCAGGGCAAATGCCCACTAAGAGCAAGTATATCTTATGATCCATTATTCAGAAGAAAGAATAGCGGGAATAACAGTCCGGCGATAGTGCATATCCGGCAGGTGGAGGGCAAAAGGCTAAAGCTAAAGATTGCGCAGAAAGGTGGCGGTGCAGAGAACATGAGTTTTCTGATGATGCTAAGCCCGGCTACCCCCCTGGAAAAGATCAAAGAGCAGATAGTACAGCGCATAGTGGAGAGCGGTTCACGTGCCTGCCCGCCCTTGGTGGTGGGTATTGGCATCGGGGGCAATTTTGAACGTTGCGCCCTATTGGCAAAAGAGGCGCTCTTTGAAGAACTGGGTCGTAAGCACCCGGATGAGCATTATGCTGCTTTGGAACAAGAGATATTGAGCATGATAAATAAATGCGGAAAGGGAGCGCAAGGTATGGGTGGGGGTTTAACGGCATTGGCGGTGCACGTACTACATGAAGCCTGCCATATTGCCTCGCTGCCCATAGCGGTTAACCTGCAATGCCATGCTCACCGGCATGTTGATATTGAGCTGTAGAGGCAAAGATGCAGGTTCATGAGCTAAGGCTACCATTAAGAGCTGAGGATATCCGCAAACTCAAAGAAGGGGACAAAGTGCTCTTAAGCGGAATAATCTATACCGCGCGCGATCAGGCGCACAAGAAGCTGATTGAGTTAATTGAGAAGGGGGTGGACTTGCCTTTTAAACTAAGAGAAACGGCGATCTTTTATTGTGGCCCCAGTCCCAAGGCAGAGGGGAAGGTTTGTGGTGCGATAGGTCCTACTACCAGCAGCCGGATGGATGGACTTACGCTGCCTCTTTTGCAGCAGGGATTGAAGGTGATAATCGGGAAGGGAGAGCGCAGCGCAGAGTGTGAAAGGCAGATAAGGGAGCATGGGGCAGTGTATTTAACGGCGATTGGGGGCATCTCGGCGGTATTGGCGAGAACGATTGTTTCATGTGAAACATATCTGTGGGAGGAGCTGGGGGCGGAAGCGGTTTATCGTATGGAGCTTGATAGGCTGCCGTGTTACGTGGGGATTGTTGGAGACTAAGAGACCAAGAGACTTCGGGACGGAGGAGCTTACAAATTGGCAGTTATCAGTAATCAGAATTACCCGTAGATAGTGCGTATTTGCTGATTCATTCTACACAAGTTCAAAGAAGCTGTCCCGCAATACCCAAACCAAGCACGATATCAAGCAAAACGAGAATGTAGGGGCGCAAGGCTTTGCGTCCGCTTTTGACAAAATGTGCTTGAGAACGCATACCGTAATAAATTGATACACAATCTGTAATGATTAGCTGTTTCGTGTATATTTCGGCGGGTTCAAGGCATTGAACCCCTACATTTCAGGTGTGGACATTTCTTGTTGTTCTGTTGTTTGTGTATTACTGGATAGCCTCAATATCAAGACCTCCAAAAAGGACTTTTCCGCTAAGCAAAAAGTCCTTACCATTTACACTCTACATTTTACATTCTACACTATTGCAGCGTATTAGCGCGCCAAGCTCTCCTTATACTCCCGGTACTTCTCTCTTAGTTCGGGGTTTGAGATTGCCAGTATCTGCACGGCTAAAAGTCCGGCATTTTTGCTTACATTTACCCCTACGCAGGCGACGGGGACTCCGGGTGGCATTTGCACTATGGAATATAGGGCGTCTATGCCTCCCAAGGCTCCGGAGGCGATGGGCACTCCGATAACCGGTAAGATGGTATGAGAGGCTATCACGCCAGGCAAGTGAGCTGCCATGCCGGCGCAGGCAATGATTACTTTGACGCCCTTTTGTTCCGCATCTTTGGCGAGGCGGGTAGTTTGTTCCGGTTTGCGGTGTGCACTACTGATATGGAAGTCGTACTCCACTCCAAAATCTTTGAGCACTTCCAGGGCGGCTTCGCAGTGCGCCAAATCGCTCTTACTGCCTAAGATTACTCTTACATCCGGCATTGCTTAATCCTGGATAACTGTAAGTGCCTTATGGATTTCCTCTTTGTCCTGGGCTTCTAAAAACATTTCCAATACTTCAGGATTTTGCACCAGCTTGGAGATATAGGAAAGCGAGAAAAGATGCTGTTTATCGTTATGCAAGAGCAGCATAAAGAGGATTGTAACAGGCTTATTATCCGGCGCATCAAAATCGATACCATCTTCGGCTCTGCCAAAGAGGATGGAGGGCGATTTGATCTTGGAAGGATGCAGGTGGCGGGGGTGCAAAAGGGCCACGCCATTGCCGATAGCGGTGGAGATCAGTTCTTCACGGGCTACCACCACTTCATATAGCCAGCGGGCATCGCGCACGAGCTTGAGGTCTTTGGCATGTTCGCTAAGCACGCGGATGGCGTCATACTTGTTTTCCGCCTTCACATCCAGGAAAATGTTTTCGGGGCGCATATATTCTTCAAAGTGGCAAATCACTCTTTGCAGCGCCAGCATTTTTTCTTCATTTTCGTTTAGATTCTCCAGCCACTCGTTTAAGGAATCCTCGTCTATTTTCTCGGTTTTTCCCACAACTTTGGTTTCGAATACTTTCGTATTGATCATCTCCTGAATCACGCGGTCGGAGACCTTTAACTTCTTGGCAGCTTCGGCTTTAGATATATATTTCTTAGCCATCTGTTCCTCCCATTATTTAGGTTTTTTACTTAATATTTCGGCTTTTTGCAAGGTTTAACTTGACAATGTGCGAGTTTTTTTGGATATGGATTTATGGTCAAGAAATTTATTTTGCTAAGTGTGATTTTGCTGCTTTTGAGTGGCTGTTATTACTCGGTTTACTCAAACGCTTACCCTCATTTAAAAAAGATTAGGGTGGAGCCTTGGGATAACCGGAGTTCGGAATATGCCCTGGGAGAACAGGTCTTGCAGGAGCTTTCAAGCTTGATACGCAGCGATGGGCGGTTGAAACAAGTAACCCGCGAGGCGGACTGCAGCCTGGAAGGCGAGATATTAAGCTATTCCGAAAAGATTTATAGCTACGATAGCGGCAATATGGTGCAGGATTATCAGATTCAGATAGCTTTTAGCATTACTTTTACGGATCTTACTATAAACGAAGTAATCTACGAGAATAAGAATCTGATACTCAGCGAATTATACGCCGTTGCCGATGCCAGCACCGCGCGGCACAAATCCAAAGAGGACGCAATAAGTGAAATCTTCAAAAAACTCTTCCAAAGCGCCATCCAAAACAGCCTCGAAGCCTGGTGATGGCATACGCTTGAACCGCTTTTTGGCAGATTGCGGTTTGGGTAGCCGGCGCAAGACGGAAGCGCTCATCTTAGCGGATGAGATCGAGGTAAATGGCGCCGTGTGCCGGGATTTGGCGCAGCGTATCCTGCCCACGGATACCGTGAAATACCAGGGCAAAACGCTGACCAAAGCCACGGAAAAGATATATATAGTGCTAAATAAACCCGCAGGCTATGTGGTAAGCAGCAGCGATGAATACGGACGCAAAACCGTGTATGACCTGCTTCCGGAAGCCTATCGCCATTTGCCATACGCCGGGCGCCTTGACCGTAATAGCGA
This sequence comes from Candidatus Cloacimonadota bacterium, assembly GCA_028695495.1. GTDB lineage: Bacteria > Cloacimonadota > Cloacimonadia > Cloacimonadales > Cloacimonadaceae > UBA5456. The sequence goes on along the minus strand of JAQVIX010000082.1, from coordinate 5,972 downwards.
GGGGCTTCTCTTGTTTTCCAGTGAGGGGGATTTGATCAATAAACTTACGCATCCCTCCTACGAAGTGGAGAAGATGTATAAGGTGATAATATTCGGGTCTTTGAACAAAGATAAACTGGAGCAATTGCGCCAGGGCGTGATGATAGAAGGCGGGGTTTCCAAGGCAGCAGGAGTATATATCAAAGAAAGCAGTGCCGATGAAAGTGAATTGAAGCTGGTAATTAGCGAAGGGCGCAAGCGGCAAATCCGCCAGATGATCGAAGCCGTGGGTGCGAAGGTAAAAAGCCTGAAACGCATGCAATTTGGCCCGCTCAAACTGAAGGATTTACCCAGCGGACGCTGGCGCCTGCTTAGCAAAAGCGAGATCAATTCGCTGTATCAGGCAGTGGCGCCCAAAATAGATAACAGTATGAAGGATAGATAATGAAATTAGCTCTTATAGGTCCACCCAAAAGCGGGAAAACCACGGTGTTCAATGCCCTTACCGGCAGCGAGCAGCATACGGATAAATATTCCAGCGCTTCGGAAGCGAATATCGGTATCGTGCAGGTTTTGGACGAGCGGATTACGCGCCTGAGCGAGATATATAAGCCTAAGAAAACCATCTATGCCAATCTGGAAGTGCAGGATTTTCCCGGCATCTTTGCCCGCGAGGGGGAGAATCCGGAAAGTGTGATAATGTCTCAGATCAAGAACTCAGACGCCTTTGTATTGGTCTTGCGCAGCTTTGCGGATAGCGAGCTGGATGGGCTTTATGGCGATGATGAACCGCTGAAGATGCTGGCGCACTTTATCGATGAGATGGTTTTGGCGGATCTGATTATCGCCGAAAAGCGCATAGAAAAGATAGAATTAGGCTACAAGCGCGGGGTAAAAACTCCGGCGATTCAGATTGAAGAAAAGGCGCTAAGGAATATCATCCAGACCCTGCAGGAAGGTATCAGCATCCGCGAACTTCAGCTGAGTATGGAAGAGGAAAAGGCGACCCGCGGCTTTCAATTCTTTAGTGCCAAGCCGCTTTTGGTATTGCTCAATGCCTCGGAAGATGAGCTAAACGAAAAGGAAGCGCTGCTTGCAGAGATACGCAAGCAAGGCTTTATGGCAGAAGTAATTGCCGGCAAGCTGGAAGCGGATATCAGCCAATTGGAAACCGAAGAAGCGCTGCTCTTTTTGGCGGATATGGGATTGGTAGCATCCTTCAAAGACCGGCTGATAGCGCTGAGCTACAGCCTCTTGGGTTTGCAGAGCTTCTTTACCGTGGGTGCAGACGAAGTGCGCGCCTGGACTATCGAAAAAGGCACCAATGCTGTTGCCGCCGCCGGCAAGATCCATAGCGATTTGGCGCGGGGATTCATCCGTGCGGAATGCTTCAATTACGATGAACTACTAACCCATGGCAGCGAGAAAGCCCTGCGCGAGAAGGGACTATTTCGCCTGGAAGGCAAGGAATACCCGGTGAAGGACGGGGATATCCTAAATATCCGCTTCAATGTATAAGGACAGCAAAAATGCCCCCTAAGAAAAAGAAAGCCAAGAACAAAGCCAAGCCCTTAAGTGAACTGAGCAAAAGGCTGATATCGGCGGCGATTTCGCTGCTCTCGCTATTGGTAATCGTGGCGCTATTGGTGGGTGCAGAAGGTCTCTCGCAGGATATGGCAAACCTGAAAGAAAACGGCAATATCCTTACCTGGTTCGATGCCAATCATACGGAAATAAATAACCCCATTGGCATCTTTGGCACCCTTTTCGGTTATATCTTTGTATATATTTTCGGCTATTGGTTGGCGCTTTTGGGCTTCCTGATTATCGGTATCTTTTCCTTCGTTTATTTCGCTGATCCACAGCGCTTTGCCATTACCCAACGCGCCTATCTGGGTCTGCTGATTCTCTTCTTTTTGCAAGCGCTTATCTCCGCAAATCAGCTGAGCTATTCGCAGAGTGTAATCCCCAAAGCTTTGTGGAACCTCTTGCAGGCAGGCTTCAAGGTGACGGGTGCGCGCATTATCCTCATTGGCGGCATGCTTTTAGCAGGCTTTTTGATAATCGATATCCATTGGTTCAAAGGGCTACTGGCCTGGCTTAGCCGCCCGCATTTTGCCAAAGAAGATAAGCCAAAGCAAAAGCCGCAGATATCGCAAGAGACTCCTGAGATAGACGTCCCCGAAGCGCCGGAGAGCAAGCCGGTAATTTTGGATCACGTGCTGGCTGCCGAGCTGGAGCAAGTAGCAGATAAGCCCACTAAAAGAAAGAAAGACCCCGTTTTGGAAGTAATGCCAGATATTAGCGAAGGGGATATGAGCGAGTATAAAATGCCTTCCATCGAGGACTTCTTGGAAAGCCCCGTAAAGCTTTCCGATAAAGACCGCAAGGAGATTGAGGGGCAGATACTTGAGACCAGCGAGATATTGCAGAATAAGCTGGCGGAATTTAATATCGAAGCGGAAGTGCGCAATGTAAATATTGGGCCGATTATAACGCAGTACGAGCTGGAACCCGCCAGAGGGGTTAAGGTAAGTAAGTTTGCCTCTCTGGCAGATGATTTGGCGCTGGCGATCAAGGCAAAATCCATCCGCGTGCAGGCGCCCATACCCGGTCGCGGGCTTATCGGAATCGAGATTCCAAACCTTACGCGGGATATGATTTATCTGCGCGATCTGCTGCTTTCCGAAGAGATGCGACGCCATAAATCCCTGCTCGCCTTTGGTTTGGGAAAAGACATCGCCGGTCGCCCGATTATTACAGACTTGGCAAAGATGCCGCACCTTTTGATAGCCGGCGCTACCGGTAGCGGCAAATCCGTGTGCATCAATACCATCCTGATGAGCTTTATCATGCGCACCACGCCGGAAAACCTGCGGCTCATCCTCATCGACCCCAAACGGGTGGAATTAGCGGGATATAACAGCCTGCCGCACCTTATCGGGCAGGTGGTGACCGACCCCGATACCGCCCTGGAAACCATGTATTGGGCGGTGAAAGAGATGGAACGGCGCTATGAGCTTTTGCAGGAAGCCAAGGTGCGGGAGATAATCGGCTACAACGAGAAGGCAGAGAAGAACTTAGGCTTGGAAAAGCTGCCTTATATCGTAATCGTGGTGGATGAGTTTGCGGATCTGATTATGACCAGCGGCAAGGATATCGAGCTTCCTATTACCCGCTTGGCGCAGATGGCGCGCGCCGTGGGGATTCACCTCATCCTGGCTACGCAACGCCCTTCCATCAAGGTAATTACCGGCATCATCAAGGCAAACTTCTCCGCCCGCATTGCCTTCCAGGTTTCCTCGCGGGTGGATAGCCGTGTGATATTGGATATGATAGGCGCAGAGCGACTTTTAGGCAGCGGAGACATGCTATTTCTGCCTCCGGGCAAGGCGAGTTCGGAGCGCATTCACGGTGCCTATGTATCCGATGCCGAGATCGGGCGTGTAAATGAGTTTTTGGCACTGCAACCCAAGCCCAAACAGGAGTTTAGCTTGCAAAAGGTATTAGATAAGGAAATGGGCGATTTCTTTGAGTGGGACGATGAGCTTTTCCCCGAAGCAGCAAAGGTGGTGGTGCGTACCCAAACTGCCTCGGTATCCATGCTGCAAAGGCATTTCAAGATAGGCTATGCCCGCGCCGGCAGATTGATAGACCTCTTGGAACAGGCGCAAGTGGTGGGACCACATTTAGGCAGCAAATCGCGGGACGTAACCGGCACGCGGGAGCAGCTCATTCGCATTGGAGTAATAAATGAAGAAGATTAGTATGATAGCGCTATTGCTCTGGATAAGCCTGCTTATGGCGCTCTCGCCGGCGGAGCTTAAACAGCGCCTGAACGCTCAATATGACGGCTTACAAAGCTTTGAAGCCAAAGTAAAGCAGATAAATATCTATAAACAAAGTACTACCAAGATAGAGTATAACGGCAATTTCTATTACGCACCGGGGCGCATGCTGATGCACTTTATTAGCCCCAGTTTGCAGCGCATGCAGATAATAGGCGGCAAAGCCGAGCTTTACGATGCCGCTTCCAAAGTATTGGTAAAAAGCAGCGTGCAAAGCCAGTATGCCCAGCTTAACCCCGTGGAAATCCTGCGTTTATATTGGGATAGGAGCGCGGTAAGCATCCTGGGGCAGGATAAGGGCATTGCCACAGTAAAACTGATACCCGCCAAAGACCCGCTGGTAAAGGAGATGACAGCGCGTGTGGAGAGCCAAAGCGGCATCATCCACAGCCTGAAATATCTTGACCCCTCGGAAAACAGCGTTGAATATATCTTTAGCGGCATCAAGCGTAACCAGGGTATCCCCGCCGGAATATGGCAATTTACTTACCCCAAAGATACTTTAATAATAGACCAATAAAGGAGATAGAAGATGATAGCATTGATCATGGCAGGAGGCTCCGGCACGCGCTTTTGGCCTGCCAGCCGCGCCAGCAAACCGAAACAGTTTTTGGAGATAGCAGCAAATAAATCCATGATTCAGCTTACAGTGGAGCGGCTTTTACCGATAGTCCCGCTTACGGATATCTATATCGTTACCGCCGCCTCGCAGCTACCTCTGATTCGTGAACACCTGCCCAAACTACCCAAGGAAAACATCATCATCGAGCCTTTTGGCATGAATACCGCTGCCTGCATTGCCCTGAGCTGCACTTACTTAAAGGGATATTATGAGGATACGGACACGATGCTGGTGCTTCCGGCAGACCACCTTATTCAAGACCTTCCTGCCTTTCACGCCAGCATTGCTTTAGCGGAAGCCAAAGCCAAAGAAGGCGGGCTTATCACCTTTGGCATCGTTCCGGAATATCCCGCCACGGGCTATGGTTATATCGAAGCTGGTGCCCGGGAAGCAGACGGCAGCCACCGGGTATTGCGCTTCAAAGAAAAGCCGGATTACGCCACTGCCCAAAGCTTTCTTGCCCAAGGCAATTTCTTTTGGAATAGCGGGATGTTTGCCTGGCAGCTTTCCGCCATCAATGAGGCTTTTAAACGCTATTTGCCGGAGATGGATGCGCTTTGCCAGCAGATCAGCCGGCGTTGGGAAAAAGAGGGCAATAGCGCCCCTATAGACGATCTGTATCAGCAAATGCCACGCCTGCCCATCGATATCGGCATCATGGAAAAGGTGGATAAACTGAATGTATTCCCCGTGGATTTGGGCTGGAGCGATGTGGGAAGCTGGAAAGCGCTTTACGATACCAAAAGCAAAGACGCCCAGGGAAATTACAGCGCTGGTGAAACTCTATTTATCGATGCCCAAAAGAATTACATAGAGAGTAAGAAGTACGTCGCCCTGATCGGCATAGACAATCTCTGCGTAGTAGAAACCGCAGACGCCATCCTGATTTGCCCTCTGGATAAAAGTGAAGAGGTAAAAAAGGTGGTGGATACCCTCAAAACCCAAAAGCGGGATGAACTCCTCTAACAAGGACTCTCCCCCCAAACAAGGAGCATAAAACAATGGACGCCAAAACATTCAGCTATTTATACTATAAAGCGCGGGGCTATCCCGACGCGGAAATCCGCAAAGAAACGGGGCTAAACGAAGAGGAATATCCCTTCTTTGAGCGCGCAATGGAGCCTCTTTTGGCGGAGATAATGCGCGAACAGCCCGCTGCCGAGCAAATTGGCGCAGATTTTGTAAAACTCACGCGCTATATCTATGCCGGCAAAAGCGATCAACAGCTTGGCATCAGCCGTCCGGACGCCATCAAAGCTCGCAGCGGCGAGATTATAGCTCTGCCAGCGGTAGGCACTCTGAACTTCCACGAGCTTTCGCTGCAAGACGCCATCGCTCAGCGCCAAAGCCTGCGCAAATATAGCGAAGAACCCCTCAGCCAGGAAGAGCTTAGTTTTCTGCTTTGGGCATCGGGCTGGGCGAAAGACTTTACATGAAACCTACCTTCGTTTGGGGGCACGACGACCCTGCTGTGCATCTCCCGAAGGATGCACAGCAGGGTAGTCGTGCCCCCAAGGGGAAAA
>JAQVIX010000081.1 GCA_028695495.1 Candidatus Cloacimonadota bacterium | reverse complement strand
TTTACCAGATGGAAATGGGCGTAGATAAGAAAATACCAGTCATAGCACCTTTTGTGGTTGACAATTTTATCAAATACACAGAATTGGTTCGAGACAAGGGGGGATACTTTTTGGCTTTACCACCCAACCTAAAACCTGCAAAACCCTTGACAAGCAAAGCCCTCTCAGGATTTGTGTTCTTAGTTATTTGCCCAGCTTTTTGGGGTAAGCATTTTGCTAAAGATACTAAACACTTTGAATTACAAGGATGCGAGATGGAAAAAGATTATTCTTCGCTCGATGCGGTGATCCACAAATACCGGAACCGGAAGGGCAGCCTCATCCCCTTATTACAGGAAGTTCAGGAGATACTGGGTTATATCTCCCGCGAAGCCATGCGCTATATTTCGGATAGCCTTTCTATCCCTGCGGCAGATATTTACGGGGTAGCCACCTTTTACTCCATGTTCAAGCTGAAGCCGCAAGGACGGCACATTATCCGCGTATGCAAAGGCACCGCCTGCCATGTATCCGATGCGGATTCCATTTTGAAGGCTCTGCGCGAGCTTTTGGGGCTGGATAATGGCGAGGATACCACTGTGGATATGATGTTTACGCTTATGGAAGTGGCGTGTTTGGGCTGCTGTTCCCTCGCCCCGGTGATAATGATAGATGATACCACCTTTGGCAAGCTAAATGCGGATATGCTGCCGGGGATCTTGGATAGATTCCGCGCCTTGGAGGAAGCATGAGCCGAATTAGCGTAAAAGTGGGCTTAGCCTCCTGCGGCGTGGCAGCGGGCGCCAGTGAAGTGTACAAGGTATTGCAGGATAGCGCAATGGATATCGAGCTAAAGCAAACCGCCTGCATCGGCATGTGTTTTGAAGAGCCTTTGGTAGAGCTTTCCGGCGGCGCTTTGGGCACCCTTACGCTGGGGATGGTGGAACCGGAGCTCGTGCTGAACTATCTGGCAGAATATCGCGCCGGTAAAGTACCCTCCGGCAAGGTGATCCTGGCAGATTCTCAGGAAGGCGTGCATAATAGCCTTTTGCAAAATCAAACCCGTATCGTGCTGCGCAATTGCGGGGTTATCGACCCCAAATCCATCGAGGATTATGAGCAAAGCGGCGGCTATACTGCGCTAAAGAAAGCCTTAAGCATGCAGCCTAAGGAGATAATAGCCGAGATAAGCGCTTCCGGGTTGCGCGGCAGAGGCGGCGCGGGCTTCCCCACCGGCAAAAAGTGGAGCCTTAGCGCTGAAGCAAAGGGGGATAAGAAGTATGTAATCTGCAATGCAGATGAAGGCGATCCCGGCGCATTTATGGACCGCAGCACTCTGGAAGGCGACCCGCATAACGTAATCGAAGGCATGATCATTGGCGCTTACGCCATGGGTGCAGATGAAGGCTATATCTATTGCCGTGCGGAATACCCCATGGCGGTGGAGCATTTGGAGATTGCCATCCAGGCGGCTGAAGCTAAGAATTATTTAGGCAAGAACATCCTGGGCAGTGGTTTTGACTTTGTGCTTCATGTAAAAGAAGGTGCCGGTGCTTTTGTATGCGGCGAGGAAACGGCGTTGATGCACTCCATCGAGGGGATGCGCGGCATGCCCACCCTGCGCCCGCCTTACCCTTCCGAGAGCGGACTTTGGGGCTACCCCACGAATATCAATAACGTGGAAACCTGGGCAAATATCACCTGGATTATCAATCATGGTGCAGCAGAATACCGCAAGATTGGCACCGACAAAGCGCCGGGCACCAAGGTTTTTGCCTTGGCGGGCAAGATTGCCGGCAGCGGGCTTATCGAAGTGCCCATGGGTACCAAGCTGAGCGATATTATATACAAGGTGGGCGGCGGCATGAAAAGCGCCAGCCCCTTCAAAGCGGTGCAAATAGGCGGTCCCTCCGGCGGCTGCATCCCCAGCCATTTGCTGGATACCACCGTGGATTACGATTCCATAAACGCCACGGGCGCCATCATGGGCTCCGGCGGCATGGTGGTAATGGACGAGAATACCTGCATCGTGGATGTGGCGCGCTTTTTCCTAAACTTTACCCAAAATGAATCCTGCGGCAAATGCACCTTCTGCCGCATTGGCACGCGCCGCATGCTGGAAATCCTTACCCGCATTAGCGAAGGCAAAGGCGAATTGGAAGACATCCAGCGCTTAGAAGAGCTTGCTGCCAATATCCGCAAGGCATCGCTCTGCGGTTTGGGGCAATCCGCTCCCAATCCGGTGCTTACCACCCTGCGCTACTTCAAAGATGAATATCTGGAACATATATTAGAAAAGCGTTGCCCGGCAGGGGTTTGTTCTGCACTCATGCGCTACGAGATTATCCCCGAAAAGTGCATCGGCTGCACCGCCTGCGCCCGTAAATGCCCGGTAAATTGCATCAGCGGCAGCATCAAAGAAGTGCATATCATCGATCAAGCGGCTTGCATCAAATGCGGTGCCTGCTATGCCGCCTGCAAGTTCTCCGCCATCAAAAAAGGATAGAGAATGGAAATAATACTTAACGGAAAGAAGATAGATGCCCCCGAAGGGCTTACGATATTGGAAGTGGCGCGCCGCGAGGGGATTGCTATCCCCACCTTGTGCCACGATGAAGAGCTAAATCCCTTTGGCTCCTGCTGGGTGTGCGCCGTGCAGGTGGAAGGGCGCCGCGGCTTCGTAACTTCCTGCGGCACCAAGATAAGCCCCGGCATGGTAATTACCACGGATAGCGAGGAGATTCACAAAGCGCGCCGCATGGCTCTTGAGCTCCTCATCAGCGATCACTATGCAGATTGCGAAGCGCCCTGCAAGCTCGCTTGCCCCGACCAGGTAGATGTGCAAAGCTACGTATCGCTCATTGCGAATGGCAAATACCACGAAGCGGTAAAGGTAATCAAAGACACCCTGCCCATGCCGCTTTCCATCGGGCGCGTGTGCCCCGCCTTTTGCGAGGTGGAGTGTCGCCGCCAGATCGTGGATGAACCCATCGCCATCCGCCAGCTCAAGCGTTATGCGGCAGATGAAGACCTAAAAGACTATTGGCAATATACCCCCGAACGTAAACCGGACAAAGGCAAGAAAGTAGCCATCATCGGCGGCGGTCCCAGCGGGCTTACCTGCGGCTATTACCTTAGCTTTGAAGGCTATGAAGTGGATCTCTTTGAAGCGGAAGAAGCCTGCGGCGGCTGGCTGCGCTATGGTATTCCCGAATATCGCCTGCCCAAAGCCATCCTGGATGAAGAAATAGCGCTGATGTGCCTGGGCGGCATGCAGATTCATACTGGCAAGGCTTTGGGTAAAGACCTGAATCTGCAAGAGCTGAGCGCCGGCTACGATGCTGTTTATCTCGCCATTGGCGCCCAAAATGCGGTGCCTATGCACGTGGAAGGTAGCGACTTAGGTGGCTGCTACTTGGGCGTGGATTTCCTAAAAAGCTATGCTAAGGGTAAAACGCCCAAGATCGGCAAGAAAGTAGCCATCGTGGGCGGAGGTAATACCGCCATCGATTGCGCCCGCACCTGCATCCGCCTGGGCGCCGAGGTAAGCCTCATCTATCGCCGCACCAAAGGCGAAATGCCCGCCGAATCCTTTGAAATAGAAGCCGCCGAGCACGAAGGCGTGAAGTTCTATTTCCTCGCCAATCCCGTGCAGTACATTGGCGAACACTGCGCCTTAAAAGAGATTAAGATAGAAAAGATGCGCCTGGGCGAGCCGGATAGCAGCGGTCGCCGCCGTCCCGAACCCACCGGCGAATACTTTAGCGAAAAGTTTGATAGCATCATCGCCGCCATCTCGCAAGTGCCAGAAATCTCCTTCTTTGTGCAGCCGGAAAACAAGATAATGGGCGATGTGCTCCCCCTTTCGCGCTGGCAAACGGCGATCGTGGATGAAAAAACCATGTATAGCGGTATGGCAAATATCTTTGCCGGCGGAGATTTCCAGCGCGGAGCCGCCACTGCCATTGAAGCCATTGCCGATGGACGCAAAGCGGCGGAAGCCATAGATAATTATCTGCAAACCGGCGAATTGCCCCAAATAAAATACATTTTCGATTCCAAAAAAGCCAAGCGTATAGAGGATGTATCCCCCGCCGAATACGAGCTTTATGAAAGAATAGCGCGGGTAAAGATGCCCGAAATCCCCATCTCCGAAGCATGCCGCACATTTACCGAAGTGGAAAAAGGCTTTAGCGAAAAACAAGCCCGCAAGGAAGCCGCCCGCTGCATAGAATGCGGCTGCCAGGTAAATGAAAGCTGCTCATTGCGAGATTTTTGCAGCGAATACGAGGTGGCGCTGGAAAGCTTCCTGGGCGCCATCAACCGCCATCCCATAGACCACAGCCATCCCTACATCCTGCGCGATGCAAATAAATGTATCAATTGTGGGCGCTGCATCCGCACCTGCGCCGAGATACAGGGTCCCAACGCTCTGGGCTTTATTTACCGCGGCTTTACCGCTTATGTAGGACCCGAATTCGGCGAATCGCTTACCCAAACCGGCTGCGTAGCTTGCGGCAAGTGCATCGATGTATGCCCCGTAGGCGCTTTGGTAGAGAAAAACTTAGATTACAAACTCAACCCCCTCGGCAAAGAGATAGTGCTGCAAAATTGCGGTCTCTGCGGCGTGGGTTGCGACATCCAGGTGGAATTGCAGGCGGGTAAAACCGTGCTAATTACCACCCCGCAGCAAAAGCCCGGCTTCAATGGCAAAAACCTCTGCTTCAAAGGGCGCTACGGCTGGCAGGCGGAAGCCGAAAAGCTCAAGACCCCGCTCATCTACAAGCAGGGCGATTACCAGAGCATTTCCTGGCACGAAGCCCTACAGCTCTTAAAGGGCATCATCCGCCCCGAAAGCAGCATCGGCATCGAGATTACCCCACATATTTCGCTGGAAGAATTGCTTTTGGCTCAGCGCGTGGCAGAAAGCACAAAAAGCACCCTATTCAGCAAATCCACCTACCTCTCCTTTAGCGATAAGTATCTGGAATTAAAGCCCAATGGCGACGCCTTTGCCCTGCTAAAAGACTACCAGGAATATTTAGTAGTAGGCAGGCTAAACCGCGCGCTGCTTAGCCTCATCCGCCTTGGGCAGCGCAAAGGCAAAAAGCTCATCATAGCGCTATATCCCGAAAGCGACCCCTTCTACCGCTTCCCGGATGAGAAATATATGGGTTTGGAAGAGCTTAGCTACAAAGAGGATAGACTCTTTATCTATAGCCAAACCCGCATCTCCGAGAGCGTGGCAGCGGAAATCTGGAATATCAATATGGGCAAAAACATCCTGCACACCACGGATTATATGAATCATCGCGGCTTTTTGGCGCTAAACCCACAAGTAATAAGCACCACGAAGGCAGACCTGGCGCTTTGCTTTGGCAATATCCCCGCGCAAAGGGCGGACTTTAAGGTAGCCATCTGCGCCTATATGCCCGAAGGCAAAGAGGCAAATCTCATCCTGCCCGGTAGCAGCTTCCTGGATATCGAAGGCGTGGTTTTGGGCGATAATGCCAAGCTTTCCCGCTTTGAGAATCCGCAGAAATCCGTAGCTTTTGGCGAACTTACCCGCCTGCTTTACAGCCTGGGCATGATCCCCGCTTCGCTGGCGGATATCCCTTATTGGAATCATCAGGCGGAAATACTCCTAAAAGAATTGCAAAACTATCAGCCGGAAGCCTTCGAACCCGTGGCAACCGATAAACTGCGCAAACACGTGGTGATCTCGGATTGCCCGCATCAGGCGATCATGCAGGCGCTTTATGATGCGCGCAAGACGCCTACGAAGTTTAATCCTTGAATATATAGTCAGTCTTTCGGCTGTCTGCAAATGCCAAACATGCCTGCCATTCTTGAGGCTGTCCCGAAATGCCAAAACCAAGCACAATATCTACCGAAGCGAGAATGTAGGGGCGCAAGGCTTTGCGCCCGCTTTTAACAAAGCGTGCGCGCAGCGCACACCGTAATAAATTGAAACACAATCCGTAATGATTACCTGTTGCGTGTAAATTTCGGCGGGTTCAATGCCTTGAACCCCTACATTTCAGAGGCGGACATTTCTTGTTGTTATATTGTTTTTCGTATTCTTGGACAGCTTCTAAAGTTCAGGTAGCCTAGGGTGTTCGCCGCCAAATATGAGCCTGCGAATATTTGGCAAGATAAACCCTGGGTGAAAGATACGATTTTTGAAATATCTTTTTTATCCCCAACCCCCTCCCCCTTTGGAGCATAAATCCGGATTTTGTGCTCCAAGGGGGGAGGGGGGTTGGGTCTTTATTTCCTTATTTATACGCTTCCATTTACCCAGGGTGATCTTGCCCAAAACTCGCAAGCTCGTTTTGTTCAACAACATCCTGGGCTATCTAAACCACTGTCCCATACGGGACAAGATAGGAAGGATGTCCACATTTTGGGATATAATTGCATTCAATATAATTGAACGCAACCCACCATATTTGAATGTGAGCCATTTACTCTGCTACATCTATCAAAACGCTATCCACCGGCACCTCTGGCACCGCCGGCGCTTCGATTACTTTCTCATATTGCTTTGGCGTATAGAGCGCTTCCACTTGGGGCGAATATGCCACCACAAAGCTGCCAAACACGATAGAAACCATGCTCATTAGCTTGATGAGGATATTGATGCAGGGTCCCGCGGTATCCTTGAAGGGATCGCCCACGGTATCGCCCACGATGGTCGCTTTGTGCACATAGCTACCGCTACCGCCCATCTCCCCTGTTTCCACATATTTCTTGGCGTTATCCCAGGCGCCGCCGGCGTTATTCATCATTACCGCTGTTACAAATCCGGTAGTGAGTCCGCCAATCAAGAGTCCCAAAACTCCCGCCACGCCCAATACCAGCCCCACCACCACGGGGGTGATAATGCCGATCAGCGAGGGCAATACCATCTGCTGCTGGGCGCCAACGGTGGAAATCCTTACGCAACGCGCATAATCCGGCTTCGTTTTACCGTGTAAAATGCCGGGCATCGTGGTAAATTGCCGCCGCACTTCTTTTACCATCAGTCCCGCCGCCTTGCCCACCGCTTTGATGGTGAGCGCAGAGAATACAAAGACCACCATAGCGCCGAGAAAGATGCCCAAAATGAACTTCGGATTCAGCGGATTTACCTGATAATAAGACACATACTGGCTCAGGCTGGCGGTGGCGGCATCCACCTTTACCTGCAAGCCGTCATAATTGATATTCAGCGTTGGACCGGCGTGGAGTTTTTGCCCCAATACCACAAAGCCATCGCGCACTTTTTCCAGATATGCTGCCAAGAGCGCCATCGCCGTAAGTGCTGCGCTGCCAATGGCAAAACCCTTGCCGATCGCCGCGGTGGTATTGCCCACGGCGTCCAGATTGTCCGTGCGCTCGCGCACCTCTTTGGGCAAATACGCCATCTGCGCATTTCCGCCAGCGTTATCCGCAATTGGTCCAAAAGCGTCCATCGCCAGCGTTACGCCCAAGGTGGCGAGCATGCCCACGGCACCGAAGCCGATGCCATAAAGCCCCAGCTCCACATGCTGAAATCCGCCAGCCACTACAAAGGAAATGAGGATTCCGGCAGCGATGATAATTACCGGCATGGCAGTGGAAAGCATGCCCACGCTAAAGCCTTCCAGGATTACCGTAGCCGAGCCATATTCCCCTTGCTTGGCGATGTTTTGGGTGGGTGCGTAAGAATGTGAAGTCCAAAGCTCGGTGGTATAACCTATTAAAACTCCGGCAAATAGCCCCACCAGCGAGGAGATAAATATACCCAGATAGTAATCCGGCGGCAAGAGATTGCGGCATACCAAAAAAGACGCCACGGCTATCAGAAACGAGCTTACATACACGCTTTTATTTAGCGCAAACATCAGTTCCTTCATGCCGGCGCTATCTTTGGTGGATACAATGGCGATGCCGATAATGGAAAGCAGTGCGCCAATCCCCGCCAAAACCAGCGGAGCGGCGATAAAATTAACCATATATTGATAGATTTCCGGATTTGTAGCCGAGATGCGCAATACCGCGCTCATCCCCAGCGCGGCGGTTGCCAATATCGAACCCGCATAAGATTCATAAAGGTCGGCGCCCATGCCCGCTACGTCGCCCACGTTATCACCCACATTGTCGGCAATAGTGGCAGGATTGCGGGGGTCGTCTTCCGGAATATCCGCTTCCACTTTGCCCACCAGGTCTGCCCCCACGTCTGCCGCTTTGGTATAAATACCGCCGCCGATGCGCGCAAAAAGCGCCAAAGTGCTGGCACCCATACCAAACGAGAGCATTACCACAGCAATCTTTTCCAGGGAATAACCCATCAGATTCAGGATGAAAAACCAGGCAGAGAGGTCAAATAAGGAAAGACCCACCACCGTGAGACCCATTACGCCACCTGCTCTAAAGGATACCTTCAAGCCTTTATCCAGGCTCTCCGAACATGCCTGCGCCGTGCGGCTGGACGCCATCGTGGCGGTATTCATACCGATATATCCCGCCAAACCGCTCATCACACCCCCGCTAAGGAATCCCCAGGGGATCATCGGGTCCAGTACCTTCAGATAATGTGCCAAAAATAGGAAAATCGCCAACGCTATGGCAAAAAAGATGCCAATCCCCTTATACTGTTGCAAAAGATAGGCAAAGGCACCTTCGCGCACAAAGCCCGCTATTTCCACCATACGCTTATTGCCCGGATTTTGGCTACGCACGTTGCGATAAAATAGGTAAGCACTAATCAGTGCCGCTATCGCTCCGAAAGGCGCCAAATACCATAATGCTGGCAAATGTGGCATAAAAACCTCCATCATTTATGGGCTATTCTAATTTCATAAAAATTATACTTTTATGTAGCTGCGATGATCTAATGAAGCTTAAGATTCTGTCAATCTATTTTTTTACGTTGGCAAAAAATAATGAAAAATGAATGATGAATAATGAAGGTATTGCTTGGCTTCGCTCGCAATGCTGTATTAAATAAATAGTTACACGGATTGAACGGATTTTGACTGATACCACGGTTTTTTTACCACCGAGAAAACGAGACTATAGGACTTTATGACTTTATGACAGGGAGACTTTGAGACTGGAGCACTGAGCCTTTGCTCTTAGTTTTTTTTGTCCACAAATTAACGTAAATTAACACAAATTGTTAGGCGCTGACACGCGTGGCAAAATTGCCATGTTGGTTTTGCTTAGTTCCAAATGCGAGCGCAGCGTCCGGGTTCCTGGAGTTCAAGCCGGCTTCCCTTCTTATGCAATAATCGATCCTTTGGCGCCGGCTCGGACTTCAGGAATCCTGGGTAATTTGCATGCACCATGCGCCAGCTATAATCAACCTGCGCTTGCGAACCAGCCTCTTGGACTTCTGCCGCTTATCCGCCTTCGGATCCCACCAACGCCCTATACAAGCGAGCAAGAGTTCATTTTTATTGAATCTTATAGCTTGACACTTAAAAACAGCAAGCTAACATGAAGTGGAAAAGGGATAAGGAGTTCATTTTTATTGAATCTTATAGCTTGACACTTAAAAACAGCAAGCTAACATGAAGTGGAAAAGGGATAAGGAGTTCAATGACTTCGAGTCAATCATCTTGTTATCCCATCCACCAACCATAAGGCCTAAGAGTAACTTGGCACACGATGCCTTAATCAAATGAATGGCTTTGGTTGGAACCCAAAAAAACAGAAAAGAGGTGAAAAATGAACAGCAGACTTTACCTTGGCATTGATGTCAGTAAGGGGTATGCGGACTTCAGCGTGTTGAATGCTGGACGTGAGTTGGTTGGGGAAACGTTTCAGTTGTATGATGTTAACGAAGGACATAGTGCACTGAAAGCGTATTTGGAGTATGCCGTGCAGACGCATAGACCTGAAATGATCTATGCAGCAGTCGAAAGCACGGGAGGTTTTGAGAATCACTGGATGGAAGTGCTATCCATATTAGGCGAATATCTGCCAATTAAGGTTGCTCGTTTGAATCCCACCGGTGTGGCCAAACACCGGCAAGCAGACCGAAAACACCAGGTCACAGATAAGACGAGTAGCATTGCGGTTGCCCGCTACCTTATTAATCATGCAGACAGGATTGCATTTAATGCTAAAGATGAGTTCAAGAACCATCGTTTAAGCTTGAGTTCGATTTGTCTCTTGGAAAAACAAAAGACACAACAGACTAACAACCTTAAGCAACTGCTTTATCAATATTTCCCGGAAATAATGCCATATTGCCGTAACGGAATGCCCAAAAAAGCGTTAGAGTTGCTCAAGCTTTATCCAACTTCTTACAACATGGCCCATGCCAGGCAAGGCAAGAACAATAAGATTGAATATCTTACATCTGAGAATTGGTTAGGTTTGCGAGAAAGGTGTAAAGAAGGTCTCATGGTCGAACCTGATCCTTTGGCGGAAGAGAGCATCAGAATAGCTGTCAAAATCATCCAGGATTTGACCCTTTATATCGAAAGGCTTAAGGACCAATTGAGTAAGCAACTGCCGCAGGATAAATTAGACTTGCTCACCAGTATCCCCGGGATCGGCAAAAGATCTGCCACTGTGTTGCTTTGTATTATTGGCGATGCTTGCAGATTTACCAATGCGCGCCAGATGGTAGCTTTTTTTGGTTTATATCCAGAAATCAAAGAAAGTGGAGATATGAAAAAGAAGCCGCATCTGTCTAAAAGAGGAAATAGTTTGCTGAGAAAGACACTTTACATGTGTGCTATGGTTGCCTGCCAGTACGACCCATATCTCAGAAAGCTCTACCTTAAAGCAGTAGAGCAGGGAATGCCCAAAAAAGCGGCAATCTGCAAGATTATGGTCAAAATGCTCAGGATGATCTACGGTATGTTGGTCCATAACCGTAAATACGACTATGCTATTGACCTGGAAAACCGCAAGAAGTTCACGCCAAAGGCGCCATCGGCTGAGATTCACAAGCCAAAGCCGGAGCTGGAAGCAATGATGGCTTTGATCTATCAAGCGCCAATCTCTAAAAGGAATGCTCATATTCGGAAAGAACAAATGGGAACCGAAGCAATGACTCGAAGTCAATCGGCATCCTCATCTGTCCCTTCCGTCTTTCTTCCGATGGCATGATAACCAACACCGGTTTCATGTCAAGAAGAAAAAGCTTGACAATAAATAGAGTAACAAGGGGCTTTACCAGATTACAAGGGGCTTTACCAGATTACATACATCATGCGCCCGCTCTTTACAAATCGTTCGCTGCGCACAAGGTTAATCAAAAAAAGGGCAGGCACATGGGCCAGCCCCTACAGCTTCATTTCGTTTGATATCCTGCATGTTTTTGGCATTTCCGGGCGGCCTCTTTTTGTCCAGTAGAGTAGAGGCAGGGGTTTAATCCTGCCCCCCTCTTCAAACCGTGCATGCGGTTTTCCCGCACACGGCTTTCCGACAAAGTTCATCGCAAGCTTTCACAGTTGTCATACATATTT
>JAQVIX010000080.1 GCA_028695495.1 Candidatus Cloacimonadota bacterium | reverse complement strand
CATAAGATTGCCACCGATGGCGATGATATCTACGTAAACGCCAAGGAATACTGGCAAAACAGCCAAATCTACCGGCTGGATAAGGGCGCCTTGGAAGTGATTATACCCCACGCCAGCGGACAGCAGCTTCTTACGCTCTCCCAAGGCAAGATGATCTACAATATCCCTATCGAAAACGAGCTTCAGGCTTGGGAATATGAGCTCAAAAGCAAGCGCCACAGTCAGTTTATTTATGATAACTATATCAAAGAGCTTACGCTGGATAGCGCTGGCAATGCCTGGTTTTTCTCCACTACCGAGAAAGGACTGGATCTCTTTAATACTCAGCTTCTTAAACAGCAAAAGAACCTGCCGTCTGCCAAAATAGCCCCCGCTCCCTTTGCCAAAGATGCCTATAGCGGGCAAACGCAGCTTTTGGGCAATATCCCCGTGGGGCACGGCTCATACAGCAGCAATATCGCCCATCTCTTAAATCCCCGACTCTTGCACCTGCCCATTATCGAAGGCACTCAGGATTCGCTCGCCGTGGGCGCCATGCTGGTGGGTCAGGACGCTGTGGGTGATTTTCCTCAATACCAGATCAGCGGGGTTTACGATACCGCTACCCAAAAAACCACCGGCTCTATCATGCTGGAAAACAAGCTCTTTAAACCTATTACGCAACAGATTACGCTCTCCACCGCCGAGGATGGCACCCTCGTATTGAACCAGGTGATGCCTTTGATGCAAAAGCAAAACTATGGTCTTACTTCATTCGGAGTGGGCTTGGGCATTATTGCGCAAAACCGCTTTCAAGACAAGCTTTTAATGCCCTACACCAGCCAAAGCTTCCGCAGCGCCGGCACGCAGATTTCCTTGCGCAACAACCTCTATTGGGAAAGTAAAGATAAATTGCAATCCGAGCGCTACCGTTTGGGCTGGCAAGGGCAGTTGAACCTGCTACAGCAAATAGGCAATAGCAACGAGCTGCGCAGCACCCTGAACTTTGCCATTGATCCCGATGCCGATAGCGACGAGGTATTTTACCCTCTGCGCGGATATGAACATGAATTGCCCGCAAACCAGGGCCTTAGCATCCGCAGTAGCCTTTACCGCCCCATCCTCAAGATTCGCAACGGCTTGTGGAACCCGCAACTCTATGTGGAAGATATCAATTTGGGGTTCTTTTTTGATGCTGCCCACGACGAACTCAAGCAAAATACGGAGATAAAACAGTATTCTTATGGCGTGGAGCTAATCGCCGAGCTTTTCACCGCCTTCAATGCGCAACTCAATATCGGCGTCCAATTTGGCATAACCAAAGAAAAAGAGCAATTCATCGGCTTGATCCTCAATATGTGATGCGGCTTTGTTAGAAATTATATTGCATTTTCGCAATATGCCGGAAGGCTGATAGCAAGGGCATTTCAGCTATTATGTGGATAAATAGCAACAGGTAAACTGGCTGTTTATCCATTTTTTTGCTTGCCAAATAACTATAATTAAATATCTTGACTCTAAGAGCTGAAGAATGCTTGCTATTCTTCTTTGATTAAAATAATAAAGGACTTTGTAAATAATTGCATGGACGCAAGAGACAGAACTATGAAGACGCTTACCCTAAAGCTGAGCCAATATGGCTTGATCCTGCTGGCATTGATCGCCATATACAATATGATGGATGCAATACCGTTGCTTACCAATCATTTGGATGCAAAAACGGCGCAAAACATCTACTATAGCTACCAGCCGGCATACACCAGCGAGCCTACCGCTACCGACTGGGCGTATCCCCAAAATAAAGACTGGAAAGGCAACAAAGGCGAGGTAAACCCCATACTGGAAAACATGCCCAATCATATATTCTATACCGCCGTCTTTATCATGTTCTTTGCTATGAGCGGTTTCATAATGATAATGATAGTGAATACAGGGAGGCTCTAAACGTAGCAGCGCTGCGTCCGTTTCAAAGCTGCATCGTTTATAAGTAAGTCCGTAGTACCCTTACTTCCCCCTCTTAGCTCTCCGCCTCCCTTTTACCCCCCCCAAAAAAACTTCTTGCCAAAAATCCCGCTTTGATTATCTTGGTTGGTGAATACTTACTTCACACCAAAAAAAGATAAGGAAAGCCATGATGGATATTAAACCAAGACAACTGGAAATCGTGCAGGCAGCGATTCAGCTTATTGCACGCCGGGGCTACGAAAAGCTCACCACCAAAAACCTGGCGCAGAGCCTGGGGGTAAGCGAAGCCTCCTTATACCGTCATTTTGAAAGCAAAAAAGAGCTGATCAAATACATTTTTTGCTATTTCGAACACCTTTCCTGCGCAGTTATTTCAGATATCAATTCCCGCGCTTTGCCCCCCATAGACCGCATCCGCAGCTTTGTAAATAACCGCTATGAGATGTTTGAAGCGGAGCCGGATTTGGCGATGGTGATGTTTAGCGAAGAGCTTTTTCGCAACGACCCCTCTTTTACCGAGTATTATATGGGCATTATGCACATCCACCGCGACGAGGTATTGGGCTACATCATGGAAGGGCAAAGGGACGATCTCATCCGCAGCGATCTGCATCCCATGCATCTTTTCCGCCTGATCGTAGGCTCCATGCGGCTTACGGTATCTCAGTGGAATCTTTCCAACCGCATTTTTAGCCTTACCGAAGAAGGCAAGGCACAAACCGAAACAATAATAAAACTAATAGAGGTAAAACGATGATTCGTCAGATTATCAAAATCGATGAAGAAAAGTGTAATGGCTGCGGTCTTTGCATCCCCGGTTGTCCGGAAGGTGCGCTGCAGATTATCGATGGCAAAGCCCGTTTGGTAAGCGATCTCTTTTGTGATGGCTTAGGCGCCTGCATTGGAAATTGCCCCGAAGGCGCCATCCTGGTAGAAACCCGCAAGGCAGAGCCATATAACGAAGCGATTGTAATGCAAAACATTATGAAAGCCGGCGTCAATACCATCAAAGCACATCTGAAACACCTGAAAGACCACGGCGAGATGGGCTATTACGCCGAGGCGATAGAGATACTAAAAGCCAATGGCTACGATATCGATGCCCTTACTCAGGAAGAGCTAATGCCCTGCGGCTGTAGCGGTACCCATGCCAAGAGCATTGAACCTTGCCAGGAAGCAAAGCCCCAAGCCACCGGCGAAGTGCATAGCGAGCTAAGGCAATGGCCGGTGCAGCTTATGCTTATCAATCCCGCTGCCAGCTATTTCGATAATGCCGATCTCCTGCTCTCGGCAGATTGCGCGCCTTATGCCTTTGGCGATTTTCACCGCCGTTTCTTAAAGGACAAGATCGTAATCACATTCTGCCCGAAGCTGGACCCCGATATTGAAAGGTATATTGATAAATTATCCCAAATATTTATCTTGCATGAGATCAAAAGCGTTACTATCCTGCGCATGGAAGTGCCTTGCTGCGGTGGGATGGAAGTAATCCTAAAACGGGCTTTGGAACGCTCTGGCAAGATGCACTTCGTAAAAGTAAATGTAATAAGTGTAGAAGGAAAAATAATCTAAGGAGATATAAATAATGGAAAGCAGATTTGTAAAGGATATCCCACCCGTTTTGAATGCAAACGGCATGGTAGGAACCAAGCTCTACAGCCAGCCCGAAGGCGAAGTAGTGCACATCGAATTTCAACCCGGAGCGCATCTCAAAGCGCACAAAACCCCCGTTAACGTAGCCTTCTTTGTAGTAGAAGGTGAAGCCACTTTTACTATCGGCGAAGAAACTCAAAGCTTCCCCGCCGGCACCATCGTGGATAGCCCCAAAGACATCCCGCATGCTGTTACAAACAACGGCGATAGCGTACTTCGCATCCTCGTTATCAAAATGCCTAAACCCTAAAATAAATAAACACCCAAAATAAGGAGAATTACCCATGAGTATGTTCTGTTATCAATGTCAGGAAACTGCCCGCAACCTGGGTTGCAAAGATATGAATCGCGGCGTATGCGGCAAGCCAGAATCTTTGGCAAACCTTATGGACCTTTTGATTTACAGCTTACGTGGTCTTGCCCATGTATCCTGGAAACTCATCCAAAACGGCAAATATCATGCCAATGACTCGCTTATCGTAATGCAGGGACTTTTTACCACCATTACGAATGCGAATTACGATCCGGAAGCCATCATTGCGCTTATCGATCAAGCCATCGCCCTGCGCGACAAGAGAAAGGAAGAGCTTTGCGAGATTGTGAAAGCAAATTGCGACAAATGCCCCGAAGCTGCCACTTTCCAGATTTCCAAAGACCAGTACGATGAATTCGCTGCCAAAGTAGGCGTATTGCGTACCGAAAATGAAGACATCCGCAGCCTGCGCGAAACCATTACCTACGGTCTGAAAGGCATTGCCGCTTATGGCGACCACGCTGCCATGTTGGGCTATAGCGATGATGACGTAAATAAATACATGATGGAAGGGCTTGCCGCCACCATCAATGACGACTTAAGTGCAGACGATCTGGTAGGTTACGTGCTTAAAACCGGTGAATATGCCGTGAAAGTAATGGTGCTTTTGGACAAAGCCAATACCGAAAGCTACGGCACCCCCGAACCCACCCGCGTAAAGCTGGGCGTAGGCAAAAACCCCGGCATCCTCATCTCCGGGCACGACTTGCGCGATCTTGAAGATCTACTCATCCAAACCCAGGGTAAAGGAATTGACGTATATACCCATGGCGAAATGCTGCCCGCTCACTATTACCCCGCTTTCAAGAAATATGACCACTTTATCGGCAATTACGGTGGCTCCTGGTGGCACCAGCTGGAGGAATTCCAAAGCTTTAATGGTCCCATCCTGATGACCACAAATTGCATCGTGCCCTTGCGCAAAGAGCAAACCTATCTGGATCGCTTCTTTACCACCGGCATGACAGGCTATCCCGGCGCCATCCATATTCCAGACCGCATAGATGATAAGCCGAAGGATTTCAGCGCAATTGTAGAACGCGCCCTCAAGTGCGAACCGCCTATCCAGCTTGAAGATGGCGAGATTATTGGCGGCTTTGGTCATGGCACCGTTTTGGGCATGGCAGATAAGATTGTAGAAGCCGTAAAATCCGGCGCCATCCGCCGCTTTGTGGTAATGGCTGGTTGCGATGGGCGCATGCCTTCCCGCAATTATTTCACCGAAGTAGCTAAAAAGCTTCCGAAAGATGCCGTTATCCTTACCGCCGGCTGTGCCAAATACCGCTATATCAAGCTCGATTTGGGTGATATTGGCGGTATCCCGCGCGTGCTCGATGCCGGACAGTGCAACGATTCCTATTCCCTTGCCGTTATTGCCCTGGCGCTGAAGGATGCCTTTGGTTTGGAAGATATTAACGACCTGCCCATTTCCTTCGACCTCGGCTGGTACGAGCAGAAGGCTGTAGCCGTACTACTTGCCCTCCTGTATCTGGGCTTCAAGAATATCGTGGTTGGTCCCACCCTACCTGGTTTCCTCTCCCCGAATGTAGCGAAAGTGATTATCGATACCTTTGGCTTGAAGCAAATCACCAATCCCGATGATGATATTGCGGCAATGTTTGCCTAATAATATGAAATAACTTCATAAGGGGATGCTTTTACCGGCGTCCCCTTTTTTGCTCGCTTTGCTCGCAAATGAATAATGGCGGCTGCGCAAGCGCAGGTTGATCGAAGTTGCGCCCTTTTCGGGGGTACTTGTTTTGGTGTTGGCATTTAGTAAGTGTAAGAATAGAGGCAACTACTACGAATGGACTCGAATCAAAAACGAATTACCACGAATGCTGCGCAAGCCTGGTGGATTCGACACGTCCTCGTGTCGAGCGAGGTGAAACCATTTTCTGGGGTGTCAAACTCCGATTTGACACAATTGTCTTGTACTGAAATAGTTTGACTCTTGTTTTCCGATGAAAACAGCGCTTTATCATTGATAATTCTTGGGGCTTTCGTAAGCATTGCCACAATGATGAGCTGGTTTTAAACATTTTGATTTAACGGAAAAAATGAGGATATCTCTAAACGACAAACATGCCTACCGAGATGAACCCCGCAAGGGGTGACATTTCAGATAGGGTATGCGTAACCCGTTGATACATTTTTATTTTTTTACCCCACCCCACCCCACTTCCCTTTTATGGCACAAAACTCGAAAACCGCCTACAAAAGTAGAACGCATCGACAGCCACCAAATGAAAATTAGGTTCTAATAAAAATTTTGGAATGCCTGAATTTGAAAAATGTTCTTGACAACAAAGCGAGAATGAAAAAAAGTGTCAATGGTCATCCGATCATATACAGTGTGTATAAACGAGGATAATAAGAATGTCCTCAACTAACCTGAGAAACAATGAGTTGGAATTTACACCAACATTTGAGACTCAACTACTTTAAAGGAGTATATAATGAAATTCACAGTAAGCTTTTCTAGTGGGACAGTGAAAGTGATCGATGCTCATGACTGGTTAAAAACTGTCGGGGCAGCGGGCGTGTGGGACGATGCAACATCCATATCTACTAACACAGAGCTTGATGTTGGTGACCACGAAATTATTATTGTACAAGATGATCAAGTCTTTCGAGTAAAATTATCTGTTGGATCAAGTGAATATAACAAGGGGATATTTATTCCTGTAGGTTTTGACTCAATTGTTGTTAAATCTATTAACGGTACAGTTAAAAGATTGAAATATGATAAACAGACATATGCTTCAACTATTGACAATACTTATAGTAATAGCAGTTCGATTACTGTTTCAACAAATGACATCTTGTTAGCAGGCGATACGATTGCATTAAATGAAAACTCTGATATCACACTGGAATTTTCACTCGGATCTTTTAATATATATATGAAAACTGGATTTGATGTGATAGGCTTATCAAACGAGATATAATTACTGATGCCGACTGATTATTTGTATCCAGCTTATACTAGTCTATGTTACGCTACTGAGAAAGGTCTATATATTGAAAAAAAAAACAGATTTATCCTAGTTAGCGACAGGCTCTTCTCGTTTCTTTCAAACATAGAATCGCGTTCAAGAATAGATAAACGATTGATTATTGATAACATCGACCAAGATTTATGTGATGTACTTTTCTATTCTCCCGAACATGACGGTAAATCAAATACCTTCAGAGATAAGGGTATTCCGCCAGGATATCATTTTGTCATTGAAATGACGCAGAATTGTAATCTCCGCTGTAAATACTGCTCTTCCTTAAATGCAAAGCATGACTTAGATGATAATCTGGACTTGAGTATTGATACGGCTGACCAATTGATTCTTTTCATTAAAGGATTGTTGAATCCTGATGATATAGTAACACTATCATTTTATGGTGGCGAGCCCCTACTAAATTTCGATGTTATGAAGTATATTACAGAAGAATTTGTGAATTTGAACGTTAGAAGGGGTTCAATATCATTAACAACAAATTTAACATTATTAAATGATGAAATAATTGACTTTTTTAACAAGTACAATGTAAAAGTGTTAATTAGCTTTGATGGATACCAAGAGAACCATGATTTCAACCGAGTGTTTCCTAATGGGAAGGGCACATTTGATGTCGTATTATCTAACATTAAGAAACTGTATGAGAATATTATTGATATAAATAACATTACATTCAATTGCGTTGTAAGTCCTAATACACAAGTACCCAAGCTGATAGAGTTTTTTAATACCATGTGGTTTACAAGAATCGATAAAGGAGTTTTTTATCAAAATGTTAGTCTAAGTTTTATTCGCAACTATGATACTATTCACAGTTACAAGCAACAATATTTTTCGGATATTCAGAATAATTGTGGGAGTGACTACAATGGACTATTGAACTCAATAGATGTTTCTGGGTATAGTAAACGTAGCACTGGGGAGGATGTACCTTCATTTTCTATTAATATGTGGAAACGAAGAATTGAGAAAATTATGGTTATGCTCTATGGACATATTAATGATTATTCAGTGTTTGATAATCTGTGCGAAATATGTAAGCAGGGATTTTATGTTTCTTTTAACGGAGATTTTAAGATATGCCATTATTTGAATAATGATGATCAAAATATTACAATAGGAAATGTATCGCAAGGAATCAATAAAGAGAGGTCTTTATTGCTATACTCATTGTCTGTTGAGATGTTATCAGATTGCAATTATTGTTGGAACAAAAGATTTTGTTCACCATGCATAGCCTCAATGTACGATAATGGGAAGCGTGAGATAAATAAAGAATTTTTCAAAATGTTTTTTTGCGAAGAAGAGAAAGAACTTACAAAAGCTATTATCAATGATATATTTAGATTGACGCGTACAAACCCCATGAAACTATATGAGTTGCTAAATCAGATAGGAGAATATTATGAAAACCGTAAAAGTGCGAATGACCATTAAAGACATTAATACTAGCTCTGCTGATGGCTTCGTTATCATGAGAAGAAGAGAAGTTGATTCCGTAATCGATCATGTTCTTCCAGGAATTGAGTTACGAAAACAGGAGCATATTGAACCTTACAATTTGGGGCAAACTAATACTCCAATATTTTATAACCGCATAAGTTCATCATCAATGGCATATGCTCTTCCATCATGCCATAGTATACCACTTGTAAAACAGTTTATTGATCGGTTAGTAAAAAATTGCAAAGCTGGTGGAGCTTTGGCTTGTACTAGTACTCAAGAATGTTATGATGAAGACAGTGTTCATGAGTTACATGCTACTGAACATCACCAGAGTGGCAGATCTGTCGGTTGCTCTGGTCCTATGGAAACATAGTAAATTTGAAGACAATCCATTTCTTATCGTGCTGAATGAGTTGATTCTTATGAGAATAAACAACACTTTCCTAAATAAATGATCTATGTTAGAATAAATGAAAGACATATACAAAAAAGAAGGACGTATGAGATATACAAAAAATGTAATTGTTATTCTATCACTATTATTGGCTTGCGTAAATTTAACGGCGACCGATTTTGTTATTCACAATTCGGGGTTGGATGGTGTTTATGCTTCGTCTCTTGCATGGGGTGATTATAATAATGACGGTTTTATGGATATTTGTATTTCAGGTATATCTGCTTCAGGATATATAACAAAAATCTATAACAATTTTGATGGTTCTTTTTCGGATAGCGGAGTCATATTGCCGGGTGTAGGATTCTCATCAGTTGAATGGGGTGATTATGATAATGATGGTGATTTGGACTTATTTATTTGTGGACGCCTATCTGATCAGCAGATAATAGCCAAAATATATCGTAACGATGATGGGATTTTTACTGATATTAATGCAAATATTACTCCAGCATATGGGGGGTCAGCAAGCTGGGGGGATTATAACAACGATGGAAGATTGGACTTAATCGTATCTGGAATCAATAACTCAACACAGCATTCTACAATACTTTATACTAATACACCAAATGGGTTTATTAATAGTGGAATCAATCTACCTCAGGTTCATTCATCATCTATTAAGTGGGGCGATTATGATAACGATTCGTGGCTAGACCTTTTGATAACAGGCATTGATGAAAATGTTCAAAGAATATCGAGAGTATTGCATAACACTCATGGAACTTTTGCAGATATTAATGCACCACTTGTTGGAGTAGGTAATTCATCAGCGGCTTGGGGTGATTATGATAATGATGGATTATTGGATATAGCGCTTAGTGGTAGAACTATTAACAACCAATGTATCACAAAGGTCTATCATAATATTGGTGGAGGATTCCAAGATATTAATGCTATCCTGTATGGAGTTCAAGTTTCGTCTATTAGTTGGGGAGATTGCGATAATGACGGAGACTTAGATTTACTAGTAACAGGAGGAGGAAGTCATATATCACCTTTTGATCCATTTTCAGCAATTTATATTAATAATGGCGGTGTTTTCTCTAACATATTTACTTTATCCGGTGTATGTTTTTCCTCAGCAAGTTGGTGTGATTATAATAATGATGGTGCTTTGGATGTCATTATATCCGGAAGAGATGTTGCTAATAATGAGGTAACTTTACTCTACGATAATATAGATACAGGTAATAACAATCAACCTTCAAGCCCTGCTAATCTAAGGACTAATGAACATGGCGATTATATAATTTTTCAATGGAACGAGTCTATTGATACTGAACAACCATCGCAGAGTTTGACCTACGCCATAAGAATTGGCACAACATCGGGTAGCTGCGACTTGGTATCGCCAATGTCTTTATCCAATGGTATCAGCTTGAAGCCTTCATTTGGTTATCTAAAATCAAATTGTTCATTTTTGATTAGCAAATCAGTTTTTGACTCTTTGTCAACTTACTTCTGGAGCTGCCAGGCGATTGATAATTCTTTTACAAGATCTCAATTTTCGCCAGAGGAGTCATTCTCAATAAGTTCAAACATTGAAGATGACATCATTGTACCTGTAATGGATTTTTGTTTGGAAGCATATCCCAACCCTTTCATCCAAAGCACATATATAAAGTTTGTGTTAGCGAAACAATCCCCAATCTCGCTTCGGATATATAATCTCAAAGGGCAATTGGTAGCTGATGTTTACTCTGGACCATTAGTTAAAGGAAGTCACTCGATCGTATGGGACGGCAAGGATAATAATGGCAAATCTTGCAATAGTGGAGTTTACTATTGCAAAATCATGACTGGTTGTAATGCCGAGGTTAAGAAGGTAATTCTACTTAGATAGGATTATAAAAATGAAAGACCTAAGTGTCTTGTACTGAAATAGGTTGACTCTTGTTTCGCGATGAAACAGCGCTTTATCATTGATGATTCTTGGGGCTTTCGTAAGCATTGTCAAAATGATGAGCTGGTTTTAAACATTTTGATTTGACGGAAAAAATGAGGCTATCTCTAAACGACAAACATGCCTACCGAAATGTCACCCCTTGCGGGGTTCAATCCGGTGTGTTGGTGTATAGATATTGGTAAATGCGGAATTGTTGATCCTATTGCAGATTTGTGGAATTGTATTTAACATACGTTTATCCTATTTCGGTTGGATTGATGTTGATAAAATCCTACATTCTACATTCTTCCCCGTCTCTCGCCCTCGTGATGCCGTGGTGCCTTTTGGCAAATTGCGGGGAGACACCACGGCATCACCACGGCAACACACGAGCAAGGTCTTGGTTTAATGGCGCTTATCCGCCTTTTCGTTATAATCGCGAATACCTGCTAATCTTACTCCTATGCCCGGTGGGCTTGCTCTAAATAGCATAAACAAAGGGTCTCACTAGCATTTTAAAGACATTGTTTTGTAAGGATGAATGTTTCTGTAAAAAAAAAGCAATTCTAAAAACAAAATAGCACTACATTACGGTAACATTATTGCATTATTAACAGTCTGACTCCGTTGAAATAACTCAGTTTTGAGAAAGTGGTTTTTACTGTGTTTCACATCATGATTTCAAATAATATCTTTGGACACACCTGAAAACACAAATTGTTGTTCGAATTTAGCTAAAAAAGCTG
>JAQVIX010000155.1 GCA_028695495.1 Candidatus Cloacimonadota bacterium | reverse complement strand
TGTAGGTATGCATATTAAAGAAAATCCTAATTACATTAAGTCTGTTCAGTTTTGTTATAACAGTTAGCATATAAGTTATAGTTTTCGCTATTTTTACATTTATCATTTTACATTCAAAAATGCCTTTCCCCCACTACCCCCAACACGACGCTATGGACTGCGGCCCCACCTGCCTAAGGATGGTGGCGCGCCACTACGGTAAGCATTACAATTTAGAGACCCTGCGTGAGCGTAGCCATATAACCCGCGAGGGGGTGAGCATGCTGGGTATTAGTCGTGCCGCCGAGAGCATTGGGTTGCGCACCATGGGCGTAAAGCTAAGCTTTGAGCAGCTGCGCAATGAGGCACCATTGCCTGCCATTGTGCATTGGAACCAGCAGCACTTTGTGGTGGTTTACAAGATATCGGGACGTAAAGGCAACGAGACTATTCATGTGGCCGATCCCGCAGGTGGGCTGCTTAAATATCCTCAAAAGGAGTTTACGCAATGCTGGTTCTCAACAAGCGAGGAGGGCGAGCAAAGGGGCATTGCCCTGCTACTTGAGCCAACCCCCGAGTTCTACTCGGCCCGCGACGAGAAGCCCAACCGCTGTAGCTTCGGATTTCTGTTCAGCTACCTGCGCCCATACCATCGGATGATTGTTCAGCTATTTCTGGGCTTGATACTGGGTAGCTTAATGCAGCTGCTATTCCCGTTCCTCACCCAGAGCATCGTCGATCAGGGTATTGGCAATCGCAATATCAGCTTTATATACCTTGTGCTTATAGCGCAGCTGGTGCTGACGCTAAGCCGCGTATCGGTGGAATTTATCCGTGGGTGGATATTGTTGCATCTGGGTACACGGGTCAACGTGTCGCTAATCTCCGATTTTTTGGCCAAGCTCATGCGCCTGCCCATGCGCTACTTCGATACCAAGATGACAGGCGACCTTATGCAGCGCATTGGCGATCACCGCCGTATCGAGAGTTTCCTTACCAGCACTTCGCTCAACGTGATATTCTCGCTGGTTAATTTGGTGATATTTGGGGCGGTGCTGCTCTTCTACAGCGCTCAAATTTTTACCGTTTTCTTTATCGGCAGCGCGCTGTATGCGGCTTGGGTATGGCTATTCCTGAAAAAACGTGCTGAGTTGGATCATCGGCGGTTTGCGCAGATGTCGGCCAACCAGAGCAGTCTTATTCAGCTAATCCAAGGGATGCAGGAGATTAAGCTGAGCGGATGCGAGCAGCAGAAGCGGTGGGAGTGGGAGAGCATTCAGGCGCGCCTGTTCCGCGTGGGCGTTAAGGGGCTTGCCCTTAGCCAGTACCAGCAGAGCGGTGCGGTGCTTCTCAACGAGGTTAAGAATATTGTTATCACAGTGCTGGCCGCCAAAAGCGTGGTGGAGGGCAACCTCACCTTGGGTATGATGCTGGCCATTCAGTATATCATTGGGCAGCTCAACAGCCCCATCGATCAGCTTATCAACTTTATCAACGTTACTCAGGATGCCAAGATTAGCCTCGAGAGGCTTGGGGAGGTACACCTTAGGGACGATGAGGAGGATACCGCAGCATCGAGCATTTCCGATATCCCCGATAATGCTGCACTATCAGTGAATAATCTATCGTTCAGATACGAGGGGCCCGACTCGGAGCTGGTGCTAAAAGAGGTTAGCATAACCATACCCGAGGGCAAGCAAACTGCCATTGTGGGTACATCGGGCAGTGGTAAAACAACGCTGGTAAAGCTACTGCTGGGCTTTTACCCCATTGCAACTGGCGAGATTAGACTGGGCAGCAACAACCTTGAGGCATACAGCCTACGCCGCTGGCGCGAGGAGTGCGGCGTGGTGATGCAGGATGGCTTTATCTTTTCCGATACCATTGCCCGTAATATTGCGTCGGGGGTTGAGATTGTTGATAAGAAGCGGTTGATTGAGGCCGCTCGCATTGCCAATATTTCCGATTTTATTGCCTCGTTACCGCTGGGCTACAATACTAAGATTGGGGGCGAAGGGCACGGGTTAAGCCAGGGGCAAAAGCAGCGCATCCTAATAGCCCGCGCGGTATACAAAGATCCAATGTTTATCTTTTTAGATGAGGCCACCAATTCGCTCGATGCCAACAACGAGAAGGTAATTCTTGAGAATCTACAGGAGTTTATAAAGGGCAGAACCTCGGTGGTGGTGGCGCATAGGCTAAGCACGGTAAAAAGTGCCGACCAGATTATTGTGCTGGAGGATGGCCAGGTTGTTGAGGTGGGAACCCACAAGGAGCTAAGCGCAAAAAAGGGAGCCTATTATACATTGGTTAAGAATCAGTTGGAGTTGTAATTGTTTTTGGAACGCAGATAACACAGATCGAACAGATTTACGCAGATAAGAGGAACTTGAGAATTCGTTGACATACGAAACTGCAACAAAAGATCTGCGAAAATCATTAAAATCAACGCAGATCAAAGCGATTTACACAGATATGCGGGGCTCGAGAATAGATTTTTGATTACGCATAATCCGCACCAAAAATCTGCGAGGATTTGTTGAATCAGCGTCACGTGTCCGACCACTGGCGGGATCAGCGTTCAAGTTAGAGTCAGTATATGGAAGAGAAGATCAACATAAAATCCGATGAGATTACCGAGATACTCGGTACGCCTCCCCGCTGGATTGTTCGCTGGGGCATTACCATTGTGTTTGCTGTTATTGCCATTATTTTTATTGGCAGCATATTTTTCC